>DATIFK010000080.1:0-38986 GCA_035455265.1 Anaerolineales bacterium
CTGGTGATCGATATGGCCTCGAAGGTGGATCCCACCTGGCGGCTGATGACGGATGTGACCGCGGGAAGACGTTCTCGGGACACAGCCGCGGACAAAGGTTGACGATGGACACAAAGACAGCGATGGAGCGGGCTTTGCAGCAATCGGCCGCGGTGCACCGGCATCTGTGCCCGCGACAGGTACTGGGAGTCCGGATGGGCATGTTTGCCGGTCGCTGGCTCGGTCTCGACCTGCCGGGATCCGACAAACGTCTCATCGTCTTCATGGAAACCGACGGCTGTGCCTCCGACGGGGTCGCCGTCGCTACCGGCGCATGGGTCGGCCGGCGCACGATGCGCATCATGGATTTCGGCAAGGTGGCAGCGACGTTCGTCGACACGGTCAGCGGCCATGCCGTCCGCATCCACCCGCATGCCGACTCGCGTGCGAGAGCGGTCGCGGCTGCACCGGAGGCGCCCGACCGATGGCACGCACAGCTCCTCGGATACCAGCGCCTCCCGGACGATCAACTGCTGGTGGCTGAGCCGGTCGCCCTCACCGTCGATCTGGCAGCGCTGATCAGCCGTCCCGGCGTCCGCAGTGCGTGCTCGATCTGCGGAGAGGAGATCCTGAACCAACGCCAGGTGGTGAGGGACGGCGAAGCAGTATGCCGCGCGTGCGCCGGGGAGGCGTACTACGCGATGGCCGCGCTGGAGCCCATTCCCGCGGCCCTAGCTGCAGACTCCGCCGCGTCGATCGAACGCTGAGGTCGAGGGCCCCGCGCTTCGCCGGGCCAGGGCGAGGAAGTCGCACTGAGCGGAGCGAGCCCTGAGCATCGTCGAAGGACGAGCGCAGTCGAAGGGCGCTTCGGCGACGATTCCCCGATCCGGCGCCATTCGACTGCGGGCCGGAGGGAGGAGGGGCTGGCGAGGCATGGAGGAATCGGCCTGAGCTCAGGGCGGCAACCCTTCTCGGGAAAGGGCCCCACATAGATCCCAGATGTGACATTCGGCACTTGAGGCTGCCATATATGGGGGTTAGGCTCCTTCGAGGTGACAGACCGACCGTCGGTCTATGATGCCGAAGACGCCAAGCCGTGAGGGAAGGAAAGCCAGGCGCCAGGAAATCCTGGACGCTGCTCAGCGCTTCGTGGCAAGCAAAGGCTTCGAACAGATGACCATCGAAGACATCTTGGCCGAGCTGGGCATCTCCAAGGGCGCCTTCTACCACTACTTCGAGTCGAAGGGCGTCCTTCTGCAGGCTTTGATCGGCCGGATGGTCGAGGAAGCGCAGCGGATGCTCATGCCGGTCCTGGAAGACCCCCGTTTGAGGGCGATGGACAAGCTCCAACAGTGGTTCGACAGGGCCGCGCAGTGGAAGACGGCTCGCCGGGACTACCTCCTGGCCCTGATCCGGGTCTGGTATCACGACGACAACGCGGTGGTCCGCCTGAGGCTGCGCAGCGAAACCCTGAACTGGCTTCGACCGATCCTGACCCGGGTCATTCGACAAGGGATTGACGAGGGCGACTTCGCACCGGCCTACCCTGAGCAGGTGGGCCAAATCGTGTTCTCGCTGCTCTACGACCTGGGCGACCGCCTCGCCGCGGGCCTCCTGTGTGAGCCCGGAAACGCGCAGGCTCTTGACGAGGCCCGGGCAGAGACGGCCGCCTTCACCGATGCCGTCGAGCGAGCTCTGGGCGCGCGGCCGGGCAGCCTGTCCATGATCGACCCCGAGCTGCTGAGCGAGTGGTACGCGGTCCCGGCGTCAGCTGGTTGAGGACCGTCGCTCCGCCTGGCAGCGAGCGACGGTGCTGGCTGCGGCGGACCGAGAGGGAGGTTCGTGTATGAAGCTCTACTTGCGCCTGGCATGGCGCAACGTCTGGCGCCACCGCCGGCGGACCCTGATCATTGTCCTGGCCATGGGTTTGGGCCTGTCGATGATGATGATGTACGACGGTCTCGTCGACGGCTTCAACCAGGCGATCTATGGCAACGCCATCAAGGTCTTGGGCGGGAACATCCAGGTTCACGCCGAGGGTTATGGCGCCAGCACAGAGCAGAAACCCCTCCTGCCCCTCCCCGACGATGCCTCCGTGCTGGAGGCGGCGCGCCGGTTGCCGGGAGTGGTCGCGGCTTCGCGCCGCATCAACACCGGCGGGCTGGCCAGCAGCCGTGAGGGGGCCTTCGCCGTGGGCATCACCGCCATCGAGCCGGAGGTCGAGCAGGCCGTCAATCTGGCCGGACAGAACGTCGTCGCCGGGCGGAACCTGCAGACCGACGACGGCGACGCCGTCCTCATCGGGAAGGGATTGGCCGACGCCATGGGCGTGTCCGTCGGCGATCGAATCACGCTGACTGGGCGGGCCGCCCACGAGCAAATGCGCCGCCGGACGATGACGGTCATCGGCATCTACGACCTGGGGATGCCTGACATCGAGAAGTTGTCGGTGCTGATCACGCTCGGCGAGGCGCAGTCCCTCTACGACCTTCCCGGCCAGGCGACCGAAGTGGCGGTGTTCCTCGACCAGGTCGGAGGAGAACCCCGGTTGATCGAGGCGCTGGCTCCCTCCCTGCCGGGCTACGAGATCCAGGCCTTCACCGACAGTTACCCCGAACTGCAGTACACCCTCGCCTCCAAGGGCCAGGTGATGGACATTTTCAGCGTCATCATCCTGGGGATCGCCGGCATCGGCATCCTCAACCTGCTCCTGATGGCGGTCTACGAACGCACGCGGGAGATCGGCGTGCTGGGCGCCCTGGGGCTCAGGCCTCAGCAGGTGTCGCTGCTGTTCATTCTGGAAGGAACGTTCATCGGGCTGGTCGGTGTGGCGCTGGGCGTCGTTCTCGGGTTGGCGTTCAACGGCATGTTGCGGGCCGTGGGTCTGGACTTTACGGCCATGTCCGGCCTGACGAGCTACTCGGCGCTGATCACCGACAAGATCTATCCCAGCTGGGGCATCGGCAAGCTCCTGAGCCGGGCGTTGACCGTAGCGATCATCGCCGCGCTGGCGGCCGTGATCCCTGCGCGCGAGGCATCGCAGCGCGATCCGGCCGAAGCGCTGCACTACGTTTGAGGGTCCGCCATGATCCAGACCTTGAAACTGGCCCTTCGCAACATCGGACGCAACCGGCGTCGCTCGGTCTTCTCTTCCCTCGCCATGGGGCTTGCGCTCGCCCTGCTCTTGCTCATGGCCTCCGTGATCAAGGGCGAGTACGGCGATGCCGTCGACCTGGCCATCCGTCTGCAGTCCGGTCACCTGCAGGTGCGCGCAGCGACGTACGACGAGAGCAAGACCAGCCTTCAGTGGAAGGACCTGATCGAGAACCCCGATCAGATCGCCAACCAGCTGGCTTCGCTGGAGCCGGTGGCCGTCGCTACGCCGCGCTTGTACGCCAGCGGGTTTGTCACCACCCGAAACGAGTCGGCCGGAGTGCGCGTGGTCGGCGTCGATCCCCTGTCGGAGGCCAACGCACCTTACCGTGACGGGATTCGCGAGGGCCAGTTCCTGACCCCGGATGACCGCCAGGGCCTGCTCCTTGGCTGGTCGCTGGCCCGCCGGCTGGGCCTCTCGTCGGGCGACCAGGTGAGCCTGTCGGTGAACACCTCCGACGGATCGGTCGACCAACAGGAGTTCACCATCCGCGGCGTCTACAGCACCGGGACGAGCGGATTCGACAACCTGGTGGTTCTGCTGCCGCTGGCCAAGGCCCAGGCCATCACCGGAGCGGAGAACCGCGCCAGCGCGATCTTCGTTCTGCTCAAGGACACCTCCCAGACCGACGCCGTCATCGCCGCGCTGCAAGCGCCGGGACTCCAGGTCCTGACCTGGCGCGACCTGAACGTGCTGCTGGTCGAAACCGAGCAGCTGGCCTCCAGCTACATGGTCTTCTTCTACCTGATCGTCCTGGGTATCGCCGCCACGGTCATCGTCAACACGCAGATCATGTCGGTGTACGAACGCACCCGCGAAATCGGAATCCTGTCGGCCATCGGGATGCACGCCCGGTCCGTCATGGCTATCTTCCTGGCCGAATCGGGGCTGCTGGCCATCGGCGGGATCGTGCTCGGCCTGGCGATCGGCGGGGCCGTCGTTGCCTACTTCACACGCTACGGCCTCCCGGTCAACGTCGAGAACTTCGGGATCACCGGCATGCTCCTCCGAGAGCATATCTACACCCAGCTGACCGTGCCGGACACGCTCCGGTTGACGCTGATGACCCTGATCATCACCCTGTTGGCCGGCTTGTATCCGGCCGTGCTCGCCGCACGCATGGAGCCTGTCGCCGCCCTGCGGGCGGAGAAGTAGAGGAGCGTTGCCATGGAAGTCGTGAAGATCGAAAACGCCACGCGAACGTACATGGTCGGCAAAGTCGAGACCCACGCCCTGCGCGGCGTGACCCTGTCCATCGAGCCCGGGGAATTCACCGCATTGGTCGGCCCGTCCGGATCCGGCAAGACGACCCTGTTGCAGCTGATCGGCTGCCTGGACCAACCGACCAGCGGGCACGTCTACCTCAACGGGCAGGACGTCAGCCGGCTGAATCGCAACCAGCGCGCCGACATGCGTCGTTCGACGATCGGCTTCGTCTTTCAGTTCTTCGCCTTGATTCCGACGCTGACGGCGTACGAGAACATCGAGCTGCCCCTGCTGCTGGGCGGCAAGCCGCCGGCGGAGAGGCGTGAACGCGTCCAGAAGCTCCTCGACTCCGTGGGCCTGGCCGATCGCGCCGACCACCGCCCCGACCAGTTGAGCGGCGGGGAGCAGCAACGCGTGGCTGTGGCGCGGGCGCTGGCCAGCGGACCGTCGCTCATCCTGGCGGATGAGCCGACCGCCAACCTGGACACGGCCAACGGCGAACAGGTGATGGCGACGATGACGCGCCTCAACAAGGAGACCGGGGTCACCTTCGTCTTCGCCACCCACGATCCGCGCGTGGTCAAGTTCGCACGGCGGGTCATCACCCTACAGGATGGCCTGGTGGTCAACCACAACGCGCAGGCCAAGAAGGGGTGAGGTGCCGCATGAGAGCCTGGCATGTCCTGGGCGCCGCCATCCTGGCGCTGGCGGCTTGCGGCCCAGGCGCTTCCTCGCCGACGCCCCTGCCGACGGTCGTCTTAGATGGAGGGACGTCCTCGACCGTTAGCTCGGTCGCTCAGGTGACCGCCTCCGGTCGGGTCGTTCCGGCGCATGAGGCTCACCTGGCCTTCGCCGCGCCCGGCCTCGTCGAAGCCGTACACGTCGAGCTCGGCGACAGCGTGCGAGCCGGACAGGTGCTGATGGAGCTGGACGGGACAACGGCCCAGCTGGACCTGGATTCGGCTGAGCGGACGCTGCGCGAAATGACTTCGGCGGCCGCCATTGCCGCCGCAGACCAGGCCGTCGCCTCCGCCCAGCAGGCGCAGGACACAGCCCAGAAGAAGGTCAACTCGCTCTCGTACCCTCGCGCCTCGGAAGCCTTCATCGACAACCTGCGCGGCCAGATCACTCTCGCCCGGCAGGAGCTGGCCGACGCCACGCGCGCGTTCAACCACGTGGAGGATTTGGCGGACAACGATCCCAAGAAGGCCGGCCCCCTGGTTCGCATGACCAATGCCCAGATCAACCTGAACAAACTCCTGGGCCAGTACAACTGGTACACCGGCCAGCCATCCGAGATCGACGTGGCCCTGATCAAAGCCAATCTGGACGCCGCCACCGCTGCGGTGCAGGAGGCCCAGTGGTACGCCGCCGCGCTGCGCGGGGAGACCATCCCGGAGCAGGCCTCCGGCGCGCAGCTGGCGGCCCTCGAAGCGGCACGAGACGCTGTGTCTGCCGCCAAGGCCAGCCTCGAAGCGACCCGGCTCGTTTCGCCCATCGACGGCCAGGTCGTGGCGCTGGATCTCGCGCCCGGTGAATACGCGACGCCCGGGCAGCCCGTCGTCATCGTCAGCGACGTCGACCACCTGCAAGTCGAGACCACCGATCTGAGCGAGCGCGACGTCCCCTCGATCGAGATTGGCCAGGCGGCGACGGCCTTCGTCGACGCCCTGGGCGAGGAGGTTCCGGGAACGGTCATCGGCGTCTCGCCGGTGGCCGACCTGCTCGGCGGGGATGTCGTCTACACGGTCACGGTCGGGCTCGACTCGCCGCCGGCCGGGCTGCGTTCGGGAATGAGCGTAGAAGTGACGTTCGAGGTTGCGCCCTAGAGAACGGGCGATGCGCTGCCCGATGCCCGCGGTCCGCTAACCGCTATCAGCTGTCAGCTGACGGCTGACTACGGGTGGCAAGCTCCGCTGCCCGAATCCACAAACGTATCGCCAGGGATCGGGACGAATTCCCACTCGTAGTGATCTTCGAAGAGGGTCAGGACCAGGATTCCGAACGAGGACGAATCGCGGACTTCGCTGGTCCCCAAAGGTGACCCGGGGAAAGAGTAGCGGCTGAAGCCGCCGGTCCCCACGACGAACTCGCGGAGACCGCGCTCGGGGTCGGCTCGCCCATCGCCGTCTTGCGGGGCAAACCGCTCATAGTCGTGATCGTGTCCGGTCAGCACGACCTCGGCGCCGGCCTCATACAGAATGTCCCAATAGGCATCGACCTCGGCCATGCTGCCATGGTGACCCGAGCTGAAGCGCGGGAAGTGCCAGTAGGCAAGCGTGCAAAGGCCCGGGTGGGCCGCCAGGTCGGCCTTCAACCACTCCGCTTGAGGGTCGTTGCGCCCGCAGCCGCCCACTTCCCAGCATACGCTGTTGATGACGACCATATGCCAGGCGCCGAGATCGTAGCTGTAGTAGCCTGCCCCTGAGTCGCCGGCGACGGCTCCGAAGTAGTCGAAGTAGCCGCTGGCACCGGCGGTCAGGTACTCGTGATTGCCGACAGCGGGCCGTGTTCGATCCTTGAAGCGACCCCAGATGGGATCGTAGCATTGCGCGTATTCGTTGGGCCGGCCCCGGTCGTAGACCGTGTCTCCTATAACCGCGACGGTCCCCGGGCGACTCTCGATGAGCGCCGCGACGGCGTCATCGCCGGTCGTAGAGCAACTCGCCGCATCGCCGACAGCCAGGAGCACGGCCGGAGTGGGCACGGGCGTGGCGGTCGTGGTGGGCGATGAGGTGGCAGGTTCCGAAGTCGAGATGGGTTCCACGGTGGCCGGTTCCGGCGAAAGGATCGTCACGGTTGGCGTGGCGATCGCCACGGGCGCCGGCTGGCGCGCGCAGGCGAATGTGGCCGCCAGTAGCGCGAACGACACCCATAGAGGGATCTCCCGGCGAGGCCGAGGGTTCTGAAGATTCGTGCTCATCGCAGGTGAGCCTGGTATCCCGCTCATTATCGCATCAACCCACTACTCCACCGCTTCGGTCCAAGTCCCGGATCGCCTCCCAGGGCAGGACGCGCAGCCTGCGCCAGTCGGTCTCCTCGGTCACCCGCTCGGCGAAATCGAGCCATCGCGGCTGAACCTCTCGCCAGCGGGCCGAGGGGATTACGAGCCACAGATGCGGGAGCAGGCCAAGGCGTCCGGCCAGTTCTCGGGCGAGCAGGAGGCAGCGCGCCAGCTGATAGTGCTCGGCACACGGTGGCCGGTCGCCGCCGACGATCGGCCGAGGCCCGAAGTTCAGGGTCGAGGCGAAAGGCGCCGGATCCCCCTCCCAGTAGCGGCAGGGTCCGGCCGAACCCTGGTGGATTTCGGGACAACGCCCAGCCTGGTAGCGCGAGCACGTCCCGGGGGCCGCGCCGTGTTTGGCCTCGACGACGACGACGTGTTCTCGCCCCACCAGGAGCAGATCGATCTCGAGAAGGTCGCCGCGACCGGCGACGGCCGTCAGCGCCTCCTTGAAGGAGGGCAGACGCTCGCCCTCAACCGATAGTCCCCAGTAGTACGGCTTCAGGTCGTCATCGACCGGTTCGGCCGGGCTTCCCCACAACGGGCGGGGTTGCAGCAAGCGGCGAAGGGAGATGGTGGGCTGAGCGCGTGGGTAGATCAGGTTCCACAGGAGCGAGCCTTCCGAATCGCCTGAGCGCATGTTCCCGAGGATCGATTCAGGCAGGACGCGGAAGATGTGCTCTTGAGATCCGTCGAGAATGCCTTTGGGGCTGCGGCGGTCCCGCTGCCCGGTCGAAGACGGATCCGTCATCCAGGAGGCTGAGGTCTGGATGTCGACTCCAGGACTTCGACCAACGACGCCTCGACGTCGGCCAAGCGCTGGAGAGTGTCGAGCACGAAGGCGTACGTCTTTCGCCCGAGGCCGTGCATGGCCTCGAAGTCACCGACCGCCTGCGCCCGCAGCAGTTCACCCAGGGTGTAGGACTCGCCCGGAACCGGCAGGTCGGGGTCGGAGGGTCCGAGCAAGTAGATGGCCACCAGCCGATCGGGGCCGCCCTTGAACAACTGGCCGGTCGAGTGCAGGTACCGCGGGCCGTAACCGAGCATCGTCGGCCGGCCCAGGTGTTCGCGGATCAGGCGCCGCCAGCGCGTCAGGCTCTTGGTCGTGGAGGGAGACGGCGGAAGGTACGCCAGCAGCGCCACCGTATCGCGGCTGCCCACCTGACTCACGATGGTCTCCCAAACGCCGCGCAGGGAGGTGTCGGCCGGGAAGAGATGATGTGCCCAGACGTGCAGACCGTCGCCGGTCCACGCCTCTTCCGCCGCCGCTATCCCGCTCTTACGACCTCGCAGGGCGGCGCTGGCTCGTTCTTTGGCCCGCTGCACATCCGGCTGGTCGAACGCCTGCACTCCCAGCAAGTGGCACGCGATCGCCGTCGCCACTTCCCAGCGGAAGAACTCCGCCCCGGCCCGGGACGGCCCCGACCCCAACTCGAGGATGACCACCGGGATGCCGGCCTCCATCCACTCTCGCGCCTTCCGGTCGAGCGCGCCGTCCGAGCGCAGGTAGACCATCAACCGATCGGGGCCGTACGACTCCGGCGGACCAGGCGGCTCCCCCACGATGGGAAACAGCCCGAGTCCGTTCTTGCCGCTGCTCTCGGCGATCAGCTGCTCGATCCAATCGGGAAAGGGCTCCCAAGCCGGATCGGCGACGAACGTGATCTTGTCCCGTCCGGCGGCGGCTGCCGCGCCCAGAACTCCGCCGAGGAAGACTCCTGGATTGTGGGCCGAGGCGACGTTCGGCCCGCAGGCACGCGCCATGCGCGCCGCGCCCTCCAGCATGGCCGGAGCGTCGAGTCCCATCAGGCCCGCTGGGACCAGTCCGAACTCCGACAGCGCCGAGTAGCGCCCTCCAACATCGGCTGGGCTGTGGAACACCTTGCGGAACCCGCGGCGGCCGGCTTCGGCTTCCAGCGGCGTGCCGGGATCGGTGATGGCGGCGAACTTGCCGCCGGCATTCACCTGGTCCCAACAGATCGCCAGAAGGGACAGCGGTTCGATCGTCGTTCCCGACTTGCTCGAGACGATGTAGGCGGTCGACTCAACGGGTGCTTCCCGGAGAGCCTTTCGCACTGTACGAGGCTCGACCGTGTCTAGCACGTGGAGGGCGACTCCGTCGGCACCGAGTCCCATGCGGGATAACACGTCGGGAGCCAGGGACGAACCACCCATGCCCAGCACCACCGCATGACTCACCCCGTCGGCGCGCAAGCCGTTGGCGAAGGCAGCGATGTCCGGCAGGATCTGGACCGAGCGCTGCGGCAGCTGCAGCCATCCCAGGCGTTGTCGCGGGTCCTCCTGACCTTCGGGCCACAACGTAGGATCCTCGGCCCACAACCGTCGCGCGGCTTCCTCGGTGTCGAGGCGCGCCAGGGCGCCCTGCAACCCGCCGAGCAGAGGCCCCAGCTCGTCGCGCAACCTCACCCGCTGCGCCTCGACGGCCGCCAGCAACTTCGACCACGACTCGGAGAACTTGGACACACCTTCTTGTTCGAGTTGCTCTGTGACGGTTTCCATGGAAATGCCGATGGAGGCCAGAGCTTCGATCTGGGCGCGCGAGTCCGACAGGCCGCTTTCGAGAGTCGCCTCTGCCCGGCCATGGTCCTGGAAAGCCTCCAGAGTGGCGCGCGGCAGCGTGTTGACCGTGTCCGGGCCGATCAAATGGTCGACGTAGACCGTGTCGGGGTAGGCCGGGTCCTTGGTGCTGGTCGAGGCCCACAGGGGACGTTGGACGTTGGCGCCGCGTTCTCGCAGCGCCTGGAAGCGCGGGCTCTGGAAGACGGCTTGGTACTGGGCGTAGGCGAGGCGCGCATTGGCGATGGCGGCCTTGCCGCGCAAGGCCGCCGCCCGCTCCGCTTTCGGCCCCTCGTCGCGCAGCATTCGGTCGATCAGCGCGTCGACCAGGGTGTCGACCCGGGAGACGAAGAACGACGCAACCGAAGCGATGTGGTCGAGCGATTCGCCTCGCTCGGCCCGGGTCTCCAGGCCTCGCAGGTAGGCTTCCATGACCTCGGCATAGCGCGTCAGCGAAAAGATCAAGGTGATGTTGATGTTGAGTCCGTCGGCGACGGACGACTCGATGGCCGGGATGCCCTCGGCCGTCGCCGGGATCTTGACCATCACGTTCGGCCGGTTGACGGCCGCCCACAAACGGCGCGCTTCGGCGGCCGTCGCCGGAGTGTCATGCGCCAACAGCGGGGAGACTTCGATCGAGACGAAGCCGTCGCGCCCGCTGGTGGCTTCGTACACCGGCCGGAACAGATCGCAAGCAGCGCGGATGTCGTCGACCGTCAGGGCGTCCAGCACGGCTTCCGCCGACCAGCCGGCCTGCGCCAGCTGGCGGATGGAGGCCGTGTACAGACCCGACTTGGCGATGGCCTGCTCGAAGATGGTCGGGTTGGAAGTCTCTCCCTGAACCAGGCCGGCGGCGATCAGCCCCTGCAGCTCGCCGGACTCGATCAGATCACGGCGGATGTAGTCGAGCCAGAAGGATTGGCCCAGGGAACGGGCCTGCTCAACCGGGTTCATGCCGCGCCGCCTCGCCGCGAGCGTGCTTCGATGTCGGCGATCTTCTGCAAGCGCCGGGCGTGCCGCGCTTCCCCGCTAAAGGCAGCCTGGAGATAGGCCTCGATGAGCGATTCGGCCAGCGCCGGCCCGATGACGCGCGCCCCAAGCGCGAGCACATTCACATCGTCGTGCTCGACCGCCTGGCGCGCGGAGTAGGTGTCGTGGCAGACACCCGAGCGGATCCCGTTCAGCTTGTTGGCGGCCACGGCCGCGCCCACTCCCGAGCCGCACACCAAAATGCCACGCTGGCAGCGGCCGTCAAGGACGGCGCGCCCCACCGCCTCGGCGATGTCGGGGTAGTCCACCGGCTCGGACGACGAGGTCCCCAGATCGAGGGCTTCATGACCGAGGCGGCGGATCGTCTCCAGCACGACGGACTTGAGTGGAAACCCGGCGTGGTCACATCCGAAGGCGATTCTCACCTGCGATCCTTTTCTCCAACCAGGTCGTGCACAACCTGGACGACGTGTTCGGGAGTCAGGCCGAGGTGGCGGTAGATCTCCTTGTATGGCGCCGAGGCGCCAAACCGATTCAGGCCGATGAAGACCCCGCTCTCGCCGAGCCAGCGCTCCCACCCCTGCTCCACGCCGGCTTCTACCGCAACGCGCGCCCGCACATCCGGAGGCAGAACCTCGTCCCGATAGGCTGCCGGCTGCGCCGCGAACAGCTCCCAGGAGGGGAACGATACGAGGCGAACACCCACGCCCTGCGAGGCCAACGTCTCGCCGGCGGCGACGATGATCCCGACCTCGGACCCGGATGCCATCAACACGACATCGGGGTGGCGGCCCGGATCGGACAGGACGTAAGCGCCTCTCCGAAGCCCCTCAGCCGAGGCGTACTTCGTTCGGTCGAGCGTCGGGACGGCCTGTCGAGTAAGCGCCAGAGCGGTCGGGCCTGGTGACAGACGCAAAGCCGCCAGCCAGGCTTCGGCCGTTTCGGCCGCGTCTCCAGGGCGGATCAGCGTCAGACCGGGAATGGCGCGCAGAGCGGCCAGATGTTCGATGGGTTGGTGCGTCGGGCCGTCCTCGCCCAGACCGATGGAATCATGGCTGAAGACGTAGACGACGCGCACGCCCATCATCGAAGCCAGGCGGATCGCCGGACGCATGTAGTCCGAGAAGACGAGGAACGTCCCGCCGAAGGGAATCAGTCCGCCGTGGAGTGCCAGGCCGCTCAGGATCGAGCCCATAGCGTGTTCGCGAACGCCGAAGTGCACATAGCGGCCGGAGGGGTTCTCTTTCGAGAAGGTTCCGCCCGACTTCAGCATCGTCTGGTTCGACGTGGTCAGGTCGGCGGATCCCCCGAACAGTTCCGGCAAGCGCGTCGCCAGGGCGTTGAGGACCTCGCCGGAAGCGGCCCGCGTCGCCTTCCCCTTGGCGTCGGGGGCGAACGCCGGCACGCTCGACTCGAGGCCCTCGGGCATCTCGCCGCTCCAGCGTCGCTTCAGCTCGCGCGCTTCCTCCGGGAAGCGCGTGGCATAACTCGCGAGCAGCCTCTCCCAGGCGCGGTGCTGCTCCTGCCCGCGGCGTGCGGCGTCTTCGAAGTGCGAGCGAACGTCGTCCGGCACGAGGAAGCGCGGCTCGAGCGGCCATCCCAGCCGCTCCTTGGCGCCGCGCAGCTCATCTTCGCCGGGCGGTTCGCCGTGGGCGGCGGCGGTCCCCTGCTTTGTCGGCAGGCCGAAACCGATGATCGTGCGCACCATGAGGATCGACGGCCGCGGGTCGGCCTTAGCGGCGACCAGGGCACGGTCGATGGCCTCAATGTCGTTGCCGTCGGGCAGCATCTGGACGTGCCAGCCGTAGGCTTCGAAGCGCGCCGCACGGTCCTCGGTGAAAGCCAGATCGGTGCTGCCATCGATGCTGACGTGGTTGTCGTCGTAGAGGTAGATCAAGCGTCCCAGCCGCAGGTGGCCCGCCAGGGAAGCGGACTCCGAGGCCACGCCCTCCATCAGGTCGCCGTCGGAAGCAATGGCGTAGATGTGGTGGTCGAGGAGAGGAAAGCCGGGCCGGTTGAAGACCGCCGCCAGGTGATGAGCGGCGATGCCCATGCCGACGCCGTTCGAAAACCCCTGCCCCAGCGGGCCGGTTGTGGTTTCGATGCCCCGCGCCAGATCGCGTTCCGGATGGCCGGGCGTGTGGCTGCCCCACTGACGAAATCGCTGCAGCTCCTCCATCGGCAAGTCGTAGCCGGTGAGGTGTAGCAGCGCGTACAGGAGCATCGAGCCATGGCCGGCGGAGAGGACGAAGCGGTCGCGGGCCGGCCAGCGTGGATCGCTCGGGTCGAAACGCAGGTGCCGGGTCCACAGGACATAGGCCATCGGCGCCGCGCCCATGGGCAAGCCCGGATGGCCCGAATTGGCTTTCTCGACGGCGTCGGCCGCCAGAAAACGCAACGTGTTGATGGACCGTTCGTGAAGATCTTGGGAGGGCATGGGACTCCGCGGTGCCCGGGCTAGGCCGCGCGGGGAAATGATCGCGGGGAGGATGATATCACGAAACCCCGGGAGTCCCTCCCGAGAGCCGATCCAGCCAGGCGCGCAGCGCCGTCAGGCATGGCGCGCCGACGCGATGGTTGACATCGGCCTCGCAGAACTCGACCTCCGCTCCGAGCGATTGCAGGCGGTCGACGTCGGCGCGGGCCCGCTCGATGGGGACATCTTGGTCGCGGCGCCCATGCGCCCAGAACACGGGCAGACCGGGGAGACGCTGGGTGGAACCTTCGGGAACGAAGCCGGCCAGGCTGACGAGTCCGATGGCGGCCCGTCCCGACAGGACCGCCGCGAACGCCAGGGCCGCTCCCTGGCTGAACCCCATCCACAACGTCCGGCCGGCGTCCGAGTCAAGTTGGGTGACCACAGCGTGAAGCCAGGGCTCCACGCGGCGGACGGCGCCATCGAAGTCCGGCAGGTGAGCGTACCCCAGACGAGGCGCCCAGGAGTACCCGCCAGGACTCGCGGCGCGCAGGCCCCGCGGCGCAGCGACGGCCCAGGACGGCGGCAGGGCATGTTCGAACACCCACATCGACTTCTCATCGCCGCCAAGGCCGTGCAGCAGCACGACGGTCGGCGCGCCGGGAGGATCGGCACGGCGGGCGCGATAGAAGAGGCCCGCCTGCTCGCCTTCGAAGATCCGCGTGCTAGCTTCCACGCGTCCTCCGCAGCGCCCAGTCGATGAACTGGAACGCCAGGATGATGAGCCCGATCGGAACGAGGGCCACGCCAAAGCACAGCAGGGAACCGACCGCTGCCGGCGCGCCTTGCAGCAGAGCCACAAGGAGCGTGCCGACGCCGAGGACCACAATCGCTGCGCCAAGACCAAGCCGGCGCAGCGTGGCGCGGGAGTAGGCGCGCAGGTCCCTCTCCGAAGACGGCCGGGGGGAGACGTCCGGCTCTTCCGGGCTGGGGGTCACGCCACCAATCGCCGCAAGCGCGCCCGCCAACCGAAGTGCGCGCGCAGCTCGGGCAGTCTCTCTCGCATGGCCGCTTCTCCGGCGCCCATCATCAGCTCGATCGACGGCATGTCGAACAGAGCGACCGACGCCACGCGCGGCCGGACGACGACCTCGGGCCTGTCGGTGGTCAGGCGGAGCTCGGTGAAGGAGCGCGCCGAGATCTCCAGGGCGCGCAGGAAGATGTGCAGCGCCTGTCCGGCCCGGAGGCGGGACAGTACTTCAAAAGCAGGCAGATGAGCCAGCGGATTCGGGGATCCGGCCCGGTCCCATTCTTCCGGAGGCGGCGACAGGGCGACGGCGACGACGGGCCCGTTCCACAGTCGGCGTGCTGGAAGGACGGGAACCGGGTCGATCGTTCCACCATCCACCAGGCGGTCCTCGCCCATCACTTGCGGGGGGAAGATCCCCGGGAGGGCGATCGTGGCCAGGACGGCGTCCAGAACCCGGCCTCGGGTCAGGACGAGTTCGTGTCCTGTCTCGAGATTCGCCGCGGTCAGGGCCAGGCCGATCGGCAAGCCGTCGAACGTCGCATCCCCCAGCAGCTCACCCAAGACTTCCAGGATTCGGTCCGTTCCGAGGAGTGAGTCGCGTCGAGGGCGTACCCGAAAGAGGTCGCGCCGCATCGCACGCCCCGCCCACGCGACCAGCTCGTCCACCGAATGCCCCACGGCATAGCCGGCGGCGATCACGCCGCCGATGCTTGTGCCGGCCAGGCCGCGAATACGAAAGCCTTCCTTCTCGAGGACCTTCAAGACCCCGAGATGCGCCAGCCCGCGGGCCCCTCCCCCTCCCAGCGCGACTGTAATGTCCATACGCCCGTCCTCCGCCTGCGAAGCGCTCGTCCCCTCACCGCTTGCGGCGGACCACCCTCGCCAGGGTGGCACGTGTAGCGTCCCTTCGCTCAACTCCTTGCAGGATGGTGTACGTAGGCCGAGACGATTCGGCGCGCATCCGAGAGCGGATCCTCGCCATGCGGCAGCCGGAAGTCCTCGGTTACGCGCACCGTCAACCTTTCGGCGGCGGAGCGCAACTCCTTCGGCGCCGCCGGATCCGTGCGAAGCCAGCGCAGCAGGTCGAGAGCGTTGGCCGGCGCAGCTAGGCCGGTCCGTCCGAGGTAGTAGGACCGCAGAGCCCAACCGGCGGCACGCCGAGCGCACACGCGGGCCAGTCCTTCGCGGCCGTCGGCGCGTGCCCGCTCGGCCCTGCGGAGCTCACCATCGATCTTCGCCAGCCAAGTTGCGTCCATCTTTCCAGGAGTCACCGTACAGTGGTCAGTGGCCAGCAGGCGGCTGCATGGCTGTCCTCTGACCACTCACCACTGGTCTCAAGCCAGGATCGGGCCGGTGTTCTTGCCGATCAAGTCGAGGAACTCCTGGCGGGTTTGGACCTTGTCGGCAAACGAGCCGCACATGGCGCTGGTGACCATGCGGGCGTTGGCCTTCTTGACGCCCCGCATCATGGCGCACAGGTGCAGCCCCTCCACCACGATCCCGACTCCGTGAGGGTGGATGGCGGCGCCGAGGAAGTCGGCGATCTGCCGCGTCATCCGCTCTTGGACTTGCAGTCTCCGGGCGAACAGGTCGACGATGCGTGGGATCTTCGACAGCCCGATGACCTTGCCGTTGGGCGTGTACGCCACGTGGGCCCGCCCGATGAACGGCAGGAGGTGGTGCTCACACAGGCTGTAGAACTCGATGTCGCGTACGATGACCATCTCGTCGTAGTCGATGTCGAAGACCGCGTCGTTGATCATCTCGTACGGATCGACATGGTACCCGGCCAACAGCTCGTCGTACATGCGCGCCACGCGCTGGGGGGTACGCTCCAATCCCTGGCGGGAGACGTCCTCGCCGAAGGCTTCCAGAAGCCGGTGTACCGCTTCCTCGACCTCCGGTCGGGCGACTCCGATGCCGTCCAGGAGTTCGGCCGCCGCCTCGATGTTGTGCATGCAACCCTCCCGACGACATCCTACCACGCGCCCGCTGCAGGAGCGTTTAGAATAACCGCATGCTTTCCGCCCGAAGTCTTTCCGGTCATGCGGCGCTGGTGACGGGCGCCGGGACCCGCCTGGGCCGCGCTTTCGCCGAGGCGATCGCCGCCGGCGGCGCCGACCTCATCGTGCATTTCGGCGACTCCCGCCTGGGGGCCGAGGAGGTCGTCCGGGAAGCGCGCGCCTCGGGCCGCCGCGCCGCGTCTCTGCCGGCCGACCTGTCCCGCGCCGAGGAAGCCGCCGGCCTTGTGCCGCGAGCCGTAGACGCCCTGGGCGAATTCGATTGGCTGGTCAACAGTGCGGCGATCTTCGAGGCCTGGACTCTCGCCGACACGACGCCCGAGGCCTGGGACCGGCATCAGGCGGTCAACCTGCGGGCGCCCTTCCTCCTCTCGCAAGCCTTTGCCCGCCACCGCGATGGGCGCCCCGGCGTCATCGTGAACATCCTGGACTGGCGCGCTCTCCATCCGGGAGCCGACCACCTGCCCTACACCATTGCCAAAGCCGGCCTGGCGGCGCTGACGGAGGCGCTGGCCGTCGCCCTGGCGCCGGCGATTCGGGTGAACGGACTGGCCCTCGGCGCCATCCTGCCTCCGGCCGACGGCGGAGGCGAGGCGGCGATCGGCGACGTGCCCCTCGGCCGCTGGGCCTCGGTCGATGAGGCCGTCCACGCGTTGATCTACTTGCTGGCCGGCCCTGATTTCGTCACCGGCAGTATTCTCACCCTCGACGGAGGCCGGCACCTGGTGCCGGCAAGCAGCTCATGAGCGATGAAATCCAGATTCGAGACTTGCTCGTTCGCGGCATCCTGGGTATCCAAGATTGGGAGCGCCAGCAGCCGCAGGACATTCTCATCAATGTCACCTTGTTCGTCGACGTGAAGCGGGCCGGGACGTCGGATTCCGTTGACGACTCGGTCAACTACCGGACGATCACCAAGAAGATCATCGCCCACGCCGAGACGGTCCAGCGATTCACGGTGGAGGCGTTGGCGACCGATGTCGCCCGGCTGTGCCTGGCCGAACCCGGGGTCGAGCGCGTGCGCGTGCGGGTCGAAAAGCCTGGCGCACTGCGCTTCGCCCGGTCGGTGGGAGTCGAGATCGAGCGCTCCGCCGGCGAGATCACGTGACCGCAAGACCCGGCCATTCGGCGTTGGGGAAACGCCCCGCCTATGTGGCGCTCGGGTCCAACATGGAAGCTGAGCGCAACCTACCCAGGGCCGTCTTGGCCCTGCGCCGGCTGGGCGAGGTACGGAGCATCTCCCACGTGTACGAGTCCGAGGCCGTCGGCCCGGCCGGGCAACCTCGTTTCTTGAACGCCGTCGTACGCCTCGAAGCAGCGGACGGGGTCGACGACCTGCGCATCAAGCTGAGGCAAGTAGAAGCCGACATGGGCCGCGTGCGTACGAGCGACAAGTTCGCCCCCCGCCCCATCGACCTGGACCTCGTCGCCGCCGACGACTTCATCGATGCCGACCTCGCCGCACGCGCCTACCTGGCCGTCACTCTGGCGGAAGTCGCTCCGGACCTGATGTTTGACGCCACCGGTGAGTCCGTGGCGGCCCGCGCCGAGATGCTGCGTTCCACCTCCGAACTGCGTCCGCGGCCCGACGTCGATCGTTCTATCGCCAAGGCGTTGCAGCGGTGAGCCGGGAGCGCGCCGACGTGGTCATCTGCGGCGCGGGGATCGCCGGCATTTCGGCCGCCTACCATCTGTCGGTCCGCCACGGCATCCGCAACATCGTTCTGGTGGACGAGCTCCCGCCGCTCTCGCTGACGAGCGACAAGTCGACCGAGTGCTATCGCAATTGGTGGCCCGGACCCGGCGATGCCATGGTCCGACTGATGAATCGCAGCATCGATCTGCTCGAAGAGTGGGCGGCGGAGTCGGCCAACGTGTTCCGCCTGAACCGGCGCGGCTACCTCTTCGCCACGGCCGATCCGGCTCGCCTGTCTCAGTTCCGCACCAGCGGCGAGGAGGCGGCCGGCCTGGGCGCCGGCCCCCTGCGAATGCACTCGGGCGCCGGGCGGTCCGACTACCGCCCGGCCAACGCCGAAGGGTTCGATGATTCGCTCGACGGCGCGGATTTGATCACCGATCGCGACCTGATCCGAAAGCACTTCCCCTACTTGAACGAGGCCACCGTCGGGGTGATTCATCCACGCCGCTGCGGCTGGTTCAGCGCGCAACAACTCGGAATGTATCTGTTGGGCCGGGCCAGGGAACACGGCGTATGCCTGCTCCAGGGAAGGATCGAGGCGATCGACGCGCCCGGCGGCAGATTCCAAAGCGTCCGGGTGAGTTCACCCTCCGGCGTGAGCGTCGTCGATGGGGGAGCGTATGTCATCGCGGCCGGCCCCCTCCTCGCCGATGCCGGCCGCATGCTGGGCCTGGATTTGCCCGTGTCCGCGGAGCTTCACGCCAAAGTGGCTATGGCCGATCCGTTGCGGCTCATCCCTCGCCACGCTCCTCTGTTGATCTGGTCCGATCCCCAAGAGCTTCCCTGGACGGACGAGGAGAGGGCCGAGTGGTCGTCGTCCGATGCCTATCGTTGGATGCTCGATGAGTTCCCGTCCGGCGTCCACGCGCGCCCTGAGGGTCCCGACGACAGCCCGATCTTCCTGATCCTGTGGACCTATCACACGCAGCCCGTGGAGCCAAGCTTTCCCCCTCCGTTCGATCCGGCCTATCCTGAGATCGCGCTGCGTGGTCTGGCCACCATGATCCCCGGCCTGCGAGCGTACTTCGGGCGCGCGCCGCGTCCGGTCGTGGACGGCGGCTACTACCTGAAGACCCGCGAGAACCGTCCGCTGATCGCTCCGCTGCCGGTCGAGCGGACGTTCGTGGTCGGCGCCCTATCCGGTTATGGCCTGATGGCCTCACCGGCCGCGGGCGAGCTGTTGGCAGCCTGGGTCACAGGAACCCCGCGGCCCACGTACGCGCCGGCGTTCCAACTCGAACGCTACGACGATCCCGAATACCAGAAGCTCTTGGAGACCTGGGGCAGCTCGGGGCAACTGTAGGCCGAGGCCCGCCCCAGGGTCGCTCTTTCTCGACTGCTCCGCGAACGATGAGATTGTGTAGGGGCGACGCCAAGGCCCGCAGTCAGTTCAGCAGTCCGGCGCGCCTCAGGATCGCCATCAACCGGTCGTGTTCGTCCTTGGTGAGAGGCTGCAACGGAGACCGCACCGGCCCGCCGTAGAAACCAATGGCATCCATCGCCGACTTCAACCCCGGGATCCCGAACATCGACGTCACCGCGACGTTGGCTTCCGCAAGGCGCTGCTGAATCGTCCGGGCGGTTTCGGCCTCACCCGAGCGGAACGCGGATTGAAGGTGATCCAACGGCGCAGCCGCCACGTTGGCCAAGGCGGCGATGCATCCGACGGCGCCGACGGCCAACGCTCCGAGGAAGAATCCCGCCGATCCGGCCAGCACTTGAAACTTCGGATCGCCGGCGGCGAGGATGCGGGCGATCTTGGTCACATCGCCGCCGCTCTCCTTCATCCCGGCGATGTTCGGATGCCGCGAGAGCTCGACCGCCGCCTCGAGAGGTAGGTCGACCCCGGTGTTGGCCGGGACGTTGTACAGGACCACCGGGATGGGCGAGGCATCGGCCACGGCGGCATAGTGGTTGGTCAGGGCTCCGGCGGACATTCGGCTGCGATAGTAGCTGGGCGTAACCACCAGGACGGCTTCGGCGCCGGCGTCCGCCATCCGTCGCGTCAGCTCGACCGTCGCCTGAGTCGATTCCATGCCCGAGCCGGCCAGCACCATTCGGCCGGGCGCGCTTGCTTGCCGGACGGCCCGGACCACTTCGACCCTCTCGTCCAGCGTCAGGAGTGGAAACTCTCCGTTCGAGCCGCCGGCGACGTAGCCGCGCAACGGCTGCCCGTTCCATCGCTTCACGTTCTCTGCCAGCCGCCCAAGCGCCAGGCGACCGTCGGACTCGAAGGGCGTGGGGATCGGAGGGAAGATGCCCGAGAGATCGATGTGGCTCATACGGTCAGCGGTTGAACGCCGTCACCGCGTCGGCCACGGCCTGGCGGACGCGCGGGTCGGGGATGGCAGCGACCGAAGTATAGCGATCGTCGCCGATCCAGATCTCCAACGAGCCGTCATGCGCCGTGGCGAAGTCGACGCGCACGCCGTTCACGCCCGCCTTGACAAGCGCCTGGTTCACGAGCTCTTCGATCGCCTCGCTGCTGGTGGAAGCCAGCCTTTCCCCCGACGGAGAGCTCGAGGACGCCGGCACGCTTGAGCCGGTCGGCCGCCGCGCGCTGGAGCTGATGATCCTCGCGCTCCGAACGGCGGCCAGCACGGCGAAGACGATGAACAGGGTAACGACCAGGCCGACCAGAAGAGGAGTCGACAGTGTCATGGCACGGGCCTCCAGCCCGGGAGCGTCAGGCGCGGATCAGGATCGCGCGGGCCGGCGCCCCGTCGCTTCCGATCAGCTTGAGGGGCAGGCAATAGAGGTCGAAGGCGCCGGAGGGTACACCGTTCAGGTCGAGACCCTCGACCACAGCCATGTTCGCCTTCAGCAGGATCTCGTGCGTCGGGCGGCTTCTCCCGAACGGCGCCACCGAAAGGTAATCCACACCCACCAGGCGTACTTTGCGATGGACGAGCCACTCGGCGCCCGTCTCGTCGATGGCAACGAACTCCTTTTGGAAGGTCCGCTCGCCGCGCTTCCAGTAGTCGGAGTTGCGTGTGCGAAAGAGAAGGCGCTGGGCCCGGGTGGGAATGTGGGCGGCGTGCAGGGTATCCGCGTCGATCACCACCGCCTTGCGCAGGTCGACGACATAGGCACGGCCCGTGAGCGACTCCAGCGACATGGTCTCGACCCCGCCGGCGCCGTCGAGGAAGTGCAGCGGCGCATCGACATGCGTGCCGATGTGGACCCCACAGGAGAGGTGCGAGACGTTGGCGTTCCGGCCCTGGGCAATGGCCCCCACCCGCTCCAGGCTGACGGGAGGGTCCCCAGGCCAGACCGGCATATCGGGTCGGATTCCGACCGAAATGTCGTAGATGCGCATGCCGCCTCCGAGTGTCGCGCCAACGCTGCGACCGAGGAATTATAGACGGGACGCCCTTCGTCCGGGCCGATCCCCAGCCTATAATCTGCGGGCGACGATCTCCTATCGGCGTCATTTTCGAGCACCCAGATGGAGGATCACGGTATGGCCGATTTCGCCCGCGTGGACCACATCATCCGGCAGCGCCTCGACTCCAGCCTGGCCGAGCTGTCCCGCCTGTGCGCGCAACCCAGTATCTCGGCCACGGGCCAGGGAATTCACGAGTGTGCCTCCCTGGTGGCGGAGATGCTCCGCCGGCGAGGGTTCACCGTCCAGATTCTCGACACGCCGGGCTGGCCCGTCGTCTTCGCCGATCGACCGGGCCCCAGCGAACGGACGCTGCTGTTCTACAACCACTACGACGTGCAACCTCCCGAACCGCTCGATCTGTGGGAGACGCCGCCCTTCGAACCGTCCATCCGGGACGGAAAGATGTACGCCCGCGGTGTCAGCGACGACAAGGGACATCTGATGTGCCGACTGGCGGCCCTCGACGCCCTGCTCGAGGCACTGGGCGACCTGCCCTGCCGTATCAAGTTCATCATCGAAGGCGAGGAGGAAACCAGCAGCCTCAACCTGCACGCCTTCGTCCGCGATCACAAGGACGTGCTGGCGGCCGACGCGTGCATCTGGGAGTTCGGCGGCGTCGACCACGAAGGGACTCCGATTCAATACGCCGGGCTGCGGGGCATCTCCTATGTCGAGCTCAGCGTGGAGACCGCGTCCCAGGACGCCCACTCCGGCCTCGGCGGTTCGATCTTCGCCAACGCCGCGTGGCGGCTGACGTGGGCGCTCCACTCGCTGAAAGGGCCGGACGAGCGCATCCGCCTGCCCGGGTTCTACGACAAGGTCCGCCCACCGACGAAGCGCGATCTGGAGCTGCTGTCCCTCCTTCCCGATGAGGCGGAGGAGTTGAAGACGCGCTATGGCCTGGACGGCTTCATCAAGGGACTGACGGGAGGCGTCGAGCTGAACCGCGAGGCGATCTTCTCCCCGACATGTACCATCTGCGGCCTGACTTCGGGCTATCAGGGCCCAGGGGTCAAGACGGTGCTGCCGGCGCGCGCCAGCGCCAAAGTGGATTTCCGCCTCGTTCCCGACATGCATCCCAACGACGTGCTGGCGCAGCTGCGAGCCCATCTGGATGCCCAGGGATTCGAAGATGTCGCCATCCAAGACCTTGGAGGCGATCCTCCGGCGCGCACCGATCCGGACGACCCGTTCCTCCAGATGGTGGTCCAGAGCGCGGCCGAGGTGTACGGGCGCCCGATGCTGATCACGCCGATGTCCGGAGGCTCCGGCCCCAACTATCCATTCATCCACGATCTCGGCTTGCCGGTGGCGACCGCCGGCGTCGGCTACCCGGGCAACCAGGTTCACGCCCCCAACGAGAACCTGGTCATCGACCACTTCGTCAACGGGGTGCGGCACACGGCTCGCATCGTCGCCAAGTTCGCGGAGATGGGCAGCTGACCCCCACCCCAAAGGGGAGGGAATAGAAATGTAAGAGATGGGGAGCCTGCGGCTCCCCATCTCTTACAAGCTCCCGCTCCTCACATGGGCCATGGGGATGACGGGAGAGAATGACCACATCGGGTACGTCTGCTTGGCAGACTTCCCTCACGGCCGGTATAATGCATCCCTATCGGGGCGTAGCGCAGCCCGGCTAGCGCACCTGCATGGGGTGCAGGGGGTCGGCGGTTCAAATCCGCCCGCCCCGACAGACGACCGCCGTCCTTCGACGACTTCAGGGCGGCGGTCGTTGCTCGTCCTGGTGCCGATCGGAAGCTCGACTAGAATCTGGGCGGAGGGTGGGACGCTCATGCCATCGCCCACGTCCTCCAAGTCCCCACTTCGTCGCCGCCCTACCGCTTCGCTCGCCTGGACGCGGCCAGGAGGGAGCCCCTGGCCGATGGACCATGGCGCGGAATGAGATGAAATCATGCGGGTCTTGATCACGGGCGCGGCGGGGAATCTGGGCTCGTTCCTGGCGCGGCACTTGAACCGGTCCCCCTACCGTCTACGACTGCTCGTCCACCGGACGCCGCTAGCCGAAGACTTGGCGGGCTCGCCGCGCGTGGAAGCCGTCAGCGCCGACCTCGCGCAGCCGGACAGTCTGCCTGGGCTCTGTCGAGACGTCGATGCCATCGTCCACTTTGCCGGAGTACTCTTCGCCCCGCGCCCCGAACGATTTCTCCCGACGACGAATACGACGTACGTCGAGCACCTGGTCGAGGCCGCTCTGACCGCGAAGGTGCACCGCTTCGTCCTGGTCAGTTTCCCTCATGTGGAGGGACCGACGACACCGGAACGTCCCGCCACCGGAGGCATGGATGCCCACCCGATCTCGGTCCATGCTCAGACGCGGCTGGCCGCGGAGAAAGCGCTGTTCGAGCGGAGTCGCGCCTCGCGGATGCGTGCCGTTGCCCTGCGGTCCGGCTTGATCTACGGCCGCGGCGTGAAGATGATCGAGGCCGGTCGCCGGCTCATGCGCCGCCGGCTGCTGCCCGTTTGGCCGGAGCCGACGTGGATCCACCTGTTGGCGCTGCCGGACTTCCTGCGGGCAACCGAGGCCGCACTGCGCCCGACGACGCGCGGCGGCGTGTTCCTGTTGGGCGACGAGCTGCCGATGACCTTGCAGACATTTCTGGATGCCCTCGCCTGGCACTGGGGCTACCCCCGCCCGTTGCGCCTGCCTCGAGCCCTCTTTCCGTTGGCGGGCGCGCTCACCGAGGTGGCAGCGACCCTGCTGCGGACAACGTCGCCGCTGACACGCGACTTCATCCGCATCGGCATGGTCCCCCACGTCGTGGACCCTACCCGAATGCGGCGTGAGCTCCTGCCCAAGCTGCAGTACCCGACCTTGAGGGAGGGCCTCAAGATCCTGTAGTGGTCAGTGGTCAGTGGTCATAGCGACAACCAGGAGTTGTTAGAGCCTGGAGTCTGACACTCACCACTCATCCCTGGCTGCTCGGTACTTGCGTCCCGGCCATCATTTCCAGGATTCCGATCACGGCCGAGTTGTCGAGCTCGCCCATCCCGAGAGCCTGCATCGAAAGGTACAGCTGTTGGTGAACGGCCGCAGATGGAAGGGGCGCTCCGTACGCCTTGGCGGTTTCGAGGATGATCCCCAGATCTTTGAGCATCATGCGGGCCTTGAAGCCCGGCCCCCGCTCGCCCCGAAAGAGCCGCGGCGCCTTCACGTCGAGCGTCCAACATTGGGCGGCGCCGCCGCGGATCGCCTCCCACACCCGACGGGGGTCGACTCCCGAAGCCTGAGCCAGGACCAGCAGTTCCGCCATAGCCACCATCTGTGCCCCGGCCATGATCTGGTTGCACGCCTTGGCTACTTGCCCGGCGCCGGACTCGCCGACGTGGGTGATGGTCTTGCCCATCGCTTCCAGCGCCGGGCGGGCCCTCTCGAGGGCGGAGGCCTTGCCTCCGACCATGATCGACAGCGTCCCATCCCGCGCCCCGACATCCCCTCCGGAAACCGGGGCATCCAGGAAATCGATGCCGTCGGCTTCCAGGCGTTGGGCGATGTCGCGCGCCGCCGCCGGCCGGATCGTGCTGTGGTCAACGACCAGCAATCCAGCACGACCGCCTGCCTGCACCCCCTGCGGCCCCAGCAGGACGGCCTCGACGTCGGGGGTATCCGGCAGGCTGGTGAAGACGATCTCGCTCGCCGCCGCTACCTCCGCAGGATTCGAAGCGGCCGAGGCGCCTCCCGAGACCAGCGCCTCGACGGGCCCCCGGCTGCGGTTGTGAACCGTCACCGGGAAGCCGGCCTTCAGAAGGTTGCGCGCCATCGGTGCGCCCATCAGCCCCAGCCCGATGAAGCCGAGTTTGTCCTTCACGGTCCCTCCTGCGAGCGTCGCCGGCACGTTTGTACCATGCCCTTCACGCGATTTGATAGGATTCGATAGCCGCCTGGAGCAGAATGGCCTGGGACCTGAGGAGGGCGTCGGTCGCCGTGCGCAGCGTCAACGTTGTTGGAATCGGACAGACCCCCGTCGGGGAGCACTGGGAACGGCCGCTCAAGGACCTGGCGGGCGAGGCCGCCCTGGCTGCCATTGCCGATGCCGGCGTCGACCGCATCGATGGAGTCTTCGTCGGCAACATGCTGTCCCCCACCCTCAACCGACAGATGCATCTCGGCGCCCTAGTGGCGGATTGGATCGGCCTGCGCGGCATCGAAGCGGTCAAGATCGAGTCTGCCTGCGGCTCGGGCGGCTCCGCGGCCCGGGCCGCCTGGCTGGCGGTGGCCTCAGGTGCCATGGAGGCGGCCTTGGTCGTTGGCGTCGAGAAGATGACGGATACGCCGGGCCACGAGACCACCGCAGCCCTGGCGACAGCCGCCGACGCCGACGACGAAGCCGACCAGGGAGTGTCGTTCGTGGCGCTGAACGCCCTCCTGATGCGACGCTACATGCACGAGTATGGCTGGCGCCACGAGGATTTCGCCGCCTTTTCCATCAACGCGCACGCCAATGCCGTGACCAACCCGTGCGCCCGGCTGCGGGAGGCGATCACGGCGGACGACTACGTGCGGGCGCGGATGATCTCCGACCCCATCAACTTGCTGGACGCCTCACCGATTGGCGATGGCGCCGCAGCGCTGATCCTGGCGGCCGAAGGCCTGGATGGCTCCAAGGTATCGCCGCGCGTGGCCGCCTCGGCCGTGGCTACGGACTCGATCGCCGTGCACGCACGCCACGATCCTCTGTGGCTGGCCGCCGCCGAGCGTTCGGCCGCCGAGGCCTACGCCCAGGCCGGCGTCGGGGCCGCGGACATCGACATGTTTGAACTTCACGACGCCTTCTCGATCATGGCCGCTCTGTCGCTCGAGGCCTGCGGTTTCAGCCCGCGGGGCCAAGCGCCTCGCCTTGGACGGGAGGGCGCCATCGCCGTCGGGGGCCGGATTCCCATCGCCACGCGCGGCGGCCTCAAGGCGCGCGGGCACCCCGTCGGCGCTACCGGCGTCTATCAGCTCGTCGAAGTCGTTCAGCAACTTCGTGGGGAAGCCGGGCCGACCCAGGTCGAGGGAGCGCGTGTCGGTATGGCTCAGAACATCGGGGGAAGCGGAGCGACGGTCGTCACTCACATCCTGGTCCGGGAGTAGGCCAACTCCCGCCGGGGCGGGGATCCCTCCTGCGGACGGCCGGTCAGACGAACGCCTCGAACACGCGGTTGCCCAGAAGTCGACCGCGCGCTGTCAGCCGGACGCGGTCGGGCGCCCATTCGATCAGCCCTTCGCCGGCCAATCGCCTCAGCTCTGCCCCATAGACGGCGTCCATCGAGCGACCAAAGCGACGCGAGAATCCGTCTGCGCCGACGCCTTCTCCGGTCAACCGCAGGCCAAGGAACATCGTCTCACTCATCGAGTCGGACGGCGAAGAGGGTACCGTGGTGGCCACGGCCGGGCCCATCGGAGGCCTCGACGCCTGCAGCCTCGCCACGGCGCGGACGTAGCCGTCGGGCGAGAGGACATTCGAGTATCTCCATCCCAACGCGCTGCCGTGGGCGCCGGCTCCGAATCCAAGGTACGGGCGATTCCTCCAGTATTGCAGGTTGTGCCGGCAGGCGAACGTCGCCTCCTCAACCGGCAGATCGGGCCGCGCTCCTAGACGCGAGCGGGCCCAGTTGGAAATCTCGTACTGGACAAAGCCCGCCTCACGCAATCGTTCCGCCGTCGCCTCGTACATGTCGGCACCCCGATCCGGGTCGGGAGCGGAAACCAGCCCGCGCATCACCCAGGCCCGCATCGGCGTGCCGTATTCCAGGGACAGCGAGTAGACCGAAAGGTGCTCGGTCCGCAGCTCGATGGCCCGGTCCAGCGTCGTCAACCAGGAAGCCAGCGTTTGATGAGGCAGGCCGAGGATCCAATCGACGTTGATGTTTGCGAATCCGGCGTCCCTGGCAGCGCGCACGGATTGGACGACGTCGGCGAAGGAATGCGTACGGCCCAGCAGAGCGAGCTCGGCCGGGCTCGCCGACTGGCCACCCAACGAAAGCCGGTTGACGCCGAGGCGGGCGAGGGATTCCAGCCTGCGGGCTGTAACCGTCCCTGGATTGGCCTCGAGTGTGACCTCGACATCCGGAGCGACCTCGAACTCCTGCCTCAGCGCCGCCATCAGGGCCCTCAGGGAAACCGATGGAAGGAGAGACGGCGTTCCTCCGCCGAAGAAGATGGTGTGCACCTCCGTCGGCGCCTCCGCGCCGCGAAGCCCTGCGGCTACGGCCCGAACCTCCGCCAATAGGGCATCGACGTAGGCTGGGATGCGGTCCTCGATCCCTGCATACGTGTTGAAGTCGCAGTAGGAACAGCGGGTGGAACAGAACGGGATGTGCAGGTAGAGGCTGAGCGGCACCAGGCGATTGTAGCATTCCGAATCCCTTGCATCGGCACACGTCCTCGGGTACAGTCTCGCCCCCATGACGGCGAAGACGAAGACATTGGCCTGGAGCCGGGCCAGCTACCTCTTGCTCAGCGTCTTCCTGGCGACGATCGCGTTGATCGGCACGGTTTGGTGGCCCTTGCTGCGCGACTACTTCGCTGCCTACGACCCTTCCTACCCTTGGTGGAAGCAGACGGACTTCCTGCTCATCGGCATCTTCGTCGCCATGTCGGGGCTCATCATGGCCGGCGCGGATGTGCGATCCGACACACGCTTGATCGTCGTCGGCCTGCTCGGCGGCCTGGTGATCGAGAGCTGGGGCACGCGCACCGGGCTGTGGTCCTACTACACCCACGAGCGGCCGCCCCTTTGGATCCTCCCGGCCTGGCCGATCGCCACACTGTCCATCGATCGCCTCGTCCGCGGTCTGCAGCGCCTGACCCCTCGATGGGTCCCGACCGTCTTTCACCGGGCACACCTTCTCGTCATGATCGGATTCCTGGGGCTGATGGCGGTGTTCGTCCGCCCGACCCTCTCTCAGCCGGTGACCTGGGCGGCACTGGCTGTCTGCGCGTGGCTGGCGCTCACGCCCTCGGACGGCAGGACCCAGTTGCTGACGTTCATCGCCGGCGCGGGATTGGGCTACTTCCTCGAGCGTTGGGGGACGACGCGTGCCTGTTGGACGTACTACACGCAGCAAACCCCTCCGCTGTTTGCCGTGCTGGCGCACGGCATGGCTGCCGTCGCCTTTTGGCGGGCTCTCGCCGTCTACGATGGAGCCGCCTCCCGAGCCGCAGCCTTCTTCGCCCGCTTCACTCGCGTCGCAAGCAGAACGACCTGATCCTATCTTCGGTAGGTGGACCCCAAGCACGCCCATCACAGCGCGCTGACAAACGCGGCACGCAAGCGTCGCCATACAGCTGCCCGGCCGGCTCTGGTTTCGCGGGATGGCAAACCAGAGCCGGCCGGGATGGTTATCCAATGGTTGGCCTCCCCCGGTGGACGGGGATCCAACGAGATTACAGAACCGTGAGCACCACCTTGCCGGGTGCTTTGGTCTCCAGCCGATAAGCCATGGCGGCGTTGACGTCATCGAGCGGGAAGGTCCGATTGACCAAGACCCGGACCTTTCCAGGGTCGATGCGCTCCGCCATTTTCGCCAGGATGCCGGCGTCGGGCCACGCAGCCAGACCCATGCTGCGAATGCCTCGCCGTTCCGCCTCTTCCTGAGGCGTCTCGGCCAATCACCAGGCAACGCTGGGCCGGCCCACTTTCCCCCCGCCTCAACTCGCCTGTGGGTCGAAGGGCGCGGCGCCCCTCAGGAATGAGCCTCAACCGCAAGCCGGGTATCCGCCAACTCGACGGATTCCCGAGCAGGGGCGCTTTCCGCCGGAGCGGCAGGCGCAGGAGGCCTCACCGGCCTCACGCGCACCGCCCTGGTCTGCTTCCCGTACGCGTCGACCATCGTGGAGGTCAAGGTGATGCGCTTGCCGGTCCAGTTGTCGCTTTCGTCTCCGTACAGGTCGGCGACAGCGCGCCAGTTGGTGCGGTTGACGATCAGACCTCGCTTGGCGCGTTGGAAATACATCACCGGCTTTCGCGTTTCCAGTCGCGTCCTCGGGTCGCGGAAGGGTTCCAGGACGACCCGGTCGATGACCACTGTAACGTCGCCGTCCAGGTCGTCTCCCGTGAGGTACCTCCCAGGCAGTGCATCGCGCATTCGCATGGCACTCTCCGTGCGGGGCAGTGGATGCAGGGCATTCCAGCGATTCCCCGCCGTGACTTATCGGGTCCTCGGCAGGTGGTTCACTGGCACAGAACAGTCTAGAACATACGTACTACACGGGCAATCCCCTGCGCGGTGGATTTCGGCTAGGCGACGTGCGTCTCTACATCGGTCCCGAAATCCCCGCTGGCGTCGATGCTCGGACTAGCCGCAGAAGGAAGTCTCGGCTGCGCATCCGGACGCGGATCGGCGGCGCTTTGCACCTCCACGACCGGCCATATGCCGAATGGTTGGAGAGCAAACGCGCCGCCGCATTCGTGTGCTGGGGGAGGGACTCGAACCCTCGACCTAGCGATTATGAGTCGCTCGCTCTGACCACCTGAGCCACCCCAGCAGATCGTCCGGTTGTCTCCCACTCCCTGGCCGGCGCCGGCATTGTACGGGAGACCGGCCCCCCTGACAAGGATTGGCCTCGAATGCCGGCCCGATCGACGACCTGGATTTCATCCGGCGCGGCGATGTCCGCCTGCAGCCCGGCGCGACGATCCCCCGCGGACGGTGCGCCTCGCTCCACTGGGTGACGGCCGGCGGCTGGCGCGCACGACCTCTGAGGCCAGGGTGGCAACCAGGATGGCCTTGATCGTGTGAAGGCGGTTCTCAGCTTGGTCGAAGACGACCGAACGGTCTGACTCGAAGACCGCCTCGTCGACCTCCATAGCCTCCAGGCCGAACTTCTGGAAGATCTCCGCCCCGATCTTGGTCTCGCGATTGTGGAACGCCGGCAGGCAGTGCATGAACCGGGCATCGGGATTCCCGGTGCGGCGGAATACCTCCTGATTGACCTGGTAGGGCCGCAACAGGCGGATCCGCTCCTTCCATGCGGAGGACGGCTCCCCCATCGACACCCACACGTCGGTGTGGACGTAGTCGACACCGCGCACTCCCTCGTCGACGTTTTCCGTCAGCATCAGGCGGGCCCCCGTCTCCCTGGCCAGTCGGCGACACACCTCCACCAGGTCTTCCTTCGGCCACAACGACCTAGGCGCACACAGCCGGACGTCCATCCCCAGCTTGCAGCCGAGGACCATCAACGAGTTCCCCATGTTGAAGCGGGCGTCCCCGAGGTAGGCGTAGCCGATCGAAGACAGCGGCTTCGTCGCATACTCCATCATCGTGAGGGCGTCGGCCAGCACCTGCGTCGGATGGTAGTCGTCGGTCAGGCCGTTGTACACGGGGACGCCCGAGAAGCGCGCCAGGGTTTCGACCTTCTCCTGGGAGAACCCCCGGTACTCGATGGCGTGATACATGCGGCCCAGGACGCGGGCCGTGTCCTTCATCGATTCTTTGTGGCCGATTTGCGAGCCCTCAGGGCCGAGATAGGTCACATGCGCGCCCTGATCGTAGGCGGCGACTTCGAAGGCGCAGCGTGTCCGCGTCGAGGATTTCTCGAAGATGAGGGCGATGTTCCTGCCCTGGAGCCGGGGTCGCTCCTGGCCGCGAGCCTTGGCGGCTTTGAGATCGCGGGCCAGATCGAGGAGATAGCGGATTTCGTCTGGGGTGAAATCGAGCAGTTTCAGGACGCTGCGGTTGCGCAGATCGACCGCCATGAGCTTCTCCAAGAACGTGACGTCGGGGCGGCGACTTCCGCGCCCGGCGGGATTGTACCCGGAGAAAGGGGTCAGTGGTCAGTGGTCTGTAGCCAGTGGCCAGTGGCCTGTCGTGAAACGATGATTGGTGACTGGAAACTGGAGACTGGGAACTTGGACTGGCGGCTGGCAACTGGCAGCTTCTTATCAACGTCCCGTCGAGCCAGGACGTCCATCGCCCTCGTTTGGGTCCATAGTGGAGACGGAGGCAGGGGAAAGTCCTTCTGGGATAGCGAGGGGACTCGACTCGATGGCCCGCGTCCTGGTCACTGGCACCACGGGGTACATTGGCGGCCGCCTCGTCTTCCGTCTTCTCGAAGAGGGCCACAGCGTCCGGGTGCTGGTGCGCGACGCCACCCGACTGAGGGGACGAACCTGGCTCCCGCGTGTCGAAGTTGTCGAAGGGGACGCGCTGGATGCCTCGGTGTGGCCGGCGGCGCTGGCGGACATCGAGGCTGCGTTCTACTTCGTCCACAGCATGAATTCGCCGGGGGACTACGCCGAGCGTGACCTCCGGGCGGCGCAGCTGTTTTCCGACGCCGCCCGGTCCGCCTCGCTCGGACGTATCATCTATCTCGGTGGCCTGGGGGACCCGGCCTCTCCGCTCTCCCCCCATCTGCGCTCCAGGCAGCAGGTCGGCGCTGCCTTGCGCGCCTCCGGGATCCCCGTCATCGAGTTCCGCGCCTCGGTGGTCATCGGCTCCGGAAGCGCCTCCTTCGAGATGCTGCGCTACCTGGTCGAGGGCCTGCCGATCCTCCCCTGCCCCGGCTGGGCCTCGCATGCGGTCCAACCGATCGGAATCGAGGACGTGCTGGACTACCTGGCGGCCTCCCTGTCGATCCCGGCCCAGGGTGCCGTGATCGAGATCGGCGGGCAGGATGTCCTCAGTTACGACGACCTCCTGATGGCCTACGCTCGCATGCGTGGGCTGCGCCGCAGGATCATCTCCCCGCCGCTGATGCACCCCGCCGTTTGCGCCGCGATCGTCGATCTGTTCACGCCCATCCCGCGGCGGTTGGCTCGCCCCCTCATCGAAAGCCTTCGCTGTGAGACGGTCGTCCGCGACGACTCGGCCCGCCGCCTGTTTCCCGACATCCACCCAGTGAACGCGGTGGCGGCCCTCTCGGAGGCGCTCAGCTACGCCGAGCAGGGTCAAACCGAAACGGCGTGGACCGACTCCGCCGGCGCCATGGAGCGCCTCCCGATCGAAACGCACCTCGCCAGCCGCGAGGGGCTGCTGATCCAACGCGAGGAGGAAGATGTCCACGCCCGGCTCGACGATGTATGGCTCGCCCTCGAGACTCTAGGACGCGACGAGAGGGGCCGGAGGCCGGGTTGGCTCTGGTGGATCCACGGGAAAATGAACTCGCTGTCGGGAGGCGTGGGCGCCCTGCGTGGGCGCCGTCATCCGACAGCGCTGCGTATCGGCGACGTCATCGACTACTGGCGCGTCGAAGATCTGGATCCCCCGCAGCGGCTGAGGCTGCGGGCGGAACTCAAAATGCCGGGTGGTTTCTGGCTCGAGTTCTTCGCCGAGCCGATCCAAGGCCATGGCACGCGGCTGGTCGAGATGGCTCTCTTTGAGCCGCATGGATTGCCCGGGATCCTCTACTGGTACGCGCTGATTCCGGTGCGGACCGTCTTCTTCCGCGGCCTGGCGCGGCAAATCCGCGATCGGGCTGAGCAGCCCGAGGCCCTCATCTGAGTCGAGCTCGTCGCCTTCAAGGCTAAGGGGCGGTCAACCGCCGAATCCCGGCCGCGCGGCCGGGCCCTCCTCATGGATGGTGAGGGTTCTGCTGCGGTTTCCCCTGTTGCAGTTGGCGGATCTCGCTGCGCACACACTTCCAATCGCCCTGACACACCCCCTGGTACAGCGCCATCACCTGCTCGATCGGAACGCCGTAGATGCGCGAGATCTGATCCGCCATCCGTTCGTCGTGGTCGGTGCCGCTGGGTGCCGCAGGGCAGTTCGCTTGATCCGTCGGGCACGGCCCGCCCTCCGGAACCGGTGTCGGCAGCTCGGGGCGGCCCTTGTTTTCGGCGTCGATCGAGCGTTCGATGACCCGCTCGATGGCTGCCTGCGCCGGGGCGGGTACGCGCGACTGCACCTCTTCCAGAACGGCGATGTGATGAGTCAGCTTGTCGAGGACTTCATCCGTGCCGCCTGCAGCCGGCACTTCGACCGCCCGGGCCAGCCGGCCCACGGCGTTCGTGTACGAGTCAAGGGCTGTCCCGAGGTCGTCCATCCGCCCGGCCGACGCCAACGCTTCGATCTCCTCCAGGCGCTCGTCGGCGAAGACCCCCAGCAGATGCGCGTCCCCGGCCGGAGTCCACGACAGGGCCAGTCGAAGTTCCTCCACGCCGCGCTTGACCGGGTACAAGTTATCCCCGGGCAGCGCCCCGGCGGAGGCTTGAACCACCCCGAACGACCCCAGCGCGACGGCTGCCGCCAGGACGGCCGTCAGCACAACCATGACCGGTCGAAGGGCGAGGGCGAAAGCGGGTCGTGCCGTCCCTGGCCTGGCGGCGCGATCGTGGGCGGTGGACAGCCGGTTGCGAAGGCGCTGATCCAGCCGGCGGGTGAATTCAACTCGCGGCTCCAGGGCACCACCGGCGACTTGCAGCTCGGCGACAAGGTCGAGCAAAGACTCGACCTCCGAAGCCTGGTCGGGATTCTCGGCCAGCAGGCGCTCCATCGCCTTCCGCCCGGCAACGGGATCCGCCAGATATGTTTCGAGAAGGTCTTCCACAGATGGACTACGCATCGCCATCGCTCTCGTCCACAGCCAGCCGAAGCGCCTTCAGCGCCCGATGGAGCAGGACGCGCACGGCCGCCGGGCTTCTGCCCATCCACTTGGCCACCGTATCTGTCGGCAGGCCCAGCAAGATCCGCAAACGGATGACTTCTTGATAGGCCTCCGACAACCCATCCAGAGCCGACATCGCCGCCAGGCTTCGTTCTCGTTCCACCAGCCCTGCTTCGGCGCCCGGATCGTCTTGTGGATGGGCCTCGGCCAGCTCCAACGGCAAGGCGGCGGGTTTCGAACGATAGCTATCCACGACCAGATGGCGAGCCACCTTGTAAAGGAATGCCCCGAAGGGCGCTCCTCGATCTTCATAGCGTCCCAAGGCTTCCAGGCTCTTGACGAACACCATCTCGGTCAGGTCCTCCGCGTCATGCTCCGAACCCACACGCAGCCGGATGTAGCCAAAGATCGGAGCCACGTACCTCCGGTACAACTCTCCGAAGGCCTCCCGGTCGCCCGACTGGGCCCGCCGGATGAGGTCGCCGTCGGATGGAGAATTGGGCTTTGCCTCTCCAGACATTAAGAACGAGGCCCCCCGGCCTCTGTTACGTCGTCCTCCGCAGGATAACACAGGTGCAAATGGGACCAGGGTACCGGCGAAACAATGCCAAGCCGACCCCGTTGTTACCGGTAGACAGCGCTACCGGAGCCGCCTCACCTCAAAGGCGGCACAGGAGGGAGCATCATGAGGTTCCGAGCTCTAAACACCCTGGCCCTTGTGGCTGTCGTCGTGGCGGCCCTGGGCACACCCGTGGCGGGCCATGCCCAGACGGGGTTGACCGTCGAGGCCTCGGCCACGGCCGTCTGTGAAACCGGCACCTTCACAGTGGACGTCAGCGGGGGCAGCGGCGCGTACGACCTGGCCTGGGCCTTCGGCGATGGCGAGACCCTGGCCGAGCCCGCCGTGGCGGCCTTCCCCCACTCCGTCGATCATGTCTTCCCCGGATCGGGACAGTATGTGTGGACCGTGACCGCCACGGACACGGCCTCAGCCGAGGTCGGCGGGTCGTCCGGCGGTGCGCTTCTGCTCGGTCCGTCCGTCACCCTGACCACCGACATCTTCCCACCGGTCCTGACGCTGGAAGGCGGGCAGGCAACCCTGAACTTCACGGCTACGCCCACCGGCGGGACGCCTCCGTACACCTACGCGTGGGATCTGGACGGTGACGGCCAGATCGATCCTGGGTCCGATCCTTCGTCCCCGACGGCCAGCTTCACCTACACCGGCGCCGGCAAGTTCCACGCCACGGTGACCGTGACGGATGACTGCGGCCTTTCGGAGTCGGCTACGCTGGTCATCGTCGTCTTCGATCCTGAGGCGGCCTGCCACCCGATGGCCCAGCGCATCGCCAAAGCTGTCGACTCGCTCTTCCCCGGCCAGGCCGGAGAGTTGTACTCCTGCGAGGACATCTTCGGGATGTTCAACGGCGACCTGACCGGCAGCCAGCTCGGCTTCGGACGCATGTGGCATGCCTACCAGCTGGCCACGAGCATCGAGGAACTGACCTGGGAGGAGATTCTGGCCTGGCAACTCGGCGGCACCGGCTGGGGCCTGCTGGCCCAACTGGACCGCTTCGCTGAAGCGTTGGACACGGTCGATACCCGCCAGCTGTATGAGATGGTGATGATGGGTGAAGCCGGCGTCGGCGATATCCGGACGGCCTTCCAGGCAGCCACGCGTTTCGGGGCTGACTTTGACGACGCTCTGGCTCGCGTCGCCGCCGGCGACAATCCCGGCGAGGTCTTCCGGTTCTACCGCATGACCGAAGACAGCGGCCTCGACCCGGCCACTCTCGATGCCTACTTGGCCGGCGGCGCCCAACTGAGCGATATCCAGCACAGCGAACAACTCGCCTCGCGGTTCGGCGCCGACCTGGATGCAATCCTGAGCGCCCGCGCGGCTGGGCACAGCTGGGGCGAGATCAATCAGGCCTATCGCCTGGCGGACGATGAGAACTCGGCCGAAGATATTCTGGCCATCGGTCCGCAGGCGTTCAGCCAGCAACAGCGCAACCAGGAGGAACATGGCCAGGGGGGCGCCAACCAGGACGCCCGCATGGCCGAGCGACTGGCGGAGCGCTATGGCATGACCGTCGCCGAGGTCGAAGCCTTGCTGACGACCTGCGGCGGCGATTGGGGCTGTGTCCGCCAGCAGTTGCGCCAGGGCTCCACGGGGACGGTCGCCGCGCAGGATGACGCCACGGCCCTGCGCCTCTCGACGCAGTTCGGAGTAGGTGTCGACGAGGTCTGGGCGATCTTCAACGGCGTCTGCACCGGCGACTGGACCTGTGTCAGAAAGACGCTCCAGGGCGACAGCCATCCGGGCGGCAACCCGCACAAGCCCTGAGCCGCAACGTTCCGCGACGAAAAGAGACCCAGCCGAAAGGCTGGGTCTCTTGCGTCCCACCGTCCCTGTTACGACCTGGCGCCATCCGGGCCCGGTGCCGCCGGACCCACCAACGCAACCCCTAGCGGATCGCCAGCTGGTCCCCCTCGACGTCGAACAGGTGAACGTTCTCGGTGTTGAACGCCACCTGCACGTCGGCGCCCATACGGAAGTTGGTGCGCGGGTCGACACGGGCGACATACATCGCCTCGCCGGACTTCAGATGGACGAAGACCTCGTTGCCCATCAGCTCGGTCACCTCGACGTTCGCCCCCACCGGGGCCCCGGCGATCTGCGCCGGCACGAAGGCCGGATCGTGGATGTCTTCCGGCCGGATGCCGAGGATGACCCGTTTACCGACGTGTCGCCCATACACCTCGCGGCGGGCGGACGGCAGCTGCACTTGGAACGCGCCGGCGTTGGCAACAATCGATCCGTCGGAGCGGTCGAGGGTGGCGTTGAAGAAGTTCATCGCCGGAGATCCGATGAAGCCGGCGACGAAGACGTTGACCGGGCGGTCGTAGAGACTCTGCGGCGAGTCCAGCTGCTGCAGCCGTCCGCCCTTGATGACGGCGATCCGGTTGGCCATCGTCATGGCTTCGGTCTGGTCGTGCGTGACGTAGATGAAGGTCGTCGCCAGACGTTGATGAAGCTTGCTGATTTCCGCCCTGGTCTGCACGCGCAGTTTGGCGTCCAGATTGGAGAGCGGCTCGTCGAGCAGGAAGACCTTCGGCTCGCGCACGATGGCGCGCCCCAGGGCGACCCGCTGCCGCTGCCCGCCCGAAAGCTGGCGGGGCTTGCGGTCGAGCAGGGATTCGATGCTCAGGATCTCGGCGGCGGCCTGGACTCGCTTCGTGATCTGGTCCTTGGGAACGTTGCGCAGGCGCAGGCCGAAGGCCATGTTGTCGAAGACGCTCATGTGGGGGTAGAGCGCGTAGGACTGGAAGACCATGGCGATGTCGCGATCCTTCGGCGCCACGTCGTTGACGATGCGGTCGCCGATCAGGATCTTGCCGTCGGTGATCTCTTCCAGGCCCGCCAGCAGGCGCAGCGCCGTCGTCTTGCCGCAGCCCGACGGGCCGACCAGCACCAGGAAGGCCTGATCCTCGACCTGGATGTCCAGGTCATCGATCGCCACGACGTCGCCGAAACGCTTGGTTACGTGTTCGTAGGTGACACTGGCCACGAAGGACCTCCCTTCGCCGGTGGCGGAAGCCCGAGGGGCCCGGATCGTGCTTTCCGGCAGGGCTTCTGAGAATCTGGGTTGGCTGGAGGATCTTGGCGGGAGGGTGGGAGAAGCTGCTGAATGGATGAACCCCGACCGTTTGCCCGCCGAGGATCGCGACGGCATCTCCTGAGAGTCCGTGTGTATCCTACATCTTCCCAATCAATCCATCAAGGGCCGGCGCTTGGGGACCGTGCTCCGACGTGCCGCGCGGCGAGGAACCCGGGTGCGTATAATCGCCCAGGAGGCGAAAGCCTCCTCATCCCCTCGGAAGGGGCGGTTTGCCCCACGGCTCGGGAGGCGGTGTGAAGAAGGCCAGGACCGGCGGAGGCGGGCGACCGCGTGGGTGAAAGCTTCGACCGCTCCGCCGCTGACTACCAGCGCGCTCGCTTCCTTGCTCTCATTCACAGGATCCAGTCGGTGGTGTCGGGCCGGCCGCGCCGGCTGCTGGCCTTCGACGAGGTGCGCGAGCGGCTGCGCCTGGGCGGGCCCCTTTATCGCGGCGTCCAGAGCGTGCCGCTGGCCCAGATCATCGGCAGCGTCGATCGATACCGCGATTTCGACCGGCTGTTTCTGCCGACGCAGTCGCACACCGAGGACCGCTGGAGGAAGATCAGCCGCGCTTGGTACGACGAAGTCGACCTGCCGCCGGTCCTGCTCTACAAGGTGGGCGAGGTCTACTTCGTCGTCGACGGCAACCACCGCGTCTCCGTCGCTCGGGAACACGGCCAGACCCACATCGATGCTGAAGTGCGCGAGGTGGAGTCGCGCGTGCCCGTCACCCCGGACATCCGCGCGGAGGACCTGCAGCGCATGGGGGAAACGGTGGAGTTCCTGGAACGAACGCGGCTCGATCGGCTGCGCCCCGAGGCCGTCGTCGAACCGACCATCCTGGGCGGCTACGACCGCCTGCTCGAGCACATCTGCGTCCACCGCTACTTCATGGGCATCGACGAGAAACGGCCGGTCTCTGAGGAAGAGTCGGTGACCCACTGGTACGACACGCTCTACCGCCCCGTGGTCGATCTGGTGGAGTCCTCCGACGTCCTGGATGAGTTCCCCGGCCGCACGGCCACGGACCTGTACCTGTGGATCATGGACCACCTGCACTTCCTGCGCGGTCAACCGGGCGGGGAACAGGCCGGTCCGGCCGATGCGGCGGAGGACTTCATCGAGTCGGCTTGAGGACCTTCTCGACCTTTCCAGATCGAGCAGGCCCATATCAAGCGTTCGGTGTTGGGCCTCGGAACACTCAAAGACGCCGGCGTGGCGGTCACCCTAGAAGCCCCGAATCAGATTCCCCAGCAACAGCACCAGAAAGGCCAGTGCCATGAGCGTGTAGGGGGCGACGGACACCGATAGAA
>DATIFK010000081.1:0-25725 GCA_035455265.1 Anaerolineales bacterium
GCCGTCCGATTGCGGTAGGTGACGGCGACCCTGGGATCGGCTTTCAGACGTCTGTACCAGGAGGGGTTGTGGGGCCGGCCCCAGTTGGAAGCGATCACGATGATCGCCTCGCCGGCGGGGATGCCGAAGAGAGGGACTGAACGGGCCTTGCCGGTCCTCCCAGCGGATGGGGTGACGGTCACGACGGAGACTCCCCCCAGGAAACCGGAGAGCGTGGCATTTCCCATCGACAGAGCCAGGGTCGCTCGGTCAAGGAGGTGAAGGGTGGGGGAGAAGAGCCAGATGCCCACGCGTGACGCGGTGATCTTGCGCAAGGCCGCATAGAGCCATCCGGTTCGCGGTTCGTCGATCATGGGTAGGGCGCTCTCGACCCTCTACACAGCCTGGCCGTCATCGCAATCGCGTGCCTCCGGCGAGTTGTTGGCACCCGGCAATATGTTCAGTCGTAGATCCAGAGGAAGAGGTCCTTGCCTTCGAATGCCGCGGTCTGGGCGAAGGGCACGAGGCGGCCAAGGAAGCTGTCGGCGTCTTGTTCCGACCATTCTCCCTCCTTCGCCTGTTCCGTCGAGGCCCATCGGGCGGCCACGGAAGCCTGATCGGGCGGGGCGATGTTGCTGAGCGAGGTGATCAGCTCCGTCGGGAGCCTGATCAGCCAGGGCCCCTGCGGAGAGGCCTGGCCCATGGGTTGGTACTCCGGCAGCAACTCCGCCAAGGTCTTCTGGAGAAACAAGGAGTGAAGCGCGGCGAGCTTGAGGGGATCCAGGCCGTCGACGTTGACGCCTTTGAACGTTCCCAGAGGGTAGTCGGAGGCCAGGATGGAGCTGCTATCGTTGGAGGCTGCGAGAAGGAGGTCGGCCGCTGTGCTCACTGAAACCTCCTGGGGTGTAGTGTAGCTCCCGCCGGTTGGTCTTGGTGGCGAGCCCTCCATCACTCTACGCCTGGCGAGAACGGTAGGCAAGTCTTCCATCAGCGTCATTGCGGCGCGGCCCCGGGAAAGCCGAGGAGCGGCTCCAATCCTAGGGTTGCTTGGCCCGGGATTCCTCGATCTTGCGGAACTGAGTGATGACGTCTTGCCCGGCTCCGAACAAGGCCGCCAGCGCACCCTGGCCGGCCATGAGTTCGGTGTACTTCGCCTCGGCGCGACGCCATCCTTCGGGCGTGACAAGATAGAAGTAGACCTGGCCGGTGGCCGGAAGCGGATGATCGGATGTCTGGCTCGTCTGATCGAGCGAGTCCGAGGCGACGCGAACGAACGCTTTCGCGGCGTCGCGCAAGGCCGCGTGCCCCACACCTCCCAGAACCCCGCCGCCGGTGCTGTAGTACAGACTTGCATCTCCCGATAGGAACGACGTCAGGGTAGCCACGGCCTTGCCGAGACCCATGTCCATCACGACTCCGTACGGAGAGTCGTGCGGCCAATCGGCTGGAAGGCCGAGCTAGTGCGGCCGGATGCCCAAGGCGAGGTCTCGGAGACGAGGATACGGGTTGTTGGTGGTCACAGGACTGCACCTCGATCAGGGGCGGGCCCGCGGCCCCGATCGGGCTTCCGGTATGTCGCGATGACCACGCCGGTGGTCGTGGTCCTGGAGCCGACGAGCCGCATGAGCCGAGTTGTTGGTCCTAGGTCCAGAACCTTGCCACCTGATAGAGCGCGAGCAGCAGGAAGACCAACCCCGCACCGCCGTACAGCAAGGCGGCAGAATAGGTCTTGCCCTCGCCGTGGTGCCGGATGTGGTCGCGGAACCGTTCGGCGATTTGACTGCCGATTTGGCTATTCTCGGGCGATCTCACTCGGAAGTACGCGCTCAGGAGGGCGGGATAGGCCCTCGCCTGCAAGGTGTCGTGGAGAGAGGCGAGCGTGAAGCCCAGGAGGGACTCCTGGTAAGGCAAGCCAAGGCCTTCGAGGGCGGCCTGCAAGCCGGCTCGGAAGCCGCGCTCCGAAACGGCGACGACGATGAATCCGGCCGAGGGCCTCCAGACGGCGAAGAGGATCACGGCAAGGAGCACAAGGAAGAGGAACGCCGGGCTGCAAATGGCCGCGGGAGCTTCGGTGAAGAGGGAAACGACGGCCAGAAGTGTGGGGGCAGCCGCGAGGGTGACCAGCCACGCGGCTGCCGTCGCCCGAAAGACGAGGGGCTTCTTGCGGATTCCCACCAGGGCGCCGATGGCCAGGAAGGCGGAGGCCGTGATCAGCGGGGGCAGAACCAGGAGAACCTTCAGGGTGGAGGTCGGCAACATGATGGTCCCCTTGGTCTATCCAGCGAGCCTTTGAACAACCATCCAGACTCCGGCTGTCAGCAGTCCACCAACTCCACAGAACGCCAAACCCTTCAAGAATCCGATGAAGTGAAAGCGGTAGTCCCGGTAACCCGCCATTCCCTCAGTCCCCGGGAGAATCATCTGCCGGGGCTGGATCGTGCAAAAGAGAAGCCAGTCGAGGATGAGCAAATCGAGCGTGTTGAACACCAACAGGGCTACGGCAGAAAACGTCAGCGCCGGCAGGAAGGGGACATCGTTGGTCCTGGCCCTCACGGCGACTAGCCCCAGCAGGATGACCACAAGAACGGCGACGAGAAACGAGGCCGCCACAAGTGGGCGGAGTCGGGCGGCTCGGGGGGACATGGGGCCGTACTTCTGCCGAATGTCCGGAGGGTAATCGCCAACCCACATGTCCGCCGCGACCGAAGCGCTGAGAACCGCCAGGACCGTCAGGGTGACCGACAACACCAGGCCGGACAGAAGGGCGGTTCTGAAGAGGAGAGGCCAGTCGAACAAGGAGACTCCCGGGCTCGTCAGGCTGCCCGCCGTTGCGGGACGGCGGGCTCACTTTAGGCCAACGCAACAGAGAAGGCAAGCCTGTGGTGAACCGCTTCAAGCATGTAGACGGCTTTCGTCAAGCGGGCGGGCCGGCAACCGGTTGGATGAGGTCCCACAAGTTCCCGTACAAGTCTTCAAAGACCGCGACGGTTCCGTACGGCGCCTCTTTGGGCTGCCGGACGAACCGTATGCCCGCGGACTGCATGTCGTTGAAGTCGCGCCAGAAATCATCGGTTCGGAGGAAGAGGAAGACCCTTCCCCCCGTCTGATTTCCGACGGCGGCCGACTGGGTCGGATTGGTGGCGCGCGCCAGGAGGACCGACGTGCCGTCCGAGCCGGGAGGGGCAACAACGACCCAACGTTTGTCTTGTTCGGGCTGATAGGTGTCCTCGACCAACCTGAAGTGAAGCTTGCCGCAGAAGAACGCGATGGCCTCGTCGTAGTCCCGGACGACCAAAGCCACATGAAGGATCGACTGGGTCATTCCTGTCCGCGCTCCTTTGCGCGAAGGGACCTCGCTGCTTGGCTGATGCGCAGAAAGGGTCCGGCTAGCTAGATCCATTCCAATTCCTGCAACGTACGTTCGTCGGTGACATTGCCGGTGTTGAGCGTCGAGATGGGCTCGAGCAGGAGGGCATGGACCTCCTCCTCGGCGACGGGTCGATGCTCGACGCCCGCGGGGACGATGAAGAACTCGCCCTCCTTGAGAGTCACGGCGCCATCCCTGAGCTGAATGGTCAGCTGACCTTTTGTCACCAGAAACAGCTCGTCTTCGTTCTGGTGGAGGTGCCAGACGAAGTCGCCTTTGAACTTGGCGAGTTTCACGTACTGGCCGTTGAGTTGGCCGGCGATCTTGGGGGACCAGTACTCCCGGATCAGGTCGAACTTCTCAGCAAGGTTCACCTTGGGCATACATACCTCCATGGATGGGCCGGGGCGGCCACCGGGGGCGAGGCAGGCCCCACTCTACGACAGGCCTGGCGGCAAGACAAGTCCCGGGTTCCATCCTGAAGGGCATTAGCCCGTCCGAGTTGTTGGGCTGCCGATCCGGCGCGGGGGGCCCAGTTGGGACGGTGTCAGGCCCGATGATTTCGAAGGACTCGGGCGAACAGAACCAGGCTGAGGACCACGTGGATTCACATCCGCGGGGCCGCTCCTGTCGAGGGATTGGGATTCATCTTCCTGATGGGGCCGTGGGCGGGATAGATCGTCGCTGCGCCTCGTTCTCGAAGCCGTCGCCAACTTTGCAGGGCGGGTGGATTGTCGGCGGAATACTCCTCGGGCGGCAGATCACCCGTGAAGACGGAGCCGTCATCCAGCAGGAGGCTGACGCTGTCATCCGAGTGGCCGGGAGTGTGGAGGATCTCCCCGGCAAGGCCGATTTGCCTGAGCAGCCGGCGACTCTCCTCGAAAGCGATGGTGACATTTCCGTCCTGCGTGATGTCGACGTAGTGGTCCGAGGGCTTGGTCCACGTCTTCATGACGGGGATCGCGGCGACCTGGGCGTCCAGCACGAGCAGCGGGACGCCCTCACGCTTGAATTCCTCGGCGAGGCCAGCGTGGTCGATGTGGTAGTGGGTGGCCAGGGCATAGCGGATCTGCGGCAGAGGAACGCCCATTCTTCTGAGACTAGCTTTCATGGCGCCCATCGAGCCCGGCCAGCCGATGTCCACAAGCAACCGGGAAACACCGGCGCTGACAACCCAATAGTTCGTGGAGCGGTACCCCACGTTCACGATCGTGGCGGGAGCGTCGGGGTTCATTGTGACCCAGGGCGCTGCCCACGCGGACGGCTGCCGGCCGTTGTCGTCACGTCTCCCTCGGGAAGGACGACCGGGTGCGTATGACGGGCTCATCCCCGAGAGCGATGAAGCGCAGCCGGAGATCGGTCTCTACAAATCGAGGATGCCCAGGTATTGTCTCCATGGCCCAACGGATACCTGATAGCGCTTCGCCAGGGTCTTGACGATCTGGTGGAGGTGGTTGAAGTCGTGGACGACCCACGTGGCCAACAGATTCGCCAGCTTGACCGTCCCCAAGGACGGGTGTTCGGCCTCTCGGGCAAGCTGTGCCGGACCGAGATGTTGGCTGCCGATGAAGGAAAGGCTCTCCTGGCGCAGACGGGTGAATTCCGCCAGCAGCTCGGGGACACCCGCCTCCATGAGCTTGCCTTCGGCGGGAAGTTGTTGAAAGGGCGGGAACTTGCGGACGGCCTCCTGCGAGAGAACGACTCGCGCCCTGGGGATCCAATTGGACCTCTCGTTGTGAACGAAGTGAACCAGGACGGTATGGGGGCTCCAGGCCTCTGGATCCTCCTGAAAGTGAAGCCAGCTGTCCGGCAGGTTTCCCAGGAGCGAACTCAAGACTCGAGGCGTTTCCGCAAGGGAGGCCAGAGCCTCCTCCAACCGGAATGGATCCGACTCGATCATGGGCGGCACAGTCCACCTCCTCCCACATCCGGTCCAACATTTTCCCGACGGCACTCCCTACGGCCGGGTCAACCGAATCCTTGGGCCGCCACTTCCACGAAGTCGTTCGATGGGGCTGCCTTGGAGGGAAAGGCGGCGCCAGGCTATCCGGCTAGGGGCGGAACGCCCACAGCGCAAGGCAGAATAGCCCGATGCCGAGCAGCGTCACGAGCGTGTTGACGGATGCCGTCCCAAGAAGGCTGAGCACCACCACCGCGACTCCCATGGCAAGGGCGACAGCCTTGAGGACGAGCTGTACGATGGGCTGATTCATCTTGGCCTCCGTTGTGTGGTCAGAAGAGAGCTGGGCGACGTGGGCAACGTCGAGAAAGAGAACCCGATGGGGTTCGAAAGGATGCGAGCGCGTGGCGTGGAGACTCAAGGTCTGGGCCGAGTGGGAAGGCTTTGCCTGTCCGTTCCGAGGTATCGGACGTAGTCGTCGCCGAACCTTGCGCGCAGACGGCCCGACCGGCGACGGCGTCTGGTCGCCGCGAGAACCCTATCCGGCCTCGGCCCACGCCTCCCAAATCCAATGGACGGTTTCCTCGTCCAGATCGTTTGGCGAACGGAGCTCAAGGTGGTGTGTGAACCGCCCCGGCCTGGGCTCGTACACTTGCTTCCAGCGGCGAGAAGGCTCGCGGTACCGGAACGCAAGCGACAGAACCAGGGGCGCATGCCGACCAGGAAGGTAGCGGTCAGGAATCCAGGCCCAGGCAAAGGCTCTTCTCCGGCGGAAGGCAATCTGGCTCTTGCTGACAGCCATCGAAACGGCTGGCAGCCGGTCCATTGCCCTGCGAAGGAGGTTGAAGAGAGTCCTTGACAGCTCAAACCCTTCGAAGAAGCCCTCGAGGTCCATCTTTGGTGCAACACGTGATGGCGGGGGGGTCTTGATGGCGGGCATTCCTCCCGGTGCCGGAAAGCCACATCCATAGTAGCAGACGAACGCGGAGGCTGCTCCTGGCGAGGCGATCCTCCTCCAACTCCTCTGGCTCGACTCAGGCCTGGCGTCGACATTCGGGACCATTGTCGTCACGAGCGGAATCAGAAGCCTCCGAGTTGTTGGCCGATATGGATAAAGCGTTGACCTCACTCCTGTCCGAGGCCGATGAGCCGTGGGGGTCGCCGGACGCCGTCAGACGGATCGATGGACGAGGGTTTGGGTAGTATAATAGCAGCAACCGTATAGCTGGTTTAGCGTGCAGTCATGCCGTCAGACCCCCATATGGGCCTGGCGGCATCTTGTTCGGTGAACGGTCAGCACCCGCCTCAGATGAAGGAGGCCTGGATATGCGCTTCGGCCCCAGTGATTGGCTCGTCCATCCCCAGCACGGGGTTGGACGTGTGGTCAAGCTGGAACAGCGGCAGTTCGGTGAGGAAAGGCCAAGAGAGTACTACGAAATCGCGATCGCCTCGGGCACCGTCTGGGTGCCGGTAGATGGCCCCGGCCACGGCTTGCGCAAGGTGACCTCTCGGACGGAACTCCACAAGTACCGCGTGCTCCTCAGGGCGCAGCCCCGACCGGTAGCTTCGGACATCAAGGAGCGAAAGCTGGCGATCTCGGAACGGCTGCGCGAAGGGTCGTTCCGGTCCAGATGCGAACTGGTCCGCGATCTGACCGCTCATGGGTGGGGCAAGCCGCTGAATGAAAGCACGGGGACGGCTTTGCGCAGCATCCGCCAGGCAGTGTGTTCGGAATGGGCCGCCGCCGAAGGCGTCTCCCTCGAAGTGGCAACTCGGGAGGTCGAGGAACTGCTGCTCCAAGGGAAAGCGGCCTTCGGGAGCTGACCGGCTCCTCCCCAGTCCCAAACCGGATCGGCCGAACTCACCGATCCCAGTCCTCCTCGAAACACGATCACCATGGCGCAGGCAGGTTGGAAGGATCTCCCCGGCCGCAGCGATCGGCCAGCTCCGCCGGGTTCCAACGCACCAGGCCCCCACGCTGAGTCTTAGAACCCACAGTCTTCTTTGATCGTCGCCTGGGCGGAATGGAACCCTTCGTAGGCCGTTGTCCATTCCCGGGCGACGCGCTGATCGTGGTCGGCGAGTTGCCGGGTCGACCACCTGGCTTCGGTGGTGGCCCAGTCTTCAGCCGCAGAGATCACGGAAGCTGTGCTCGTGACCAGCGCCGACATACCGCGGATGGCGCAATCGGGAGTGCCGGGCGACTCCAACAGGTCTTTCATCTGTTGCTGAAGGTTGGACATCTCACCAAGGACCGGAGCCAATTGCCCCCGAGGGGAGGACGCGGCGAGTTGATCTTGAGCCTCGAATTCGACCAAGAGCGGATTCAATTCCTCGTCCCAGAAGTCCGATCGACTGGGCCCGCATCCGACGAGGGCCGTGAGGGTGATCAAGGGGAGGAGAAGTCGTCTCATGTAGACCTGGCGCCCTTTCTGTAGGCTGCTCGTTTCCGCGTCTAGCGTGTGGGGAGATTATCCTCCGTCTTGGACGACAGGGAGGGAGAGCGATAGGCAGTCGTAAGGACGTGTTGCCCGGCTGCTAACCTTCGGTCCAGGAAGAGGGATCTCCCGCAGGTTCTGCGGCGGCCTACGTAGCTTCGATGGGCCAGGCCCAGGGCTCGGACCCTACCGAATCGTCAAGCCGCGTCTCTGGGGCGATACGTGAGTTTGAAAACGTCCTCCAGGCCGTCCCTCTCGTCCATGTGGGATCCCACGCGTTCGAATCCCAGCGACCTGGCCAATTGGAGGGAAGGGACATTCTCCGGGCTGATCGAGACCACGAACTCGGGGATCCTGTGACGCTCGTAGGCCCATTTCATGATGGCGTGGCATGCTTCCCTTGCGAAGCCTCGCCGCCGGTAGGGAGGGAACACCTCGAACCCGAATTCGACACCGTCTGGAGCGTGGGCGTTGAGGTACGGATCGCCCGGCTTGGTGTGGAAGTTGATGTAGCCGACCATCTGGCGCTCCGCCCGGTGCGACATCGCACGCACACTCCAAGGGAGATAGGTCGGGTCCTCCGCCAGTTGCTCGAGGCGGAAGCGGATCAGGCCGACTTCCTCAAACCAGTCCGCTGGGACGGAGATGCCAAGGCGCCTCTCGACGGCGGGGACGTCCCGGGCCAACGAGAGGCGAAGGACGTCCGTGGACAGCGTGATGAGATCAAGGCGATCGGCGGAGATTACGGGAGCGTCCCTATTCAAAGCTTCTCCGTCGAATCAGGCGAGGCGCGGCTGGCCCCATCCTGTGTTCAGCGCTCGATGGTGCCGCAGCTGCACGTCGGGACAGCTCATATCCAGCGGCGGACCATCGACGAGTACTGTGCGTATTCGGCGCCGAACTTCCTGGCGAGGTAGGTCTCCTCGGGCATGATGACCCAACGGTTCATGAGCCAGACAACCACCGGGAGCAGCAGGAGCGACCAAGGAGTGCCGAAGAAGACGGCCAGGCCCGCGTAGTTGAGCAACAGGGCGATGTAGATCGGGTTCCGCGAACGCTGAAAGGGGCCCTTGGTGACCAGAGCCGTCGTGGCGCGTCCTGGGTTGAAGGTGGTTCGGGCCATCCTCATCTGCCGGGACGCGGGGATGCCAACGGTCAAGCCGAGCAGGAAGATGACCGCTCCTGCAAAACGACCGACTGTGACCGACAAGAACGGCAGGGGAAGAAGCCATTGCATGAGGAGGCCGACTGCCAGGGCACCGATGTGGATGAGGAAGGGATTGACGACAACGTGCGCGTGGTCGTTGTGATCGTTCACCAGCAGTCACTCCTTGGCAGCGGTAGCGAAGCGACTGCGATGATACCAGGGTATAGCACCCAAAAGACGGGACGGATCTCCCGCCAACTTCCAAGGCGAATCACGAACTCTCTTTGTCGCGGCAGGCCGGTTCGGCTCCACCAGGCAGCTGGGCGGGGCCTTGCTGGGGCTACCCCGCCATGAAGCCGTAGCCATTGAGGACGCGATACCAAATGGCGGCGAAAGAGAGGGTCAGCAGCAAATGCAGGAGTGGCAGCTCCCAGCGCCGGAGGGCCTTTGCCGCGAAGACTCGGATGAGAAGGAAGAGCATGGCAGGATACAGAAGCAGGAGGAGGAAGCTTCCTAGTTCAACGGCTCCTTGGGCAAAGGGAAGCGAGAGGGCGGCACCGATCACGGCGAGCGGCCAGCCAACAGCCCCGATTCCCTGCCAGAGGAGAACATCGAGGAGCTGAGACAGAGAGTATCCGTGATAGGGCGGGATCGCCAAAGGCAGGAGCGTCCATGAAGCCAGACCGTTCAAGGCGAGCGATCCACCGACGACGAGCAGACGGCTGCGTTCCATAGATGGAGACTACCCGGCCGATGCCCGCAAGGTCTATCGCGGGACCATCAAAGGCTCTCAGCCGGAGCGGGCCCACGGCGATTGGATGCTGTCGTCCGTCACGGGACCGCTTGGCGGTGATGGTGGCGGCGTAGGGCGGAGGGTTGCGTGGGAGACTAGAGCGGCGAGGGCCATCGGCCAGGCCGAGCCGTCAGGCGCCCCTGCTTGCCAACTCCCGCATCCACTCGAGGTGCTCCACAAAGTGGCCGCCCGTGTTGTCCCAAATGAGCGATGTCAACGGCCGCTCGTCTGTTCGGGGGGCAGTGGGAAAGAAGTCACGCACGTTTGACTTCAGGTCGGCGTCCGACAAGGTGGAGAGACTGGCTACGAGCTGCGTGTGGCCCTGTTCCAACTGATGCACGGCCTGAGCGAGGGGAATAGCCTCGAGGCGCTTCTTGATCGCATCGTTGATGTCGTCAAACGCCCCGGCCGAGTAGACGGATTCGTCAATGCCCAGTGCTTCATGGCGGCCGCCGCCACGGAAGAGGACGGTTACCGAGTCCTCCCATACGGCCAGGTGGGTGACGTGATCCTTGACGGACCACCCGGCGTGGTCGCGAACGGAGGCCTGGCTGGGGGAAAGGGCAGCGAGGAAGGAATGGAGGTTCTGCCAAGCAGAATCGACCGACGCCAGAAGCTCAGCGATAGAAGTTGACTGAGGATTCAAGTTGGCCTCTCCGAAAGGACGGTTGGGCCGACCCTAACGGGGCAGCACCCTGGGCCATTCTACCGCGCTGCGTGGCCAGCGAGCCTTGGGTCCGCTAGGCCCAGCCAAAGTGGCGTCGCCGAGTTGTTTCGCGAGTTTTGACCTGGGAGATGGTCGAGCAGCGAGAATGGCCTCATCCCGGTTGCGGTGTCGCTCTTCTCCATGAGCACCTGAATCGCCTTCGTGCGGACCTCGTCGTCGCACAGCCTCAGGTGATCCAAGGCCGCCCCGAGCCTGGTATCCATGCCGCGGCCGCCTTGGGAGGATTGTCTGCACGCGGAGGCCAAAAGGCGATGAAGGATGGGGGGTTTGGGAAGCGGGGGCCTGGTTATCGCACTTCGAGGACGGACCATTGCAGTTGTGTGTCGGCGACCGGCAAGCTATCGATTTGGGCTCCCTCAAGGACCTGCCCGACGGGGGTGGGGGAAGCGGAACCTTGGCAAGAGTTGTGGGTCTGGACTCGAAGGTCGGCCCGCTTCAGGAGGCGTTCGGCCGATTCGGAATAGAGGTGATCCGCGAGGCCAGCCTCCCTGATAGCGTCGGCGTTCCCGTCGGCCGGCGGGTAGAAATGGGAAATAGCCAGGAACGTGCCGGATAGGACGCGACGGATCTCTCTGCACAGTTCACCGGGGTCCTTGATGTTGGGCAGACCCAAGTTGGTCGTGAGAATCTCGATCGAGTTGGCGCTGAAAGGTGTGCGTCGAGCGTCGAACACAAGAAGACTGACGTGATCCCCCTGGCCGGTGCCGCGCAGCATGGCCCTGTTGCGTCTCATGACCGGAAGACTGAAGTCTGTCGCGACAATCGGCCGGTCGAGTCGGGCCAGCATCCGCAGCACGAGTGCACAACGGCCGGAGGCGAGGTCGAAGATGGGACCAGCCGTCGCGTCGAGGCGATCGAGGAGGAACTCGACTTGCCGCTCCCAGCAATCGCGATAGCTGGCGGTATAGCTGCCCTGGACGGCCACACGCTCGGCCTCGCGGGCGCGGAGGAAGTCACCTTTCGCCTCGAGTGCCATCGCCCGGAAGAACTGGTCGGCTGGGTTAAGGTGCTCGAGGGGCGTGGAAAGGAGGCGGTATTCGATTTCCGGGTGGCCCTTGAGATAGTGGCCCAGCCCGCTTTCTGCCTCCTTCCACAGGTCCTCGCGCTGAAGATCCGGGGTAAGGAAGATCCCAATGCCGTCGTTGACCGAGTAAGCCGCACCGCAGCCGGGGCATTCGGCTTCGGCCGTCTGTATGCGGTCATCCTCCTCTCGCTCGATGGCCCACCCGAGCGGGCCACGGCACACAGGACAAACGAGAAAGTCCAGGAGGGATTTGTGCAAAGGAAGACCTCGCGCGGTGGGACCGATCCGCCGGATAGCCCCGTGTCAGGGAGCACCGCCGGGGAGCCGAATGCTACAACCTGACCTGGGGCCACCGAGAAAGGCCGGCCAGGGGACTCCCCCGTGTACGGCCGGTCGCCGCCGCCGAGTGTACTGGGGACGGCGCCAAGGTGTCCCCGTCCAACGAGCCGATTCGATCCACCCGGCGACGGCATCGAAGATACGCGAAGACGTCATGCATTCGGCCGCGGTTGTCCCGCTACCACAGCTCACCTCCTCGCCATTCAGCCGAGAGCGGCGAATCTACGTGGAGGATCGGGGTCTTCGGGAGGCTGAGGATCATGATCCTTTCATCGGGTGAGGGGATCAAGCCCCCATCCGACCTGATGAACAGCGGGCCGCGCCAAAGAATCCATCCCAACCTTCCGTAGAGCGTGGTTTCGCCCGGGCTCAGCGCGGCGAGATCGTAGTCGCCAACGCGGGAGGCGAGGTGGCGTAGGACTCCGGTCGCGAAGCCGCGATTCCTGTGGTGTGGATCCGTGGCGACCATTTCGACGTATGCGGTGCGGAGGAGCGGGCCGTCATCGGGCTGGAGCCATCGGGTGACCCACATGGCATGGCTGACAAGTTCCTTCCCCAAATGACCGAGCACGTGCGTGGGATCGGCGTATGCGGCAAACAGGGAACCGAGATCTTCGCCGTAGGCGCGATGGCAAAGTCGATGGATGGACGTTCGCTCCTCCGCCGTGAGTCCGCTGGAATGGGCGACTGCGATGGTCAAGTCTTGGGACATCGCCCAGGGGACGGAGGCACACTTCGCCGGCGAGACCGCCTCGAGGTCAATCGCCCGCCGGGCCTGGCGGCTCCACCGAGTTGTTGTGCAACATGGGACATTGCGGATTTACCGACGACCGTGTGGATCCCTTCTGCGGAAGTCGCGTTTGCCTCTGTGGGCGCCAATGCTCGGGCGCACGATCGCCTCGGACAGGATTCTATAGACTCCGATCTCGGCACCGCGTTCGGTCCACTCACGAAACGCGGACTCCAATGCGGAAATCTCCTCAGCACGTTGGGCGAGCACTGCCTTGCGCTGTTCCTCGGTGTCCCAGCTGTCGATGGTCAGGTATCTGTGCGGGTTGCCCGAGTCTCGCAACAGAGCGGTGCCGCGGAAACCTGGAGCCTTGGAGAAGAGCTCGCTCCACATCCCGCCCGGCCCGTAGGCCAGCTCGAACCGGTCTCGGGCCCCTTCCTTGACTTCGTATTGCCAGATGACTTGGATCATGGATGGCCAACCTCGCTGTGGAAAGGCCAATGCCGTGAAGAACCGAGCTGGGGGCTATCCACGCCGACCCATGGAACCGGTGGATGATGGAGGGCCAGGCCGCGGCCCGACCAGACCAACCGCCCTTTCCTGGGTCGGCCCGGCTGGCGCCAACAGGATCTTGCCAGCTGGCGATCCAGGAAGGGGAAGACGGCTGCACCCAGGGCCAGATGACCCGATAGCCAGGGCCGTTGGAGAACGCCGACAAAGGCCGCCAGGAAGCGCTGGAAGCACGGTCGCGATACCTGGCAGGCCGATCCAGCGAGCGTTTGGCCGAGCGTGCCGAGGGCCCGTCACGCCTGGTCGAATGCCCTCTGAAGGTCCGCGATCACGATCTTCTTCATCTTGAGCATCGCGTTCGTGGCGGCCATGGCCCTCTTCTTGTCGGAGCTGCCGAGGAGGTCCCCCATCTGCCTGGGGATGATTTGCCAGGAGAGGCCGTAACGGTCCTTGAGCCAGCCGCATTGCTCTGCTTCTGGGACGGCCGAGAGCTTGTTCCAGAAGTAGTCGACCTCCTGCTGGTCTTCGCACTCCACATAGAACGACACGGATTCGTTGAACTTGAAGACGGGACCTCCATCGAGGGCCATGAATCTCTGGCCGTTGAGCTCAAAGATGGCCGTGAGGACCTTGCCCTCCATTTGGTCCGCCCCCGGCAACTCCATGCCGCTCTCGTAGCGCGTAATGCTTATGATCCTGGAATCGCGCCCCTTGTGTTGTGAACCGTTGAAGACGGAAACGTAGAAGTTCACCGCCTCCTCGGCTTCCTTGTCGAACCAGAGAGAAGGGACAATCTTCTGCATGTCGTTCATCGTTGAGACCTCCGGCGCGGCTTCGGGAGCACCAGCTTGGCTCCCGTCCTGGTGAGAGCCATTCGGGTCGAGCGGTCTCGAGGAAGGGAGACTGCGGCGCGGAGCAGTCGTTTGAGGGCCGCTCGCGGAAGGGTGTCGATGGAGCGGATTCGCGTGTAGCGAACCTGTTTGGCGCAGCTGTTGGCGATGAGGATCCTGGTTGGGTCGGGCAGGAGCACACCGAACTCAAATTCGACAGTCACCCGGGCATCAACTGGGTGAAGCCCGCAGAAGTAGCCGACGTTGGGATGGCTGAAGTTCAGCCTTTTCCGGGCCAGGGTGACCTTCTCCGTCGTCCCAGGGAGTGTGGTCACGATCAGCGAGCGGAGTTCGGCGAACACCGCCCGCGTATCAGGCAGGAGGTCGCGGGTGAGGGCGTCAAGGGATGTGTGCGGGGGTCTTGCGGAGGGTTTCGGCACGGAAGGTCTCTCCAGGTCCGTGGTCGGCGGGGGGATGGGAGCAGGTGCGGGCAATTCTAACGCTCCGCCAGCAGGCCTTCGTCCGTGACACTGCCAAGGGTATGGCCCGAGGGAGGTCACCATGGGCTTGCCCCGACCCCCCAGGCGGGTCCCGCGCCTCGAGATCAAGCGCCCGGCCCGCGCCTGGGATCCATCTTGGGCCGGATTCGACGCAGCTGGCGGGGATCGGTGGCGGAGCACCCAGAGGGGCCCCAGCGAGCCGTTGGCGGCTCGTTTCGATCTTCAACTGGAAAGGCTTCCTCGTACACCGAATGCTCTGGCTGTCAGTTGGATCGAGGTGTCCGGCAGATGGGTTAGCCGGCGCTTGAGGCGCGCGCGCAATTCGGCTCGCGCATCGTCGCTGAGCGAGGCGACGTAGGCCGGGGCTGGGCCCGTGCCGCCAAGGAACGGGGCCCAGTAGTCGTCGAAATCGGAGAAGACTGTGGGAACATCGAGGGGCGTCGTGGCAACCGCATCCAGACCCGCGCGTTGAAACAGGTCGGCAAGTGCCGTCGGATGACATAGGGGGAAACGCCGTCCTTCGTCGAGGGTTGCGGCCGAAGGGTCGAGCCCCACGACTTCGTCCCAAAAGGCGCGAAGGAATTGCATTCCTTCCGCGTAATCCCATACGTAGGCCGCCATGGTTCCTCCGCCTCGAAGCCTGTCCTTCATGGAGCGGACGGCCTGCACCGGCTGCGGCAGGAAGTTCAATACGAGTCCGGAGACTATGTAGTCGAATCCTCCGTCCCGGCTGGGTAGATGGTCGGCATCGGCGACCAGGAATGTTGCCGGGAAGTCTGAGGTCAACTTCCCAGCAAAGGACACGAACTCAGGCGAGGGGTCGCACGCAACAAAGCTCCGGGGCTGAGTCTCCCGACAGATGGCCTGGGAAAGGGCACCCGTACCGCAGCCGACCTCGAGCCAGTGGGAGTGGGGGACCGGGCGGAGCCAGTTCAGGAATCGGGACGCCATCTGGCGACTCCACCTGCCCATAAAGTACTCGTACGCATCGCCGGCGACCCAACGATCAGACGACATCTTCAAGTGCGCACCTCCACGCGCCTAACGGCCTCGTCATGAGCTGACCGCCGGGGTGGGCAGCGGTTGTCCATCGTCGCCCTCCCTGGCCGGCGGCCGTCCCCGAGCCGGGGCCTCGGCTCGGCCGAGTTGTCAGGCGTCGCACTTCGTTGCCAAGACGAATGAGTGAGTTGCGATCTTGGAGATCGGGTCCGGCTCGATCTGGGATGACATGATCCTGAAGCCGGTGGCCGCGAGCATCCGGCGATACTCTCCACTGTCGAAGTAACTCCAGAACATGGTGGTGCCGAAATACGGGCCGTAGGCGGCCTCGGCGCCCTTGTCGCCAAGGCAGAGGAGGGCCAGGCCGCCGACGCGAAGGATCCGGTGGAAGGCGGCGAGCAGATCCCTGTGCTGAGAGCGAGGGATGTGGAGGATAGCGAAGACCGAGCAAACGCCATCGAAGACGTCGGGTGGGAAAGCGAGGTTCGTCATATCCAGGCAGGCAATCCGGGCCGAAGGCACGAGCCCGGAAGCCATTCGAGCCTGCGCCATGGAGAAGTCGACACCCACGACACGGTGACGTTGAGCCAGGAACTGAGTGACAGGAACGCCGGCGCCGCAGCCTGCGTCCAGGACCAGGGAATTGGCGGGCAGAAGGCTGGAGAATCGTTCGAGGACGGGTGGATCCGGGCGGCCGTTGGACCTGGCCGCCAAGTACGCAGGTGCAATCTTGTTGTAGCCCAGTCTTACCAGCTCGGACGGATCCGCGGATTCGGACATGGCGAACTCCGGGAAGGAGAGCAAGCTGCCCAACGGCCCCGAGGCGAGCTGCCCAGCGAACCCTAGGATACTACCGGAGAAGCCTGGGACGGCAGCTGGCCGGATCGGTCGCGAACAGCGTCCCGGCCGTCTCGCCCCGGCGGGCCAGTACCCTGCAAACGATCCATGGGGCTCGCGGCCCGAACGGGGTGTTCTGCCGGGAGCACCCAGAACGGTCTTCATCGAGTTGTTGGGCCGCTTCGGGCCTGTCCGGGAGGCAGCCTAGGACCCAAGGGTGTTCTCGATCCGCCTGTCGGGGATAAGCCAGATCAGCGCCACGACGACGTAGAGAGACCACCCGATCAGGGTGGATAGGAACGAGCCTCCGATTGCCACTGCGTAGATAAGCACTGAGACTTTGCCTTTGACGTCGTTCCCGATGGCGTTGGACAAGGGAGACCCGGCTGGATGCAAGGTGAGCAGCGTGCGGACCAGAATGAAGTATTCGATCGCAGCGAGGATGAGGACTCCCCCGTAGACGGCGACGGGAACCGGCGCGGCTGCGTGATCGCCTCCCCAGGCCGTGACGAAAGGAACGAGAGAGAGCCAGAAAAGGAGCCCCATGTTGGCCCATAGGACGGCTCCGTTGACCCGCTCAACGGCTTGGAAAAGGTGATGGTGGTTCACCCAGTAGATGGCAAGGAAGACAAAGCTGAGCGCGTACGTCAAGAGCTTCGGCAGGAGAGGCGAGAGCGATGGGAGATCGGAACCCGCGGGTGCGGCGAGCTCAAGAACCATGATCGTCATGAGGATGGCGATGACGGCATCGCTGAACGCCTCGAGCCTGCCTTTGCTCACGAACCACCTCTAGCGAGATAGGACTGGCCTGTTAGCTTCGAGATGAGCCCTGGACGAACGCCAGGATCTTCGACCGCCTGGCCAGCCTCAAGGAGTTTCCGAGACATGGGCATGCTGCTGCCGGCCAGGTCGGTCGCGGACACCGTCCCGGTGTCCTCCCGGGAGCACCCTGAAGGGTCTCGATCGAGTTGTTGGGCGTCCTGGAAAAGAAAGGACCCCGGGCGTCACGCGAACCTGCGGGGTCCTTTGAGCGTGGTGGAGAACTGCAATAGGCCAGAAGAGCCTGTCATCCGACTTCTGGGAGGCTACTAATACCTCGGACCTCGGTTACGGCCGCCGGGGCGCTGCGAACCGCGGTCACCGAAGCCTCCGCCGCCTCGCTCCTCACGCGGTTTGGCAAGGTTCACCGTGAGGCTGCGGTCCGCCAGCTGGGTTCCGTTGAGCATGCTGATGGCCTTCTGAGCGTCCGCCTGGCTCTCCATTTCGACGAACGCGAATCCCTTGGACCGCCCTGTGTCGCGGTCGGTGATGAGCGCGACCGACTTGACGGGGCCGGCCTTTGAGAACAGGGTCTTGAGATCAGCTTCACTGGTGGAGTAGGACAGGTTGCCGACGTACAACTTTGTGATCATGCTCACCTTTCGAGACTTCGTAGATGTTTCGGGGGAAGGGTCGTGACGGACTTGGGCGGTGAATGGAACTGGCGAATGCTTGCCACGCGCCTTGATCATAACACGCCCGGGGAAAGTGTGCGTGGCAATCGGCGGACAGCAGGGCCGCCCAGGCGGCCTGGAGGTAAGCCCCGGACGAACACCAGGACCTTCGACCCCCCGGCCGGCTCTTCGATACTACACCGAAAGGGATACGCCACAGCTGGCCGCTCGGTAGCGAACACCGTCCCGGGGTTCTCCCGGGAGCAGCCAGGGGTTTCGTCGAGACGTTGGGCGGCGGAGGTGCTCACCTAGCTCGGTGCGTCGATCCCTGCGCCTTCTTCGATCAGCGTAGCAAGCCGCTGAACGAACCTGGCCGCAGGTGCGCCGTCGACGATGTCGTGATCGAATGAGACCGTGAGGCAGAGGTGCTCTCTATTCTGCAGGTCCCCGTTCTTCAGAATAGGCTTCGATTCCATGCCACCGACGGTTACGCAGAGCGTGTGGCCAGGGAGTGGCACGCCCCATCCGGCGCGGGTTCCGAACATCCCCACGGCAGTGACAAGGACGGTACCGTTGAAGCTCTTCAGGAGGGTGGGAACTCTGGCAGCGACGCGAAAGAAGAGCCTCCGGATGAACGCGGGCACGAGGACGTACCAGCGCAGCCATCGGCCCCAGGAAGTCTCGCCCAGTTCCTTGGTCTGGAGCGCGCGAATCTCGTGGTGGATCTCCCAGAGCGACTTCCGGTTGGCTGACCGGATTACGGTCTGCAGGACGACTGACTTCGCGCCCTGCCGTCGCTCGACTGGAAGTGAGATATCCACGTCGTCAAAGAGTATCAGCCGTCCCCGCCAGTCAAGGTAGGCGTGCAGGTGTTTGTCTTCATCGACGGCCCTTGCACAGCAATAGACGATGAAGCCTGTGAAGGAGGGTGGCTCACCCATCTTGTCGCCGGCGACGCGAAGCTTGTTGCGAGCCTCGGTGATGTCCACCTCGACCAGTCCGTGAATGGAGTGCTTCCTGGCCGCCAGAGACATCCCGTCGGCCACCAGTTGGCGGAATGGGTGGGGAGGTTCGACTGTGTACGAGGGCTTTCCCATTAGAGCACCATAGGCTCCACCGAGTTGTTAGGCCGCCGGGCACGTGACGGGGTCGAGCAGCTTGTTCCTGAGTATCTCAAGGGGCTGGAAGTCTTCGGTTGGCAGGGCGAGTTGCAGGTTGAACAAGGTGCCTTGGCAAGCCCAAGATGCTGCGAAGCTTACGTTGGGGTTTGGCTGGGATGGTGGGGTGTAGAGGAACTCCACATACCAGAGAGGGAACGTCGCATAAGGGAACCTATCGACTTCTGTTCTCTGCTCTGCCCCAGGCAGGTGACCGACAACATCGGAAAGCATACCGGGCACGAGATCAGACGGCGATTTGTCAGCCGCCAGGGGCTGCCAGCTGAATGTGACGATAAGGGAATGGTCTGGGGGCGAGAGAGAAAAGCCGCCATGGTCTCTGGAGGCCGGCCCCAATTCCCCGATGAGGATTTCGGATGCCACGAGCGCAGGCGGGAGCGTGATGGTGAGGTTGAACTCGTCGAAGTAGCTGGTGGTCCACGCCGAGTAGCTCTCTGCAAGGCGCCGGAGGCCGTCCCAGGCGAAGTCGTCGTTGGGGTCGAGCATCAGGGCGGAGAGATACGAGATGCGAGAGTGCCTCCAAAGTCCCATCCTCTCGTATGTGTGTCCTAGGAAATCCCACGCTTGGATCAACGTTGGGTCATCTTGGAGGGTCTTGGCGAGGAGGCTCTCGGCCGATGCGTAGTCGGCCTTCGCGAAGTAGGAGTCGGCAAGATAGATGGCCGCCAGGGAGAATCCCGGGTAGGCGGACAGAGCCTCTTCATATTCTGTCGCCGCGTCGTCAAACCTCCCCGCGCCGTAGAGTTCCTCAGCTGCCTGAAAATGGATGATGGCTTCCTCTGTAGCTCCACTCACGTCCACCGCGTAGTTGGGAGCTGAACCCAGCAAGACTGCGCCGAGGGAGAAGTCAGCACTGTCGGGCGCAACGGTCAACAGCCGGTCGGCCACGCTGTCGGCACCTTCTATGGCTCCTCTGATGAGATCCTCGTTGAATGTGGCCCTCGACAAGGCGACGTATGCATCCAGCATTGCGTTGAGGTCGTCGGCATCTTCAACTTTCACTACCTCTACGGCGAGCAGTGCCTCGATCGCCGCGCTGTAGTTGCCTGTAGCGTTCTGAGCTGCTGATAGAACCAGGGCCGCTTGGCTGTTGTTGGGGTCTACCTCAAGGACGGCCTGCGCCAGGTCGACTGCCATGGGTAGGTCACCCTGGGTAAGGGCCCTCCTGGCGGCATCAACCAGAGAAGGATCGACAGACGGAGAAGCCGTCGCGATGGGTTTGGGTGTCGTCGTCGATGGTGGTTGAGTGCCCGTGGCATCGGGAGCCTGCGGGGTGCATCCGACGAGGAGGAATCCAAGGATGAAGGCGGCCCCACGGACCGAGGAAGCCAAAGGGGAAGGGCTCACTCTGGGCATGTGAATCTCCTCAACCGGTGGGGTAGAGGCCTCGAGGTGAGCCCCGGACGAACACCAGGATCTTCGACGCCCGGCGGGCGCCTAGATTACACAGCGAATCGATTCGGTACAGCTCGCCGGGTCGATCGCGAACCTCGTCCCGGTGTTCTCCCGGGAGCACCCTGAAGAGCCTCCGTCGAGTTGTCAAGCCGGTCACAGCATCGCGTAGCACAAGCCCGGCACTAACGAGCCTCGAAGAAGAGTGCAGTGGCCTCTGCGGGCCAGTCCATCGACCTGTACGTGCGCTTGTCGACGCAGGTAACGACCATCAGGCACCGAGAGATGTCCCTGCCTGCCTCGTCCGCCATGGTGCACTCGATGAAAGCATCGGGGCCCTGGAACTCTCGAACGAAGGAGGTAATGGTGAGCTCCAGATCACCCATTGCGGGCTTCAGGAAGTCGATTTCCATCCTCTTGACCCAAATCATGAACGGCAACTGGGCAAGCGTCTTCAGATCCCAGCCGACCTTGTCTCTTAGGCCGTTCATGCGGTGGTCGACGTAGTAACCCGAATACGCTGCCGTCCTCACGTGGTTGTAGGGATCGAGATCGGAGAACGTGACACGTTGTTTGCTTCTGAAGACTACCGGTGACTTCGGCATTCACATCTCCACGAAGAACTCTACATGTGAGCAGCCTAACGGCCTCGAGATGAGCCGTCCAGCCGGCGCTTGAAACCTACCCTGGACCTGTTTCGTCGCAGCTGGCCGGGACGCTCCCTCGAGCCGTCGGCGGGCACATGGCCGCCTCACGGCTGGGCTGGCGGCGCCTGGCTCATCCGGGGGGTGCGCGGGATGAGCTGGTAGCCGATCCAGATCAGGGCGAGGGCGTAGAGGATGTAGCCCAAGAGGAGGACAGAGGCGGCCGCCAAGGCAAGAACGACGCCTGAACTCCTGTGGAAGAGAACGCCGCCCCTCATAGACACTCCGAGCAGTAAGCTTCCGATGAGGAAGACCGTGAAGGCGATGAGGGAAGGAATGACATAGGCGAATGAAGATGCAGGAAGGAGGGGTGCGACTGCCTGGGTCAAGAAGGGTTGGGACCAAGTGCTCAACAATGATAAGCCGATCCCTAGCCAGCCTCCGCTCGAGGAAGACTGATGAAGAACAACTCCAAATGAGAGTAAGGCGATCGTGTAAACGAGCGGGATCATCATCGACGGGTGGCGCGCGAAAATGATAGCGAGCACTCCATATGCGACCAAGGCTATTCCAGCAACATATCGCAGAGCGCCTTTGGAGAGCAGCATCCTAGAGTGACTCCACAGCTTTGAGAGCCTACCGGTGCCCGCCCGACGGCCTCGAGATGAGCCCCCGGGCCAGCGGTTCGATACTACTCCAAACCCGATCCGCCGCCAGCCGGATCGGTCACGTGCCAACCAGAAGGGGCTCCTTCGAGTTGTTAGACTCTCCCGGTGAACTCGACGATGAGCTCCGGCCCTTCACCATACGGTTCCCCGGCATATCCGCCCCATCTGTTGACGATGACAAACTCCTGGTCCGCGATCAGGCTCAGCAGCTCCTCAGGATAGTAACAGCGCATCGAAATCTTGAGCACCGTTTCATCCACCAGCCTATCCTGCTCGTAGCGACGGTAGACAAGTTCTGGATACAGGACAAGCTTCTCGCGGTCCATGTGCGCCCGGCGATCGTGAAGCGTGACTCGCCCTCCCTCGAACGGAACCTCCCATCGAAACCTTTCGTGATCCGTAGCCCACTCGCGCCTCATCCGGTCGGCATCCAGAGAGGGCCGGAACAGGGTCAGAATCGCGGTCCCTCCCGACGAGAGATGAGTCCGAACCGTCGTGAAGTAACCGCTCACTTCGCGGTCAGTCTCCAGAGTCTGGAACACCCGAAACGGGGCAATGATGAGGTCGAACGCCTTCCCGAGCTCTAGGTCCGTGATGTCTCCCTGGCGAACCTCCACTCTGGGCCGAAGAAGTCGCTTCTCGGCCAGTTTCCGACGGCAGAGCGCGAGCATGGTTTCGGAGACATCTACTCCAAGGATATGGCCGCAGTTCTCAGCCAGGGGAACAAGAACGCGGCCTGTGCCACAGCCCAGCTCGAGAATGCTCGCCTCCGGGGATGGGATCCGCTGCTGATAGAAGCGAATATCGTCCGGATTCTCCGGGCTGAGGTCGTAGTAACGGGCTGCGTTCTCAGGAATGTCCGTTCGCATGGTGGTGTCGGAGCGCCTAGCGGCCTCGAGATGAGCCCTGGACGAATAATGGGATCTTCGGACCGCCGGGCCAGCGCTTCGAACCTATCTTAGACCGGTTTCGCCACAGCTGGCCGGGTCAGTCGATTGAGTTGTCAGGCGCTCCCGGCTCATCAGCTGGGGCCCAGGCTTCGACTAGGGCCATCGGAAGACGAGGATGGTGACCAGAACCAGGATGTCCAGGAGGATGCCGATCCCTCCTTGGCCATCGATGTTCTGGAGTTGCCCGTTCCAGGTGAGAAGGAAGAGAAGGGCCGACACCGCGGCCGAGGCGGCGACAGATGGACGCCACCAGGCCTGACCCGCTAGAAGGCCCACGGCGCCGAGGAGCAGGCCCACGGCGACGAGGACGCAGAAAGCGCTGGTGAAAGCGCGCGTGCCGCTCTCGCCGAGAGCCCTTGTGAGCGCCCACGAACCGACGGGCCAGGTCATGTGAGGCTTCAGTTCGAAGATCTTGTAGCTCTGCGCGAAGTAGAGCAGGTGGACGAGACCATGGAGTGCGAGGAAGACGCTGACGAGGATTTGGGCGAGCATGGGCGGTCCTCCTGGGGGAATCGCGCGACTGGCGGGAAAGGGAGGCCACTTAACGGCCTCGAGATGGGGCTGGGACGAACACCAGGATTTCGACCGCCCGGGCCGGCTTTTTGGGGCCGATCCTAGACCCGATTCGCCGAAGCTGGTCGGGTCGGTCGCGACACCGTCCCGGCCGTCTCGCCCCGGCGGGCCAATACCCTGCAAACGATCCATGGGGCTCGCGGCCCGAACGGGGTGTTCTCCCGGGAGCAGCTAGAGGGGGCTCGCATCGCTTTGTTTTGGCGCATGCGGACTTCATGGGTTCCGGCTCACGAACGCCAACCGACTCCTATGAGATCGCCTACCCAGCCTGTGAGTGGCGCGAGTCGGGGGCGCACGAACCTTTCGCCGACCACGATCCCAAGGTGGTCGAGCTCGCCAAGAAAGCTCTCCGGTGACGGCGGCTCCATATCGGCAAACCCCTCGGTCAAGAGCGGGTAAGACAGTCGGAGCGCTCGGCTGGTCACTAGCTCGAAGAAGAACCTGGCTCCGGGTTTGAGGACGCGCGCAACTTCCCCGACTGCCTTCCGCCAGGCGGGCTCAAGATGGATGGCGCCGAAGTCGAAGACGGCGTCGAAAGTGGCTTCCTTGGCTGCCAGGGCCGTTGCGTTCCCAACGGCAAGTGTGACACGCCCCGCGCTGTAGGTGGCAAGGCGCTGACGAGCATGTTGAATCATTTTGGGATCGATATCGATAGCTTCGACTTTGCCGGCCCGGAACTCCTCTAAGATGATGGAGACGCCCACGCCGCCACCACAGCCAATCTCAAGGACATGACCGCCTTCCACGACGCCTCCGAGGGCCTGCATCTGGGAGGCGACGTAGGCTTGAGCCAGAGCCCGCAAAGGGCTGTTGAGAGCGGCCCGGCCAAGCCAATTCAGCCTCATGGAGAGCGACCTGCGGAGGCGAGCATGCGTCTGGCGACCTCGAGATGACCCCTGGACGAACACCCGGATCTTCGGACGCCGGGCCAGCTCTTGGGACCGATCTTGGACCCGATTCGCCGAAGCTGGTCGGGTCGGTCGCGAACACCGTCCGGCGTCTTCCCGGGAGCACCCAGAAGGGACTCTATCGAGTTGTTAGGGCGCATGCAGATGGCGTTTGAATAGACTCCCATCATAGTAGAGGGCTTCCTTCGTGAGCTTGGCGCCGGCTATTTGGAGGATCGAAACGACTGGCACCGAGGCCGGTTCGCCGCTCCGGGCGCTGTCGCTGTAGGTTCCCTGCAAGGCAGCGAACCGCCCGTCCGAAGACACAAAGGATGAATGGAAAACAAGCCGAAAGCCCTCTCTGGCGAAGGACGAGGCGAGCTCATCCTTCAGCTGGCGGATCTTGGCGTGGACCTGGACGGCAAAGTCGACGTAATCCGCCTCCTGGGAGAATAGGGCGAGATAGGCGCGGGCGTCCTTCTTCTGGTAGGCGGAAATGTAGTCGGCGACCACGGACTCAGGCGAGTCTGCAGGGGATGGAGCCTCAGTGGGGGGCAACGTTGTCTCCTTTGGCCGAAGGGACGCCGCGCGGCCGGGGCTACCGGATGCGGCCCAACGGCCCCGAGATCAGCCCGGACGAACACAAGGATCTTCGACTGCCCGGCCAGGCCCTCGATACTACATCAAACCCATTTTGCCGCAGCTGGCCGGCTCGTTCGCGAACACCGTCCCGGCCGTCTCGCCCCGGCGGGCCAATACCCTGCAAACGATCCATGGGGCTCGCGGCCCGAACGGGGTGTTCTCCCAGAAGCACCCAAAAGGGGCTCCTTCGAGTTGTTATCGCCGGCAGACAGCGAGGGCCTTGGGGGATGGGGTTCTACTTAACGATGTAACAACCCCAACCGTCGTAGACCGCGTCATGCTCATGGGCAAGGTCGAAGAGGCGACTGGTGTCTGGAAGGATTCGCCGGATCTCCGGGACTGTGTCCTTGATGAGGTCAAAGTAGTAGTAGACCTTGCCGTGTTGTCTGCCGGACATGATTTCAGAGGCTTCGAAACCGTTATCAAGTCCCCATTTCACAATGGCGTCAGCATCCTGTCGGGTATCGGCGTTGAAGTGGTGCTCGATCCGATGGGGCTTGGCCAGGTTGGAGCCGCTTGCCCTGAGGGCGGCGATGACCTTCAAGTCGCTATCCATCTGCTGTTTGAGCTCTTCCTTTGTGGGCATTCAGCTTCCTATCTTGACGGCCCTGGTGGCGAGCGGCTGCAAGCAAGCGCCTAACGGCCTGAGGATGTGCCCTGGGCAAACACCAGGATCTTCGACCGCCGGGCCAGCTCAAGGATACTCCTGCATTGGCCGAGACAAGCGAGGGAAGTACCTGAACGCCTGCCACGGGCTTGCATGGTTCTTGACCAACGGTATGCGGCTTCAACCGACGGCAGGCCAAAGCCAATGATCGTGGCGCTCTCGTGGTTCTTCGGGTGGCCCTTACGGACCTGGGAATAGGACGTCGAACTCGGCCAGGAGAGTGGCGAGGCGAGCTGCTCTGGGGTCTGTGTCGAATTCTCGAATGGCCTGAGTCCCAACTGCGCTCAAGCTTGGGAATCGGTTGACAGCGATCGCTTCGCGAACGCGCGGGATGAAGATGAATTGGAGCCACTGGGAGAACGACATCTTGTCGGTGCCGAACGCGGCGGAGAACTCCAGCTGGTGGGGTTCAAGTGGCGATGCCTGCCAGAAACCAATGGCACGCATCTCGGACTCGATCTCGTCCAGCTTGGCGGCGATGGCCGCGGAACGGTTTGGAGCCTTCATGGCCTGGGGCCTCGCTGGCCCGCCGAATGCCCCCGAGGCGAGCTCTGGACGAACACTCCGACCT
>DATIFK010000082.1:0-8677 GCA_035455265.1 Anaerolineales bacterium
GTGTAGCGGGCGCCGCGGCCGGCGCAGTGCTGGCGCAGTCGGCGCTGCGGATCCGTCGTCCATCCGGTATAGAAGGTGCCGTCACTGCACTCGAGGATGTAGCAGTAGTAGTCGGGCACGGCGCGATTATACGTCGGGGCGTGACGCCCTTTCCCCTAGTGGCGGAGGGAGGGGGAATGTCCCTCGGTTCCCCTTGGCACCCGCGGGGATATCCGAAGGGAGCCGAGGGGGCAGTCCCCTATGCCCCTTCGCCCTGTGAGCCCCGGATGTAGAACTCGTTCTCCTTTGAGAGCATCCAAGTCTCTCGTTCCTGGGGGCAGGGGGCGGGGGAATGAGTTTCCCCCTCCCCCTTTGCCCCCAAACCCCCAACCCTTTCCCCTACTAAGCGGCGGGCTGATGGGGACTTGCGTGCGGGGGAGGCAACCGCCGCGCGAGTGCCGAGGCGATATCCCGCGGCCGTGCTGACGTGGGCGCCACCGTCCCAGATTGCAGGATCGACCGATGGACTCGCATGGGCACCCGATGGCTGAGAGCTGAATAGCTGCTAGCGTCCCGCCAGTCCGAGGTCCTCGCCGATGCCGCTTAGATCCTCGTTGGGCCAGGCGCGTCGCCAAGTCTCCACCACCCAGGCGTCCATCCCAGGCGGGAGTCGGTGAATTCCGAGGGGGAAGGCCGACGGGTTGGCCAACAGGGTCTCCATGGCCAAGAGGTGTGCCGCCAGGGGAGCCTCCACGTAGCGGTTCTCGGTAGGACGCGGCAGATGGAAGTTGAGGGGCACCTCCCGCCCGCCGAGGATCTCCTCATCTTCGAAGGCCGGGCCGAACTCGTCCTCGGCGCCGAGGTTGACCAGCACCGGACGGCTGCGGCGCAGCCACGTGGGTGAGACCTCGCGGCTGAGGATGCCGGGCCGGCCGGTGACGGCAATGACCACCTCGGCGGCTTCCAGCCTGGAGCGGAGATCGTCTGAAGCCTTGCCGTCGGCGGCAGGGAAGCCATCCGCCTGGGCGCGGCCGCGTGCGGCCGGATCGATGTCGATAACCGTCACCTGCGCCCCGGCCGATCGGGTGCGATGCGCCACGCCGCGTCCGATCTTGCCGTAGCCGAAGATCACCAGGCGCTTCCCCGCCAAAGGATCCTCGGGGCGCAGGTGACGCCAGGCGCGCAAGAAGCCGTCGCCGGTGCCGAAGAAGCCCTCGATCAATTTCGATCGGGTATCGTCGGCGCTGATGACCGGGCACGGAATGCGGGCGTAGTGCAGGATGCCTGTGCGCGTGACCTCGGCGGCGCCCTTCGGGGTGCGGGCGCGGCCGAGCACCGCGGCGACGTCGAGGAACCATTCGCCGTCGTGCACGGCCTGCTCCACCGGAAGGACGGGCAGTCCGTGGTACTCGAGGCGCTCGCGGACGTGTACCGTGGCCGGGCCGGGGTGCGCGTCGGCCAGCACCAGATGCGCACCGCCGCGCACCAGGGCTTCGACCAGGGCAATCGAATTCCAAACGAAGAGGTGGCCGAAGACGATCGGGGCGCCCTCGAAGGGCCGGGTTCGGGCATAGCGGTTGATGAGCGTTTGCAGGATCGGCAGGTCGTGCTTTTCGGCGATGTAGGCCGGTTCTTCGAAGAGGTCGGCGAATCCCATGGGGGACGGATTCAGCGCTCGCGGCGCGGCGGGCGGAAGCCCAACAGCTGCGCCAGCCGGCTGCCGGAACTCATCGGAGGCAGCGGAGGAGCCGCCTGGACCCTCGGGCCGGCCGTCCGCGCCGATTTCCAGGCGAGGTAGGCTGAGGCGGCATCTTCCAGAGGCTGGCGGATCCCGTCCGAGTCGGCCTGGGCCACCAGGGTCCGCAGGTCGCCCAGTTCGGCCAGCAAGGCGTCGATCCAGCGCAGGATGTGGGTGCGATTGGCGACCAGATCCTCGGCCAGATCGGGCGCCGGCCGCAGCGCCGCCAGCCGGGTCAGGGCATCGAAGGTGCGCGCGGCGAACAAACCCTGATCGCGCCACGCCGGATTGGCGGCCAGACTGCGCAGGTAGGCCACGGCCAATACGACGGGCAGCCCTTCGGAGGCGGCTATGGCGGCATCGAACTCGGCGGCCTCGAGGAAGAACGGACGGGCACCGAGGATTGTCGCCAGGTCGTTGCACACGTCGACGACTGCGGGCGGCGTGCCCGGCGCCAAGATCAGCGCCAGCAGCCCGCCCTGAAACAGGTCGGCGCTGGCCGGCGGCGTGCCGGGCTGGAAGACTCGCTCGGGCCCGAGGATCGGGACGGCGCCGACGAAGGCCGCGCCGGGGCGCAGGTGCTGCCGCACAACTTCCAGCGCCGGCTGCTTGAGGGGGGTCATGTCGATGAGAATCGAATCGGACTTGATATCGGCGGCGATGAGGTCCAACCCCGGGCCGAGGGTGGCGAGGGGGAGACTGTAGAAGACGAGGTCGGCGGAGCCGGCTTCGCGACGCGGATCGGAGGTCAGGCGGTCGACGGCGCCGGCCTTGTGAGCGGCCCGGGCCACCTCCAGGCTGGGATCGTAGCCGGTGCGTCGGAAGTCGCCGCCCGAACGGGCCAGGGCCAGGCCGACCGAGGCGCCGGTTTCGCCCAATCCCAGAAGAAGAATGTCAGCTCCCATGGCGACCTCCGGACAGGCGGCCCCCGAGGGCAACGCAGCCCCTACACAACGAGGGGAGGACCCGAGCGGACTGCGCTCCCCGCAACGCGAGCGTCACGAGATGAGAATGCGGGCGACCACGTTGGCCGGCACGCCTACCAGCCACTGGAGCACGTTGAAACCGACCAGCGGGCCGAGAAAGACCACGGCCAGTAGAATCAGAGGGCCATACGGCCTGAGTCGCGCGAGGAACTCCTGGCCCGGCGGAGGCAAGAAGTAGCCGAAGACTTTCTCTCCATCCAGAGGCGCCAGCGGGATCAGGTTGAAGAAGAACAGGATCAGGTTGATGAAGATGAAGTCCCCAAGAAACTGGCCCGGCGTCGGCAACCAGGACGGCCCGATCCCGCGAGTGACCAACGACGCCAGACCCATTTGGATGGGGATCGCTGCCACGATCGCCATGAGGAGGTTCGAGAAGGGTCCCGCGGCGGAAACCAACATCACGCCGGCGGGCGAACGACGCTGCAATATGTAGGGGTCTATAGGCACCGGTCGGGCCCAACCGAAACCGTAGACGAGCAGCAGCAGGGAGCCGATCGGGTCGAGGTGCGCCAGGGGGTTGAGCGTCAGGCGGCCGTTGGCGCGTGGCGTGTCATCGCCGAGGGCTGTAGCCGACCAGGCGTGCGAGAACTCATGGACGGTGAAGGCGATGATCAGCGTGACGGCGCGCGTGATCAGCGTCGCAGGCGAGAGTCCCAACATGGAGGCCGCATTATAGCATCCAGGAGGTTGTCATCCGAGCGGATGACCCCGACCCGGATGATCTCCTCCTGGATGTATAATGCGCGCGCCCGAACGAACGCCAGCGCGGGAGCGCGCATGCTGACCGACTTGCAGATGGAAGACGTGCTCCGGCTGCGCAAACCGCATCCCTGCGGCAGCACCGATTGGGTTGTGGTCCGCCTCGGCGCCGACATCGGCCTGAAGTGCCTGGGCTGTGGTCGGCGCATTCTCCTCTCTCGCCGCGACGTGGCGCGGCGCATGAAATCCTACGTGCGCAAACAAGACCCCCATGGCTGACCGCAACCGAATCCTGCTGCTCTTCTCCGACACGGGCGGAGGCCACCGCTCGGCGGCCGAGGCGATCACCGAGGCCGTCGAGATCGAATACCCCGGCCGCTTCGAAACCCGGATGCTGGACGTCTTCAAGAGCTACGCCCCGGTCCCGCTGAATCAGAGCGCCGCCCTGTGGCCCGAGATGGTGCGGCGGCCGCACACCTGGGGCCTGGCGTACCGGCTGTCCAACGGCCGGCAGCGTGGACGCGTGCTGACGGCCGTCTTCTGGCCGTACGTGCGGCGCGCGGCGCAGCGGCTGGTCGCCGAAGTGCCGGCCGACGCCATCGTGTCCGTGCACCCGCTGTTCATCGCGCCCGTCCTCAAAGCCCTCGGACCGCGGCGACCGCCGTTCGTCACCGTGGTCACCGACATTGTGTCGACCCACGCGCTGTGGTACCACCACCAGGCCGATGTGTGCTGCGTCCCCACGCAGGCTGCCTTCGACCGCGCCCTGGCCAACGGCCTGCGGCCGGACCAGGTGCGGCTGGTCGGCCTGCCGGTGGCCGACCGCTTCTGCCAGCCGCCCGGTGACCGGGAGCGGCTGCTGCATCAGCTGGACTGGCCGCTCGACCGGCCGACGGTGCTGGTCGTCGGCGGTGGCGAGGGCATGGGACCGTTGTATGAGACGGCGCGGGCGGTGGCCCGCGGCGGAGGCGAATTCGCCCTGGCCGTCGTGGCCGGCCGCAACGACGCCCTGCGCGCCCGTCTGGAAGCGGCGACCTGGGACGTCCCGACGAAGATCTATGGCTTCGAGCGGCGCATGCCGGACATGATGCGCGCGGCGACCCTGTTGGTCACCAAGGCCGGACCAGGGACGATCACCGAAGCGATGAACGCCGGCTTGCCGATGGTCCTGTACAGCTACGTGCCAGGACAGGAAGAGGGGAACGCCGCCTACGTGGTCCAGACCGGGGCGGGCGTATGGGCTCCGGGGCCGGAGGCGACGGCTGCGGCGGTGCGCCGTTGGATGGGACAGCCGCGGGAGATCGAACGCGCCTCGCGCGCGGCGCGCGCCGCGGCGCGGCCCGAAGCGGCGCGTGAAATCGCCCGCCTGATCGCCGATCTTCTGGAGAGACGACTCGAGGCGCCGGCGCGCATGGCCGCGCCCGCGAGCCCGATCGCCTAGAAGTTGGCGATCACTGTGCTGAACATGTTCCCAACGCCGGCGCCGAAAAGGGTCAGCATCAGGATGACGGCCAGGCCCACCAGCAGGATGATGAACGCGTACTCGACCAGGCCCTGGCCCCTCGCGCCACTACCTTCCATAAGAACCCTCGGCCGATAATCGGCCAGAATGAATCTGGCTCAAGTATAGGGCAGCTGTGCCAGGTGGCAATAGCACGGACGGTTCAGCCTTGGCAAGGGAGGCGTCGTGCACAAGCTGATGGTTCTCATCCGCCGGCCCCGGGACCCGGCTGAGTTCGAAGACCGCTGGAGCCGGGAATTCGTGCCGCGGGCCGAGCGCATGCCCGGGCTTCGGAGGGTGACCCTCAGCCGCGTCACGGGAGGTCTACCAGGGGCGATCGATCTCCACCTGGTCCACGAGTTCTACTTCGACAACCTGGAAGCGCTGCAGGCGGCGATGGCCTCTTCCGAGGGCCAGGATGCCGGCCGGGCCTTGATGGGATTCGCCTCCGCAGAGGCGACGCTGTCGTTCGCCGAGCACATGGAGATGGAACTGCCGCGGTGAGACGGTTGCCTCCCATCGGGAAGCGGACCGACCGCACGCGCTGGGCCCTCGGGTTGTTGCTGGCGGCGCTGATGGGCGTCGGCGCGTACCTGGTTCTGCGGGCGCGCCCCTCGGCGGCGCGCCTCGGACGCGTCCGCGCGTATCGCGCCGACCCGGCGGCCCACGCCGCTTGGGCCTGGCGCGCCGGGGACCGTTGCGGCGCGGCGCCGTTCCTCTTCCCTACCGACGGGCTGGTGGGTTTCGTCTGGGGCGACTCCTTCCGACCGGGGCACCGCCATCAGGGGCTGGACATCTTCGGCCCCGACGCCTTGGGCGAGACCCCGGTTGTGGCGGCAACCGACGGCTTTCTGACGCGGCTGCCCGACTGGCACTCCGCCGTCATCATCCGCATTCCCGAGGATCCGCTCCAGCCGGGACGCCAGATCTGGGCCTACTACACCCACATGGCGGATGCCGAGGGTCGCTCCTTCATCGATGCCTCCTTCCCGGCCGGGACCAGTGAACGATTCGTTCGTGCAGGCACCCTGCTCGGCTACCAGGGCAACTACTCGGCGGACCCTATGAATCCTGTTGGGATGCACCTGCACTTCTCGATCGTCCTCGACGACGGGCAAGGGCGGTTCCGCAACGAACTGGACTTCGCCAACACCCTCGATCCGTCACCGTACTTCGGGGTCGAAGTCAACGCGGACCGGTTGGGCGAAGCCCTGCCGGTCTGCAGCGCGACTGCAGCGCCTGCCCGCGAGGACTCATGACTGCGTTCGACGATCCGTGAGGCTCCTAACCCCCACCCCTTCCCCTCCCCCTGCCGGGCTAATTCTCCCGACGTTGGATAGCGTGCAGGGGGAGGGAGGGATCCTTTCGGGAGGCCGGGGGTGGCCTTGCCGCCCCCGGCCTCCCGAAACCTCGACCCCCTCTCCGCCTCGGCACCAGCCATGAAGGGTGCCTGTGGGGCGGAGAGGGGGACAGGGGGTGAGGCCAGAGTTAGTCTCAGGGCTGTTGCGCTACCTGCGTGAGGACGCTGGCCGTACGCGGCTTGGAGGGAACCTATGAAGACATTCGGCGACCAGGTGGCCTTGGTGACGGGAGCCGGGCGCGGGCTCGGGCGGGCGATTGCCCGCGGCTTCGCGCGGGAGGGGGCCACGGTGGCGGCCAACGACGTGACTCCCGTCAACCTGGAAAGCGCCGTGGCCGAGCTGCGCGCCGAGGGAGGTGAAGCCGAGGCCTTCGTCGCCGATGTCGCCAACCGGCTGGCGGTCGAAACCATGGTCGACGCCGTGCTCGAGCGTTTTGGGCGCCTTGACATTCTGGTCAACAACGCCGGCGTGGAGCCGCATGCACCGTTGCTCGACCTCGACGAGTACGACTGGGACCGGGCCCTGGCGGTCAACTTGAAGGGTCCCTTCTTGTTGACCCAGATCGCGGGACGCCGAATGGCCCAGGCGGGCGGCGGCGTGATCGTCAACATCGCTTCGATCGCCGGGCGCGCCCACGGATTGAAGGACCGCGCCGCCTATGTGGCCAGCAAGACGGGCCTGATCGGCTTCACGCGCGAGGCGGCGCGCGAACTGGCGGCGTATAATATCCGCGTCAACGCCGTGTGCCCCGGCGTCATCGAGACGGAGATGACAGCCGCCCTGCGCCAGGATGAGGCCATGCTGGCTCGCTGGCTGAGCGACATCCCGCAGGGCCGACTCGGCTCGACCGACGACGTCGTCCCGCTCGTTCTGTTTCTCTGCTCCCCCCAGGCAGCCTACATTCACGGGCAGGCGATCAACATCGACGGCGGAAAGGTGATGTCCTAGATGCCCTATATCGTCTGCGCCGAGGAGATGGACGGCCAGTGGATCGCCCATGTGCCGGACCTCCCGGGCTGCTTCAGCACGCACAAGGAACGCGAAACGGCCATCGGCAACGTCCCGGCCGCGGTCGAGGCTTATATCGCCTGGGCCGGCGGACACGGGCTGCGCATCTCCGGTCTTTCGGCGCCGATGATCGTCAGCGAGGTCGTCCGTTCGTGGATGTACGAGGAAGACTACGAGGTCAATGCCTTCTTCGCCTCGGACCGGCCGCCGGTGTCCGTCGACGAGCTACCGGAATACGATCTGCTTCTCGGGGCGGCGCGAAAGGACCTGATGGCGTTGGTGCAGCCGATGGCGCCGGAGACCCTGGAGAAGGAGTTCAGCGGCGAACGATGGCCCATCGGCGGGATCATGCACCACGTGGCCCGGGCGGAGCACTGGTACCTCGATCGCCTCGGTCTGAGTTTCTCCCGAAACGACCTGGCGCAGGATCCTTTCCAGGCCCTGGCTCAAGTGCGCGAGCACCTGCGCGCCAACCTGCCGGCGTTGGCTAACCGCACCGGCGCCGTCTCGCTCTCCGGGGAAGTCTGGACGGCGCGCAAGGTGCTGCGTCGCTGCCTATGGCATGAGCGCGATCACACCGAACACATCCGCAAACTGTCCCAACGGACCCGCTAGAGGCCCGAGGCGGCGGTGAGGCGCGGCACGATGGCGACCGATCTGCTCACCTCGTATCGGCGCGACCTGCTGCAGTCCTACACCGCGCAGGCGGAGTTGCTGCGCCGCGCCCTTCTGGATCGCGGCACAGCCATGCAGGAATCGCTCGAGCCGGGCGGATGGACTCCGCACCAGGTGGTCTGGCATGTGCGCGCCGTCGAGACTCAGGCCTACCTCCCTCGCCTCGAGCGGTTGCTGGCGCGGGATGGTGCAGAGTTGCAGGATTTCGACGGAGAAGGCTGGATGGCGCGTCACTACTCTGCCGACGAGACGTGGCAGCGGATCATCGACGACTTCCTGGAGGCGCGGCAGTCGATGGCGGCGCGCTTGGAGGCAGCTCCCGTGGCGGCCTGGAGTCACGTGGGTCGCCATGGCTACTGGGGCTCACGTACCTTGATGTGGTGGGTCGAACGGTCCCTTGCCCATGTGGACGAACATCTCGCCCAGATCGGCCATCCGCCTAACCTGCCCTAGCTCGGGAGTGCGGCGCAGGCCGTTCGCCCTTGCGAAGCATCCCGAAGGGACGCAGGCCCGAGCCCGCACACCTGCTCTCCCGGCACATCGCCCCGATGTCCTTGCGGGAGAACACCCCGTTCGCCTGCGCCGCACCAAGCGCAGCGCAGGTGCAGGTGGACCGCGAAGCCCCGGTCCGCCGGCCGACTCTCGCCAGGCATCTGGCGGAAAGCTGAGCTCAATGCTGATGGCTGACGGCGGCTCTTGCGCAGGAGTGCATCCATGACGTACACAGCGA
>DATIFK010000083.1:0-19109 GCA_035455265.1 Anaerolineales bacterium
CTCTCGCACGCGAGTCGGCATGCGGGTGGATGCGGACGGCATGGCCGCTGACCGTGTCGACGAACGTCGCTGCCACCTCGCCGAAATCCATGATGCGCATCGTGCGCCGGCCGACCCATGCGCCGGTAGCGACGGCGACCCCGTCCGAGGCACAGCCGTCGGTTTCCATGAAGACGAAGAGACGCTTGTCGGATCCCGGCAGGTCGAGACCGAGCCAGCGACCGGCGAACATGCCCATCCGGACTCCCAGCACCTGTCGCGGACACAGATGCCGGTGCACGGCGGCCGATTGCTGCAAGGCCCGTTCCATCGCTGTCCTTGTGTCCATCATCAACCTTTGTCCGCGGCGGCGTCCTGAGAGCGCCCTCCCGCGGTCGCATCCATCATCAGCCGCCAAGTGGGATCCACCTTCGAGGCCATATCGATCACCAGGTGGCCTTGGTCGTCCAGCGACAACGCGACCCCGTTGAGATCCCGTGCCGTCGGTCCGTTCACGCGAGCGCCGTCGCGCGAGAACTGGCTGCCGTGACACGGGCACGCGAATCCGCCGTCGTCCGACGGATGCACGCGGCAGCCGAGGTGGCCGCAGGTCAACGATCGAGCGAAGTAGCCGCTCTGGTCGCGATAGATCGCCGCGCCGGCGTCGGCCACCAGCACTCGCGTTCCCGGGGGGTAAGCCTCTGGCGCCTCCAGTGTGAAGCGCGTCGCCGGCTCTGCCGGGAGTTGATACGTCAGGTATCGACCGAGCCCGACGGCCGCCGCGCCACCCGTCAACCACAACACGGCGCGCGTCGCCAGGGCCAGGAAGTCCCGCCGGCGCACCGGCAGACCCTCAAGGTCGTTCGACGGCATGGCACTCATGACAGGCGCTCGCAGACTGATCCTCGGGATCCTGTTCGCAGGGCGATCCGGCGACCTGGGGGATGGGGTAGGCGCGGCCCGAGAGCTTGGCCGTGAGTTCGAACGTTCCGTCCGTCAGGCGGCGCACGTTCCACAAGGTATCGCCGCGTGAGGTGATCACGACCGTGTCGCCCCGTTGAAGGCTCGAGGAGGGGTTCAGGCTCGCCTGCCGAAGAGCGGGATCGTCGGGATCAGCGAGCGTGCGCGTGGCCGGGCCTTCCGAGGGTGTGCCATGGCAGGTGCGGCACTCGACCGCCCGCACTTCGTCCATGCGGCTGTGGAGATCCCCGTCGCCCATGACTTCACCGGATGCATGACAGTCGACGCAGTCGAGATCAACTTCGCAGGCGGTGAATTGGGCGATCGGCTGGTAGAACGCCTCAAGCCGCGGAGCCGTCCCGTCGGGCGAAAGATCGGTTCGCTCATGAAAGGCCATGTCAACCAGGCTGTAGTTGCCGCGGTTGTGACAGGCGTCGCACTGGGTGTAGGGGATGGCCGTGGTCAACCGGTGTGCCGCGGCGTGGCCCGGTTCATCGCGAGCGATCGTTGGATCGCCCCCGGCATACGTCCCTTGCCAGTTCGAGACGGAGTGACACGCGGCGCAGCCGGTCTGGCGCTGGTATCCAGGGCGATCGATCGGCGGCGCGCCGAGGTGGCAGGTCAGGCAGCGTGCCGCCAAGGTACGAACCTGCTCCGGTTCGGAGTCGGCGATAGGGAGAAGCGAGTCCAAGGACGGAAGAGCGGTAGGCGAGCCGAGCTCCGGGTCGCTGATGGCCGACACCCCGAACAGGGCCCGCAAATCACTCTGGGCACCGAAGGCGTAGCGGACCTGCGCGATGGCTCCGGCGTAGGTCGCCTGCAAGCTGACGCGAGATCGATGAATGTGGTCGAGGCCCTCGTCGGCCGGGCCGCTGTGGCAATCGTTCCCGCCGCAGTTCGCGTCAACGACGGCGAAGTCCGATGGATTGCGGCCGCCGCGCAGTCCGGCGTGCGCCGTTTCGGCGTCGAGCGCCAATGGCTGTCCGCCGTGACAGCTCACGCAGCCGAACACCTCGGTCGGATGAGCCGGGCTGATTTCCTCGATCCCGGCGTGGCACGTCAGGCAGTACTCCGGCTTGCCGGAAAGGCTTGGCACCAGGATGACCGGCTCCGTCGAACCGAAGGCCGCGTACGGCGGTGTCCGGTCGCGCAAGCCGACGAGGAGGACGCCGGCGGCCAGGCCGAGAGAGGCCAGGAGCATCGGGCGCGGCGAGGGTGTCACCCCGCGGCCTTCCTTCTGGATTTCACGATTGGGCGCGGGATCATCCCGCGGCCTTCTTTCGGGACTTGATGGTCGGCCGCGGGATCCATCCCGCGGCCTTCTTTCGGGACTTGAAGGTCGGCCGCGGGATCATCGCCAGGCGCCTCGCAGCGTCAGCAGGCCGACCGCCAGTGCCAGGGCGAGGACGACAACCTGGGTCGAGCGGCCGTCGCGCGGAAGCCAACGGCCGAGCGTCGCGCCGCGGTCAAAAGCATAGGGCAGCAGGGCGAGGACCAGCAGGGCGACGATCGGCAGAAAGACCCCAAACACCAGCGGGTTTCCCCAGCGCAGCAACTCCTGCACCGCCAGGAAGAACCATGGGGCATGCGCCTCGGCGCTCATCGCCGACGGATCGAGCGGCCCGTCGAGCGCTGGCGCCGCCAACGAGGAAAGCGCCAGCAGAGCGCCTGCGGCGACAAGCATGGCGACGACCTCGCGTCGGACAAGCACGCTTCGCGGGAGGCGGGCGTCCTCGGTGGCAGGAGCGTCCCGCGGCCTTCCTTCGAGCTTCTCATGGTAGGCCGCGGGATCATGCGCGATCCCGCCGTCCCGCCGGACACGGAAGAGGTGCCAGACCGCGATAGCGATGGCCGGAAGCATCAGCCCGAAGATGTGCCAACCGTAGAGCCGGAGCACCGTCGCCGCGCCCAACTCCGGCGCGCCGACCAGCCAGCGGTAGAGAGTCTCCCCGGCCAGAGGAAGGAGGCGCAGAAGGTTGGTGCCGACGAGCAGCGCCCAACCGATCGAGGCGTCCCAGCGCAAGCCGTAGCCGGTGAAGTCCAGGCCAAGGACGAGCACGAGCAAAGCCAGGCCGAGAAGCCAATTGAAGCGCCGGCCGGCTCGAAAGCCGCCGGTCAGCGCGACGCGCAGAAGGTGGAGCGCGGCCGTCACGACCAGCGCCTGGGCCGACCAGAAGTGCAGCCCGCGCACGAGCCAACCGAGGGGCACGTGGTATTGCAGGAGCTGAATGGAGGCGTTGGCTTGCTCGACCGACGGGGAGTAGTAGAACAGCAGCAGAGCCCCGGTGAGCGCGACGACAACGAAAAGGAAGACGCTCAACCCTCCCAGGCCAAGCGTATAGCGGAAGCGGGCCTGGGCCTCAGGGATCGAGGGCGGGTGGAGATGTTCGAAGAAAGAAGGGCGCTTCATCGTCGACCCTTCAGCTGCTTCGGTCCCGACTGGTGTCAGCCATGTGCGCCTGCGATCTCGGCTGGGGCCGAGGTCTTCTCCTGTGGGTCAAGAAGGGGCAAGTAGCGTGCGGCAAGGATGAACGCCAGGATTCCGAACGAGAAGATCGCTACCGAAATCGAGATCTCGGGCAGGGTCGGGATGTAGCCGACGTCCGTCAGGCGGCGGATGGCGAACCAGCTGACATCGAAGCGATTCAGGATCATCCCCGCCAGCAGGATTGTCGCCCCAACGAGCAAGCCCTTCGGGCTGTGACGAAAACGAGGGATGGCGAATAGGACCAGCGGAACGACCGAGCCCAAGATGAGTTCGGCCCAGAAGAGGAGGCTCATCGATCCGCTGCTGAGGAGCAGCCCCAGCTCGCCGGTCCAGGCCAGCTCACCAAACTTCATCAGGAGGTAGATCCCCGAGACGACCATCGCGGCGCGGGCCAACTTCTCCAACAAGGGAGTCTCGAGTCCACGGCCGAAGGCGCTTGCGCTGAGCGACGATTCGAGAATGATCATGGCCAGGCCGATGGCCACCGCCGACACGAAGAAGAAGACGGGAAGCAGGGGCGTCCACCACAGGGCATGCAGCTTTTCGGGCTGGATGAGGAGCAGCGATCCCAGCGAGGACTGGTGCAGGGTGGACAACACCACGCCCAGGATGACGAAGGGCATGATGTACCGGTGGATCCGGCGGGCCCACGTCTCGAGCTTGAGGCCTTCGAACAGCACGGGGGCGAACTCGATCGCCAGGACCGCCGTGTAGCTCATCACACATACGCCGATCTCGAAAAGGATCGACGTGTGATTCCAGTAGATCATGAGATGCCAGATGCGCTCCGGTCGTCCCAGGTCGACCAGCAGCGCCAGGATGACCATGATGTAGCCGAGGAATCCGGTCAGCACGGACGGTCTCAGCAACGGACGAAACTCCTTGAGTTCGAAGATGTAGACCGCGGCGGCCATGACGAAGGCGCCGCTTCCGATGGCCACACCGGTGAAGAGGTCGAAGCTGATCCAGAAGCCCCAGGGATAGGTGTTGCTCAGGTCGCTGATGGCCCCGATGCCATTGGCGAATCGCACCACAGCCACCACCAGGCCGATACCCATCAGCCCGAGCAGGACCCAGACCAGACGCCGGGGGCGCAGATCCACGCGCGATGGAAGGGCCACCTGCATTCTCATTCCTTCTCCTCCACCGGCTGCGCCGCGGCTTCCTTGCGTTTATTGTGCAAGTGGACCCCCGCGGATACCCCGGCGAGAACAGCCGCCCAACCAAGGGCGAACGGAATGGTCGTCCCCATGACCTTCTCGCTGACCTCGTTGACCGAACGCGGGCCAAGCTCCGGCAGTCCCAGGAGGCCGAAGGCGACGTGCGAAAGGATCAGGTACGAGGTGCCACCGTTCTCCGTCTCGCCGTAGACGTGGTCGATGTACCGGCCGGGGTTTTCGGCGATGCGCTTCCTGGCCTCGGCGATCATCTCGTCCCGTCGCCCGAAGCGCAGTGCTCCCGTCAGGCAGGTCTGGACGCACGCCGGCTGCTCGCCCGCATCGAGCCGGTGTGCGCACAGCGAGCACTTGCTGATCAGCGGCTGCTCGAGTAGCCCGGCGTTCCAGTCGAAGTGAGGTACGCCAAAGGGACAGGCGTTCATGCAATAGCGGCAGCCGATACAGCGGGCGCTGTCGTAGACCACAGGGCCGTCCTCGCGCTTGGTCCAGGCCGCCACCGGGCAGGCCGAAGCGCAAGCCGGCTCCAGGCAGTGCATGCAGTGATAGGGGATCGTCGCCCGATGGAGGTCGGGATAGTCTCCGAACACGCCCGGACCCGACACCCAGATGCGCGTGTCGTCCATCGGGACGTTGTTCTCGACGCTGCAGGCGACCATGCAGGCGCGGCAGTCGATGCAGCGGGTGGCGTCGAGCAGAATGGCGAAGGGCTGGGGCTTGGGCATGGGTGTCTACGCTCGTTCGACGGTCACGAAGGTCTGGCTGAGAGCCTGGCCTCCGCTGATGGGATCGACGTAGGTGACGTGCAGATCCGAATCGCTGGCTCCGACGCCGTACGCCGTGCGCAGCGCTTTCGAGAAGTGGCCGAAGCCCGGCGGCATGTAGACGCAGTCAGGGCGGATGGCGGGGGTGGCCAGAAGGCGGATGCGGACGCGCCCGACAGGGCTGGTCACATGCACCCAGTCGCCATCTTGGAGGCCGAGAGCCGCGGCGCTGTCCATGTTCATCCACAGGCGCGGCTCATCCTGGTACTTGTGGAGGTACTGGTTGTTTTGGGTGGCGAACTGAGTGTGCTGGCCGACCTTCCCGGTGAGCAGGTAGAACTGGCCGGGTTCGGGCGCCGGCGGCTCTTCCCAGGTCGGCCAGGGGGAGAAGCCGGCGTTGGCCAACGTCTCTGAGTAGACCTCGATCTTGCCGCTCGGTGTGTTGAACGTGATCTCGCCTGTCTTCGAGGTCGCGACGCTGAGTCGCCCACTGGCCTTGAGATCCTCAAGGGAGGCTCCGAGGGGTGCGAGTTGTTGTCGCAGGTAGTCTTCTTCATCGACGTACTGGAAGAAGTCCGCCAGGCCGAGGCGCTCGCCCAACTGTCTGTAGATCCACAGCGCCGAGCGCGCCTCGCCCTGCGGCTCGATGACCGGCTGGCGCAGAAACACCTGGCCGTCGAGGACGCTCAAGGGGTCGTAGCGCTCGAGGTAGGAGGCCTCCGGCAGGACGACATCGGCGAACCAGCCGGTGTCGTTTAGAACCACGTCGATGTCGACGACGAAATCCAGCCGCTCGAGTGCTTGGAGGGTTCGACGTCTATCCGGCAGCGATAGCACCGGGTTCTGGCGGCTGATGAACCAACCGTGGGCCTGGTACGGCTCTCCGGCGAGGATCGCGTCGCGCAGCTCCTGAAAGACCCCAAGCTTGAGCGGCACCATGGGGTACTTCCACGGCACGCCATCCAACCGCTGGGCTGTGATCCTCGGGTAGGCAGGCTGGGGCGGCTTGCCCAGGTTGACGCCGCTGGCTTCCGGGCTGGCGGCGACCAGGCAGCCGTTCGGCTCGAAGAGGTTGCCGACGATGGCGTTGAGGGTGGCGATGGCGCGCTCGGTCTGGAAGGAGTTGACGAAGTTGGAGGTCCGCCAGCCGGGGTGGGCCAGAGCCTGGCGCTTGGCGGCGGCGAACTCGTGGGCGATCCGTCGGATGGTGTCGGCGGGCACGCCCGTCTTGGTCTCGGCCCATTCGGGCGTGTACTCCGCCATCGCCTGGGGCAGCTGCTGGCATCCTTGGACGTACTGCTGGACGAAGTCACAATCGCCGATGTGCTCCTCGACGATGATGTGGATCATCGCCAGGAGGAACGCGGCGTCGGTGCCGGGGCGGATGGGAATCCACTCGGTGGCTTTGGCGGCGGTCTTGGTGAAGCGCGGGTCGAGGTAAACGAGCTTGGCGCCGCGGGCCAAAGCCTCGATCAGCGCGCCGGTCTCCGAGGTCGATATGGCCTCGGCCAGGTTGCGGCCCACGAGCAGGATGTACTCGACGTTGTCGTAGTTGCGCGCCGGTTCTTCGATCCCGTAGGTGACCAGGAAAGCCGTCACCATCGAGTTGAAACACAGGCTGCGTTGGGTGCCGTAGTTGGGAGAGCCGTAAGCGCCGAGCAGGTTCTCGAACTGGGTCTGCGAGAGATTGTGTGTGCTGGAGAAGATCATCGCCTGCGGCCCGTAGCGATCCCGGATCTGGAGCATCTTCTGGGCGGTCAGATCGAGGGCTTCGTCCCATGAGGCTTTGCGGAACGTCCCGGCGCCGCGCGCCCCGACGCGGACGAGGGGTTGAAGGACACGGTCTGGATCGTAGGTCGTCATCAGGCCCGACTGACCGCGGGCGCACAAGCGGCCGCGCGAGTGCGGGTGGTCGGGATTTCCCTCGAGCTTGACGACGCGGCCATCGCGCACGCGCGCCAGGACGCCGCAGCGCCAGACGCACATCTCGCACAACGTCGGGATGACGCCGCCGCCTCGGGAGTCGAGCAGGCCCTGACGGCGGGCAGCCTGGGCCACGGGTGCGGGCAGGGCCGCCCCCAGCGCCAACGCACCAAGGGACGATCCGCCGAGCTTGAGGAAGTCGCGGCGAGAAGCCGACGCGCGCCGATCGCTCATGTGCACCTCGAAGGAGAGCTGGCCCTTCCGAGTGGTCAGTGGTGAGTGGTCAGTGGCCAGCCGATTCGCATTCGAGTCGCGTACTGGCCACCGGCCACCGACCACTGGCCACTGGGAGAGCCAGACCTCATGTGAACCTACTTCGTCACTGCCATCGGGTCCTTGCGGATGAGCCCGTGGTCGATCAGGTAGAACAGGATCAGGCTCATCAGCGCGAAGACGGTCACCAGGAGCCAGCTGTTGACGTTCCAGAGTTGGCCCAGGGTGACATTGCCGTACGCGGCGAGGCGCGAGATCTGCGGGAAGACCGACTCGTAGGTCAGGCCGAAGGCGGCTGCGCCTGCGATGAAGCCCAGAATGCCGGGGATCAGGTAGTCGAGCCGGCCTTCACCGGCGCCGGCCACGCAGGTCCCCGGGCAGTAGCCGGCCAGCGCCATACCGACGCCGAAGATCAACCCGCCGACCAGGTTGCCGACGATGTAGGTCGCCGGGATCGCCGGGAACTCAATCCAACCCAGGCCGCGCATGGCGTACAGGCCGACCATGGCGACAGCCAGGCCGCTCATCATGAATTTGAGGACGGCCATGTCCGTCAGGCGGAAGACGTTGACGATCTTGTAGTAGTGGGTGAGGCCGGCCTTGTTGAGCAGAAAGCCGAACACCACGCCCAGGACGAGAGCGATCCACAAGTTGCCCATGTCTAGTACCTCGCTCGGTAGATGACCCACGCGGTCAGGATGCCGGAGGCAAACATGCCGGCGATGAACAGGAAGGCCGCCGGGGCGAGCAGCATCCCGCCCGAGATGGCCAGGCCGCTGGTGCAGCCGCCGGCGATCCCGGCGGCGTACTGCAGCACGGCGCCGCCGAGGAAGGCGATCCCCCAGCGCTTGGCTCGCGAGGAACCGAAGACCTCGGTCCACTGCTTGTCGGGCATCGACCGCCAGCGCAACGTCCCGGCGGTGAGGGCGGCCAACATCCCGCCGAAGAAGATGCCGACCAGCAGGATGACATTCCAGGTGATCTCGGCGGGCATGACGTAGTTGAAATACACGTTGTTGAAGGACGCCGGCGCGACCGCCTTGCCCAGGATGCCGGCGAGGTTCTCGAACCCCCCGGAGGCCCCGAGCAGGTGGTTGCTCAGCCCGACGGCCAGCAGGCCGACGACGCCGAGCAAGCCGCCCGCCAGGTAGGGCGACCAGAGCTCCTGGGCGAACAACTGTCGGATCCGATTCATCATTCCCTCCTTGTCACTCGCTGGTCATGGCCAGCAACAGGGCGCGGGTTTCTCGATCGAGGCCGCGCAGCGCCCGGATCATTTCCGGATCCAGCTGCGCCAATCGCTGCAACAAGTGAGAGGCCGCGGCGGGATCCCCCAGGAGACGTTCGAGGGCGCGGCGTCCGAGCGGATCGAGGGCGGCGACGGCGGTCAGCAGCGTCTCGGGCTGAGGGGTGGGCGCGGCCGACGTCTCCGCCGTCGCCATCGGCTCAACCGGGGCGGGGGCCTCCTCAGGAGTCTGGGCCGTTAGGCGGGCTCGCCGTTCTCTCCAGAAGATGTAGCCGCCTCCGCCCAACACAAGGGCCGCGATCAAGATCCCCAGGACCAGGTTGCCGGTGGAGATCGGACGCCGACCTTCCACCGTCTCGGCATACAACGCGTTGAAATCGATGACATCGCCCAGCGGAGGTTCGGCGGCTGCCGCCGCGGCTGCCGTTGGCGTTGCGGCCTCGGTCGGCGCGATAGCCGGGCTCGGCCCGCCGCCCGCGCCAACCTCCACGCCGAGCGCCGTGCCGTACACGACCGCCAGGTCGTGCGCGTCATTGGGGTGGCAGGCGCTGCACGAAGCTTGCGGATCGGCGAGAGGCTCGACCATGCCCTGATGGGCGGTGTCGGCGTCGGTGGCCTGGACGTTGCCGGCGTGGCAGAACTCGCAGAAGTCACCGAAGGCGTGCGAGATATGCCAGTCTCCCTCGGTGTTGACCGGATCCTGGGCCTGGACCTCATGACAGTTCTTGCACGAGGAGGCTTGCGAGCCGCATTGGGCCTGGGCGGGGGAGGGCGTCAGCACGAGAACCGCGCCGGCGAGCAGGAGCACGCCCGCGGAAGAGACGGCGATGGGCTTCCAGGATAGGGTCATGGGGCCTCCGGAGGCGGGAAGTGATCAGTCGACGCGGTTGACGACGGCGGCGGCCCGGTCGTAGATATCGCGCATCACCGAGCGCAACAGGTCGAGAGCTTCAATGACGCGCGCATCGGTGAGGGAGTAGATGACGGTGCCGCCGGAGCGCTCGTGAGAGACAAGTCCTCGATCACGAAGCACCTTGAGATGGCGGGAGGTCGTCGGCTGGGGGAGGTTCAGCCGAAGGGCGAGGTCGCCGACGTTCTGAGGCCCCTCCGAAAGGGCGTACAGGATCATCAGTCTCTTGGGGTCGGCCAGGGCACTGCACAGGTTGGCGTGCAGGCTGTGAATCTCACGTTCCAGATGGTCTTCCATGCGGCTATCCCTCCATCCGCATAGGCGAAGATATGCGTTCGTGAACATAGTAACAATCTAGTGAACGATGGCACTACTGCCGGGGATCACGCCGCAGGAGGTCCAATGTCACCTTGACTGAGACGGTCTGATTCGGTTGGTTCGCGCGCCAGGTTGAGGCCGAAAGCAGTCGGGCCGCCTGTTCTTTGGGCGGCCCGAAGGGTGTCCGTAGAGAGGGTTTCCTGTCAGATGCCGAGATAGGCTCGCCGCACGTCCTCATTCTCGGCCACAGTCGCCGCCGGCCCCTCGATGGCGATGTGGCCTTCGCTCAGCACATAGGCATAATCGCTGACCGCCAAAGCCAGGCGGACGTTCTGCTCGACCAGCAGCATCGTCAATCCCTCGGCCTTGAGCTGCAGCAGCATCTCGAACAGGCCGAGGACCAGCACCGGTGCAAGGCCGAGCGACAGTTCGTCGATCATCAGGATCTCGGGCTGGGCCATCAACCCTCGCGCCACCGCCAACATCTGCTGCTCGCCGCCGCTGAGCGTCCCGGCGCGCTGACGGCTGCGCTCCTTGAGCCGCGGCAGCAGCGAGTAGACCCGCTCGAGGTTCTCGGCGAAGCGCGGTCGGGCGCGTGGATTGTCGGCGCCCATCTCGAGGTTCTCGTAGACCGTCATCGACGGAAAGAGTTGCCGTCCCTCCGGCACCAGGACGAGACCCAGTCCGGCTTTCTGATACGGGGCGACGGTCGAGATGTCGCGTCCGTCGAGGCGTATGTGCCCTTCCCACAATCGCAGGCCACCCATCACGCTGCGCAGGAGCGTCGTCTTCCCGACGCCGTTGCCTCCGACGAGGGACGTCAGTTTGCCGCGCTCCAGCTGGAGGCTCACCCGCCGAAGGATCTGGACCTGGCCGTAGCCGGAGGACAGATCCTGGACTTCCATGAAGGCCATGACCGCCTCCTCAGCCCGCCTTGCCGGTCAGCCGTTCGGCCAGCCGGGGGTCGCCCAGGTAGGCCTCGATGACCTGGGGATGACGGGAGACGTCTTCGGGAGTCCCTTCAGCGATCTGCTGGCCGTAGTCGAGCACGATCACCCGGTCCGAAACGTTCATCACGGCGTGCATCACGTGCTCGATCATGATGATGGTTACCCCCCGACGCCGGATTTCGGCGATGGTCTCCAGCATGGAACCGATCTCGGTCTGATTCAGGCCGGCCAGGACCTCGTCCAACAGCAGCAGCTGCGGCCTCGAAGCCAGGGCGCGCGCCAGTTCCAGGCGCTTCTTCTGTGCCACGTTCAGGCTGCCGGCGATCTGAGCCCTTCGCGACGCCAGGCCGACGAACTCCAGCACCTCATTGGCGATCTGCGCTGCCGCCCTCAGGCCGTGGCGCTCGCTACCGAAGCACGCCCCCACCATAGCGTTCTCGTGGACGGTCAACTCGTTCAAGGGCTGCACGATCTGGTGCGTGCGCGCCATTCCCATGTGCGCCAGGCTGTAGGTCCGCATCCCGGTCACGTCTTTGCCGCGAAAGATTACCCGACCTTCTTCGGGGCGATAGACGCCGTTGATGACATTGAACAGCGTCGTCTTGCCCGCACCGTTGGGGCCGATCAAACCCAGAATCTGCCCCTCAGGCAGATCGATGGTCACCTTGGAGAGTGCCTGGAGCCCGCCGAACCGCTTGCTGACGCCCAACACCTGGAGGATCACCCGTGCGCCTCCATGATGTGGTGCAAAGAGAGCGCAGGGATCATCCCTATGTCTTCCGCAGTGCGCTTCAAAGAAGGCATAGGGATCATCCCTATGTCTTCCACAGTGCGCTTCAAAGAAGGCATAGGGATCATTCGAGCACCCTCCGCAGCCTGGGCACCCGGCGCCGCAGCCAGCCGACCACGCCTGAGGGCACGAACAGAATGATCAGCAACAGCATCGCCCCGGCCACCGCCAGCTGGATGTTCTTGAAGAGGGGCGAGACCAGCAGCAGGCCGCGCAGGCGCTGGTATCCCGCCGCGCCCAGCAGGGGTCCCAACACCGTTCCTTGACCTCCCAGCATGACCATGACGATCGTCTCGATCGACATGTGGAGCCGGAAGGCGTCGCCGGGCTCGACGTTGCCGTTCTTGAAGAAGAACAGGACGCCGATCATCCCCGGTACGATGGCCGACAGGACATAGGCCCAGGTCTTGACGTTCGGCGCCACCACACCCATCACCTCGGCCGCATCTTCATTCTCGCGGATGGCCATCAGGCCGAGGCCGAAGCGCGACGAGCGAACGACGAAGCTCATCAGCAGCACCAGCAGGGTGAGCCCCAGCAGCAGACGGTAGACGGTCCACAGCGCTTGGACCGCGCCGCCGTACTGGCTGTAGACCTGGAACTGGAGGGACATGCCGGTCGGGCCCCCAAACGGACCGAAGTTGTTGACGAAGCCGCGCGCCGCCTCGTTCACGCCAATCGTCGCCAACGCGAAATAGGCGCCGCGCAGGCGCAAGATAGCCTTGCCGAGCAGAAAGGCCAGCAGCCCGGACGTCGCTCCGCCGGCCAGGATCGAGATGTAGAGCGAAGCCCCGCGGGCGCTCATCAGATAGAAGCCGGCATAGCCCCCCAGGCCGAAGAAGACGATGTGGCCGAAACTCACGTAGCCGGTGTAGCCCAACAGGATGTTGAGGCTCGACGCCAGGGCGACCGACATCAGCACGGTGAAGAAGACTTCTCGCGTCGAGGGATTCTGGGATAGCAGAGGATACGATCCCACCGCGGCCGTGCCCAACAGGACGACCCAGAAGGCCGGACTGCGCCAGGCGTTCACCGGCGGGTTCCGAAGAGGCCGGTGGGACGGACCAGAAGGATGACCACGAAGAGGCCGAACTCGAGAACCGGCACCCAGGTCGGCGGCATGAAGGTCGGGATGATGCCCTCCAACATGCCCAGGATCAGCCCGCCGATCAAGGCCCCCAGCGGGTTGCCCAGCCCTCCCAGGACGCTGATGACGAAACTCTTGAGTTCATATCCGCCTCCGGCCAGGATGTTGATCGGGAACAGCGTGGCGATCAGGCCCCCGGCGACGGCCGCCAACATGGTTCCCAGGCCGAACGTCAGAGCCAGCGTCCGGGCGGAAGCGATGCCCATCAGCTCGGCCGCGCCGCGGTTGTCCGTCACGGCGCGGATGTGCTTTCCCGGCCGGGTGCGGTACAGGAACAGATAGAGCAGCGCCGTGGCGACGACCGTCGCCACAGCCGCCGCCACCCGGCTCCATAGGATCGTGGTGCGCCCCAGGCTGAGGCTGCCCAGGCTGAAGTCGATGTTGCGCGGCGTTGTCGTGAACGCCGCCGTGGCGATGCCGATGATGATCATGTTGACGGCGAAGGTCGCCAGCAACGTCGACAGATGCGGAGAGTTCAAGACCCGATGCACGGCCACGCCGTACACCAGGACTCCGAACACCAGGCCCAACAGAGCGACCAGCGGCAGGGCGAGGTAGGGGTGCAGCCCCAGGCCGGTCACGGCGAAGTACACGCCGAACATGCCCAGCGCAATGATCGGCCCATGCGCCAGGTTGATGACGTTCATGACTCCCCAAATGAGGGCCAGCCCCATCGCCGCCAGCCCGTAGACAAAACCCAGCAGCAAGCCGTCGACCGATGAGGCCAGAATGGTCTCGATCATGGGTGATGGCCTATGGAGAGGGTGAGCCCCGCCCTGTCCTGAGCGTAGTCGAAGGACGAAGGGCGGGGCTCACCCGCGGGCGTCAGCGAACCGGATAGAGAGCTTCGGCTGTTGCGCCTTCGGGCGGCCAGACCACCTGCTTGGCCAAGGTGCCGTCCGCCGCCTTCTGCCACTGGATGTAGACCATGCTGTGGCCGATCTGCAGGCCGTGCTTCTCGGCGCTCGTATCGAACTTCGAGTGGCCGAAGAACGTCAGCACGTCCATGCTGTCCAGGGCCGTCTTCACCGCCTGGTAGTCGGTGCTGCCCGCCGTCTCGAGGGCCCACTGCAGGATCAGGCCCGCGGCGTATCCGCCGGCGGCATGGTACGACGGCTCTTCACCATAAGCGTCCGTGTACGCGGAGGTGAAGTCGGATCCCAGCGGGCCGTAGAAGTCCAGCCCGGCGGCCGAAGCCGACTCGGGCGTGTACTCGGCCAACGGCTCCCACTGGCTCGGGCCGATTATGCCCAGCGCGGCATCGCCCAACTCGGCAAAGGTCGGCTCGGGCGGAGCCACCAGGAGGGCAATGTACTTCGCCGCCACGCCCTTTTCGGACAGCTGGCGGGCGAAGGTGGTCCCGTCCTGGAAGTGACCGCCGCCCATGATCGCCTCCGGGCCGGCGGCGACGATGTTGTTGATGAACGGGCCGAAGTCGGTTGTGCCGGTGTCATAGCCTTCGAACAGGACGACCTCGTAGCCCTTGCTCTCGGCGTACGCCTTGGCCGCCGTGACCACGTCGGTCGAGAACTTGTCGTTCTCGTGGACGAAGGCGATCTTCTTGACGGCCGGATCGAGCGCCGCCAGCTGGTCGACGGCCCCGGTCAGGTAGCGGCTGGCCGGCGTGTAGGCCTGGTAGACCAGGGTATAGCCCTTTTGATAGGTCGAATCCGAGGCGGCACCGGTCGTGATCATGATCTTGCCGTACTGCTCGGCGATGACGGCCGAGGCGTCGGCCAGGCCGCTCGAATACGGGCTGATCATGAAGTCGACGTTGTCCTCGGTCGCCAGCCGCGTATAGAGCTCCTGAACGCGGTCCTTGTTGCTCTCGTCGTCATAGAAGACCGATTCGAACTTCACCAGGATGCTGTCGCCGACCTGGATGCCTCCGGCCGAGTTGACCTGGTCCATCCACAGGTTCAACCCGTTGACCTGGCGCGTCGACTCGACGTTGAGGCTCCCGGTCTGCGAGGCGGTGAACCCGATCTTCAAGGTGACCGTTTCCACCGGGATGGCGGTGGGGGCGGCCGGCTCCTCCGACGTCGGCTCCGGCGGGACTGCTGTGGGCGCAGCCGTGGGCGCCGGCTGGCCGCACGCGCCCAGGATCAAGGCGGTCAGGACCAACAGCGTCGGTCCGATCAGGCGTCTGGATGACATGCTTGCCTCCTCCTTAACAGTTCCGAAGACGTGTGAGACATCGTTCCCATCGTTCGCTCGACGCGCCGCCACCTCCTTTGGGTCACAACGGGGCAAGGCGCCTCTGCTGTGGATTGTTGGTCCGAAGGTTGAAGCAGGCGTAAACGCGGCGGGCAGAGTGTAAAGAAAGCGTAAACGAGGGGCGGGGGGCCGGGAACGTCAGTCGGCGGCGAAGCGGTAACCGACGCCACGCACGGTTTCGATCAGCTCCTGCGCCGCCACGGATGTCTCGAGCTTCCGCCGCAATCGCCCGACGTAGACCCGCACGTATTCGACCTCGTCCAGGTACTCCGGGCCCCAAACCCGCTGCAGCAGGGCCCGCGGCGTCAGCACCTTCCCCGTCTCCAGCATCAGGTGGTACAGCAGGCTGAACTCGATCGGGGTCAGCTCGACCGGCTGACCGTGGACCGTTACCTGGTGGGCCTCGAGGTCAAGTTGGATGCCGTGACGGGAGAGGCGGGCCGGCTCGGCCGGCGGCGCCATCTCGCTCCAGGCCGTTCGGCGGAGGACGGCGCGCACGCGGGCGAGCAGCTCCTCGACGCCGAAGGGCTTGGTGAGGTAGTCGTCGGCGCCCTCTTCGAAGGCGCGGACCTTGTCCTGCTCCTCACCGAGGGCGGTGAGGATGACGATCGGCACCAGCGACTTCTCGCGGATGCGGCGCGTCGTCTCGAGGCCGTCCAGGTTCGGCATCATCAAATCGAGGATGACCAGGTCGAAGGTCTGATGGTGAAAGGCGGCCAGCGCTTCCAGGCCGTTCGAGGCGGTGCTGACCCGGTAGCCGCGCACTTCCAGGTTGCGGCGAACGAACTCGCGCAGCGGCGACTCGTCGTCGACGACGAGGACCCGCGTCTCAGGCACGGCCGGCCAGAGGAATGGAGAAGGCCACGCACATCCCCTTGGGGCGCGGCTCGATCCAGATGTCGCCGCCATGCGCCCGCACGAAGCCGCGTGAGATCGACAGGCCGAGACCGGCTCCGGAACCGCGTCGCACCAGCCCGCGATCGAGGTGAGAGAACGGCTCGAAGAGGTGGTCGGCTTCGGAAGGCGGAACCCCGGGCCCGTCATCCTCAACGCGCACCACGACGTGACCGTCATCGGCTACCGCGGTGACCCGGACGGAAGCTTCCGGTCCGGCGTAGCGAGCGGCGTTCTCGAGCAGGTTGCGCAGGACCGACTCGATGCGGCGGCGGTCGACCGGCACCCATGGGACCTCGGGCGCCACCTCGACCACCAGACGTTCACCCAGGGATGGTCGCGTTCCTTTCCGGGCGGTCTCGATCAGCTCCGTCAGTTGCCAGGGCTCGCGCTCGACGCGGAAGTTCCCCGCCTCGAGGTGCGACAGATCGAGCAGGTCGTCGACGAGGAGACTCAGGCGGTCGGTCTCCTGGCTGATCACTTCCAAGAACTCGCGCTGTGCATCGCCCGGCCAGGTGACATCCTTGGCGAGCAGCGTCGAAGCGTAGCCCTTGATCGAAGCCAGCGGCGTGCGCAACTCGTGCGACACGGTGGCGACCAGGCTGGTCTTCATCCGATCGAGCTCGGCGTCGCGCGTAATGTCTCGCAGGATCATGCCGCGGCCGATGACTTCGCCGTCGGAGGCGGTGACGTCGAAGGCCCGCAGGCGGAGAGTCCGCGGCGGGCCCCCGGCACGGCCGGCCAGGACGATCTGCTGCGGCAAGTGGCTTTGGATGGCCTTCTCCATCGCCGATTCTGCCGAGGCGCGGTCTTCGGCGGCTGCGACCAGCAGGGCACGCACCTCCTCACCGGTCCGGCGCCTGACCTCGTCTTCGGGGAGTCCGGCGAGGTCGGCCAATCGGTGATTGGCGTATAGCACCTGGCCGGCCGGCCCTTCGAGCACCAGGCCATCGGCCAGGCTTTCCGTCAGCGCCTGCAACCGGCGGGTTTCCTTCTGAAGCTGCTCATCGCTGCGGGCAAACAGGGCCGCGTTCTCGATCGCCATGGCCGCATGGTTGGCGAAACTCCACACCAGGCCGATCTCGCGTTGGCTGAACACGTGGGCTTCGGCCATGTACACGACCAGGGTCGCCGGAGGCGCGTGCTGCGCCAGCAGAGGAACCGCCAGAAGGGAGCGGTAGCCCTCGGCCCGGGAGCGCTGGCGCGAGGCGACGAAGCTCGGATCCGTCTCGGTATCGCTGACCTGAACCGGTTCGCGGCTGCGCATGGCGCGCATGGCCGGCGAATCGGGTTGCGATGGGTCGATCCGAAGCCGGTCGATATAGGCCTGTGAAAGACCGCGGCTGGCCGTGACGCGGAAGGTTTGGGTGGCCTGATCCAGGGCGACGATGGCGCAGCGGTCCGTCCCAGTGAGACGGGCGGTCTGCTCGAGGATGCGATCGAGCACGACGCGCGAGTCCAATGTCGACACGACCGCCCGGCTCGTGTCCAGCAGCCGGGAGAGGTCGTTCAGCCTCTCCTGGATGACGCGCTCCATGCGCACCAGGCTGCGCCCGAGGTGGCCCATCTGGTCGGGGCGCCCGGCCAGGCCCGAGAGATCGGCTGTTTCGGAGCGGGTGGCCGACTCGGGATGTCCGACCGTCTGGCTGAACGCCGCCAGTCTCTCCAGGGGTTGGATGACGTCGCGCGACAGCACCAGCCAGAAGAGCAGCCCACCGACCAGGAAGACGGCGATGGCCGCCAGAAGCCCTCGGTGGAGCGAGCGTGCCGTGGCGAACGCCACCGCCGTCGGACGATGAACGACGACGCCCCAGCCGGCCGATGGGATGGGGACATACGATCGCAGGCTTTCGACGCCGCTCGGGTCCTTTGAGACGAGCGTGCCTGCCTCGCCGTCCAAGACGGCGCTGGCTGCCTCGGGGGCCTGGTCCCGCAACAGCGTCAGGAGCTGGGTCCGGTCGGGGTCGGCGACGACCTGGCCGGAGGCATCGATGATGCTGACGCCAAATCCTTCGCGGGCGTGCTCGGCGGCAATGGTCGCCAGAGTCCGGGACAGGCTTTCGAGGGCCAGGTTCGTGGCGACCACGCCTACGAAACGCCCCTGCGAATCGCGGATGGGCATGACGGTCGTAGCGACCGGCTGGTTGGTCGTCGGGGAGATGCGGCCCTCGGACACAGCCGGCGTGTCGGCGTTGAGCGCCGCCTGAAAGTACGGACGGAAGGAGAAATCGACTCCGACGGTGGAACCGGGGCCGACCGGATAGTGGAACAACATGATGCCGTCGGTGTCGAGGCGGTACACCAGGTTGACGTCCGGCCGCGCCAGGGCGACGTCGGCGAAGATCGCTTCCATCCCCTCGGGGGAAGCCGCGACCACTGCCGGCTCACGTGCGAGTTGTTCGACCGTCTGGAAGGCGTCGGAGATGCGGGCGTCGGTCTCGAGGGCGATGGCCCGGGCCAGGGCCAGGTCCGCCGCTTCGACATCGGCCTTCAGACGGCGGCTGCTGTAGGCGTCGAAGGCCAGGCCGGCGACCACCACCGGAAGAACGAACAGCAGGTAGACCGCCAGGAGCTGAAGGCCGAGATCGCGACGCAGGGTGAGGCGATGGAGCACGTCCGAACGTCCTATCGCCCCGTCGACCGGGGCTGGCGACCTCGGTTTCTCAAGATGCGCCTGTGGTTTCGAGGAACAAGCGGACCGTGCAGCCCGGCTGCGGCTGGGCTCGTCCGGGCAGTCGAAGGTGATTATACGAGAGGCCGTCGGCGGCGGATGGCCGGAATACGGCGAACGAACCCCCTTGACCTATAGAACACTTGTGCTATACTGTCACCAGCCAGGGGGAGACCCCTGCCCGGAGGGAACATGGCGCGTCGAGCGACAAGCGAAGCTGTCGGGGGAAACGGATCGGGCGAGGGTGGCGACAGAGCCGAAGCGCTGGAACGGGCACTGGGCGACATCCTCAAGCAGTACGGGGATGGGGCGGTGATGAGGCTGGGGGAGGCGACGCACCTGGCGGTGGGAGTGGTGCCGACGGGGTCGCTGTCGCTGGACCTGGCGTTGGGGGTGGGGGGGAT
>DATIFK010000084.1:0-5153 GCA_035455265.1 Anaerolineales bacterium
TCCACCGCCCATCTGGCGGTTGGCGTCGTGCATGAAGTTGATGTAGTCCCACGGGATTTCGTGCTCGTGGTCGTCGTAGTAGCGCGCCACGGGCCGCATCATGTTCTCGGCGACCATCGTCATCAGGTTGACGGTGTGCTGGATCTTCTCGGGCATCTCAAAGCTGATCATCGGTGTCCTCCAGCCCTCACCTCCCTGCCCCCTCTCCCTCGGGGAGAGGGGGTGGAGGGTTTTGGGGATGGGGGCGGGTAAGCCGCCCCCATCCCCCAAAGTCGTCTTTCCCCTCCCCCTGCGAAGGTCCCCAAGGCGCGGGGCACGCGCATGCAGGGGGAGGGGCAAGGGGTGGGGGTGCAAAGGGGCTGCATTCGCTACACCATCGCCAGTCCGGCGAAGGAGGCGATGCCGCGACCGTTGCGCATCCACCGTTCCACCGGGTGCTCGCGTATGTAACCGTGACCGCCGAGGATCTGTACGGCGCGGTCGGTCACCATCATGGCCATGTCGGAAGCGCCGATCAATGCCAGGTAGGCCGAAGCGGCGGCATCCTGGCCGGCGTCCAACTTCCAAGCCGCTTCCCAAACCAGCAGCCGGATCGCCTCGATTTCGATGGCCATCTCAGCCAGCGAAAAGGCGATCGACTGCTTGTGGGCGATCGGCGTCCCGAAAACCTCGCGCTCTTTGGCGTAGGCCACGGCGTAGTCGTAGGACGCCCGGCTCAAGCCCACCGCCAACGCCGCCGCCGCCACCTGCGCGGCGGCGATCAACGGGGCCGGATCGTGGCCCGAGGCGCCGCCCAGCCGCGCCTCTTTGGGAACATGAACCGACGCCAGGCGGACGGGGAACATAGGGAGCGCCCCCAGCCCGAGCCTCTTCTCGCGTTCGCCGATCGACAGGCCTTCGCTCTTCGGTGGGACAAGGAAGGCCTGCGTCTTGCCTTCGAAGGCCGCGTAGACGATCAGGCCTTCGGCCCGGTCGGCGAATGGCACCATCGTTTTGACGCCGTCGAGGACGTAGCCGCTGGCGTTGGTCTTCGCCGTCGTCCGCATCTCGCCGGCATAGAAATCGAAATCGGGTTCGACGAAGGCGGCGCCGTACGGTTTCCAGCTACCTTCGATAACCGGCGGCAGGAGCGAGTTTTTCTGCTCCTCCGTCCCGGCCAACAGCAGCGGCAAGGCATACGTCGCCGGGGCCATGACCGCCAGACCCGCGGCGACATCGCCGTTGCCGAGCTCCTCGGCGGCCAGGGCGCCGGTGACAGCCGAGTGTTCTCCCATGCCTCCGTACGCCTCGGGGATGCTGGCCTGCAGGACGCCTAGATCCCAGCCCTTTTGAATCAGGGCCGGCGGCAATTCGCCGCTTTCGTCGGCCTCGTGGGCCGCGGCCCGCAGGTCGTTCGAGGCGAAGCGCTGAACGGCTTCCGTGAGCATGCGTTGTTCTTCGTTGGGTTCAAAGCCGTACATCGGGATGCTCCTCCCGGGCGCCGCCGGGTGCGGCTCCCCGGGCCAACCGCGCCGACGCCCGACGCCCCGCCCCAGCCTCACGCACGGCTGCGGCCAGGTCTGACGGTTCGCGGCGAAGATAGCGAAGCGGTTCGGCCGACTCATCGTCCAGAGCTTCTGGGTTCGCCAATCCGACAGCGCCCGTCTGCGTCAGATGCTCGACATGCGCGCCGGTCTCCTCGATCGCCAACAAGGCGTGATAACCCGAGGCGCCGGGGAACAGCCGATCCGACAGCTCGGCCATCGTCATCGGCGCTTCGAGGAATGTCAGGACGCGCTCCAGCCTCTCGGCATGGAGCGCCTCGATCGCTTCCACCCGGCTCCCCAGGTCGTCCATCGGGATTCCGTGGCCGCCCAACGTAACCCGCACCGCGGCGGCGAGCGGCTTCAACTTGGCGAGCGACTCCAGATAGTGGCCAAGTCCGGTGTAAGGACTCAGGACTTCCGGCGCTTGATGCGGGCTGATGTGCGGAAGGACCTGGTCTCCGGCGATCAGGATGTCGTCGAGCCGGATCACGACCTGGCCCGGGCAGTGCCCAGGCACGTGCATCAACTCGAGCGGCCCGACGCGCATCCCGGCCGCCCGGTAGGTGAAATCCACCGGCTGCGACTCGTACAGATTCTTCCAGACCAGATACAGGTCCATCAGGTCTTCGCGTCGCCTGGGATCGACGCCGGCTTCGGACAGAAACCGCCTCAGCCGCTGGGCGACGACGGCCAGCCGCTCGTGATGGAACATGACCGTCGGGCGATCCAGCTCGTGGACTCCCACCGGGGCCTGCGTGCGCTGACGCACGAACCCGAGGCCGCCGAAGTGGTCGATGTGACCGTGGGTTAGCAGGACATGCGTCAGGGAATCCCAGCCCACGCGCTCGCCGAAGTCCCGCCGCACGGCTTCGAGGGCAGCCTCCAGATCGGCGTCGCTGTCGAGGTAGCCCGATCCGACGTCGACGAGCGCGACGATGTCGTCGGCGATGACCAAATGGGCGTATCCGTTGAGGCCGGGGAACAGCCGCAGCGGCAGGCGGTAGACCCGGCCGCCGCGCGCCGTCGTATGCCGTTCAGGCGCGCCGGGATGAGCTTCGCCCATCCGCCAGCAGTCCTTTCAGGAAGAGGTCGGCGAACTGATCGGCCAGCGCCCGCGGGTGCAACCGGCCGTTGGCGCGATACCAGGTGATCAACCAGTTCTGCACACCGAGCAAGGCGAAGGCCGCGACCGTCGGGTCGACGTCGCGGAAGGCGCCGGCCTGGACTCCCTCGAGCACCACTTTGCGCCACAGGCGATCGAAGCGATCGCGGCGCTCGATGTGCGCCTCGCGCAGAGGCGGTTCCAGGCTGCGATGCTCCAGCAGCAGGACAGCGGCCAGATCGGCGTCGGAGGTCAGCCGTCCGATGTACGCTTCCATGGCCGACCGAAGCTTCTCGTCCGGCGCCATGTCGGAGTCGAGTACGGTTTGCAGTTCGCCGATCAGGCGATCCAGCGCCGCGTCCAGGATGGCGGCCAGGATTTCCTGCTTGCCGGCGACATGGTGGTAGAGCGACGCCTTCTGCAGCCCGACGGCGTCGGCGATATCCTGCATCGACGCGGCGTGGTAGCCCTTTTGTCGAAAGATCTGCGCCGCCGTCTGGATGATCTCGGAGCGATTCATCGAGCCCCGATTCCCTTGGGCCCCCTCCGCCGAGCCCTCGCCAGCCGAAGGGCTGAGCGAAGCCGAAGCCTCGGGCTCGCCTGCGGGGGTACCCGTGAGCAACTAACTACGGGGATGCGACCTCTACCGACCGGTCGGTAGAACCACTATAGCATGGGACTTCCTCCAGGGTCAAGCCGCTCGTGCCCCCTCCAACGGGTGAGTCTCCAAATCGGTGCCGCCGGAGCCGCGCCCCGGATCGCACCTCCCCTCCCGGTGCGGGGATTTGATACGATGGACCAACGCGACCCTCCACCCGGCGCGGTTCAATCCAAGGAGCTCAGGATGTCGATCACGCGCGACGAGGCCCTCGAGTACCACCGCCGCGGCCGCCCCGGCAAGATCTCCGTCACCCCCACCAAACCGCTGGCGACCCAGCGCGATCTCTCGCTCGCCTACACGCCGGGCGTCGCCCAGCCGGTCCTCGAGATCGAGCGCGATCCGTCGACCGCCTACGAGTTCACCGCCAAGGGCAACCTCGTCGCCGTCGTCACCAACGGCACGGCCATCCTCGGCTTGGGCGACCGCGGCCCGCTGGCTTCCAAGCCGGTCATGGAAGGCAAGGGAGTGCTGTTCAAGGTCTTCGCCGACGTCGACGTCTTCGACATCGAGATCGACGCGCACGAGCCCGAAGACGTCATCCGCGTCGTCGCCGCCCTGGCTCCCACCTTCGGCGGCATCAACCTGGAGGACATCAAGTCGCCGGAGTGCTTCGTCATCGAAGAACGCCTCAAGGCGATGCTCGACATCCCCGTCTTCCACGACGACCAGCACGGCACGGCCATCATCTCTGGAGCAGCCTTGCTCAATGGGCTGGAACTTGTACGCAAGGACATCGGCGCCATCCGCGTCGTCGTCTCGGGCGCCGGCGCCTCGGCCATTTCCTGCAGCGAGCTGGCCGTCCGGCTGGGCGTCCGGCGCGAGAACATCGTCTTGGTGGACACCCGCGGCGTGGTCCACAAGGGTCGAGGCGAAGGGATGAACGTCTACAAGGAACGTTTCGCCGTCGACACCAAGGCCCGCACGTTGGCCGACGCCGTGCGCGGCGCCGACGTGTTCTACGGGCTGTCGGCCGCCGACGTGCTGACGCCCGAGATGGTCCATACCATGGCCGAGCGGCCGCTGATCTTCGCCATGGCCAATCCCGATCCCGAGATTCGGTACGAAGTAGCCAAGCAAGCCCGGCCGGACGCCATCGTCGCCACCGGCCGCAGCGACTACCCGAACCAGATCAACAATGTGTTGGGCTTCCCGTTCATCTTCCGCGGCGCCCTGGATGTCCGCGCCCGGGCCATCAACGAAGAGATGAAGGTCGCCGCGGCGCGGGCCCTGGCCGAGCTGGCCAAGCAAGATGTGCCGGATAGCGTCCTGCAGGCTTACGGCGTCGATGCGCTCAAGTTCGGCCCCGAGTACATCCTTCCGAAGCCGTTCGACCCGCGCGTCCTGTTGTGGGAGTCGCCGGCGGTAGCCAAAGCCGCCATGGAGACGGGCGCGGCGCGGATCCAGATCGATCTGCGTTCCTACCGCCACGAACTGTCGCTGCGCCAGGGAAAGGGCATGCGGGTGCGGCAGTTCATCGTCAACCGGGCGCGCCAGGCGCCGAAACGGATCGTGTTCGGCGAAGGGGAAGAAACCAAGATCATTCGGGCGGCGGCGCGCGTGCTCGAAGAAGGCATCGCCACGCCGATCCTGCTCGGGCGGCCGGAGGTGGTCGCCGAGAAATCGGCGGCCCTCGGCCTACCCCTGAGCTGCGCCGTGGTGAACCCGCGCAGCTTCGAGCGCCTGGAGAAGTTCGCCCAGGCCTACTACGATCGACGGCAGCGCCAGGGGATCACCCTCGCCCAGGCGCTGTCCCGCGTCCAGCAGCGCAACGTCTTCGGGCCGATGATGGTCGCCATGGGCGAGGCCGACGCTTTCGTCTCGGGCCTGACCTATGAATACCCGGAGGTCATCCGCCCGGCCCTCG
>DATIFK010000085.1:0-12572 GCA_035455265.1 Anaerolineales bacterium
TGAACCAGGAACTCTACTGGGACGACGAACAGGACGCCGACGCCAACGGGGTTTCCGACAAGCTCGAACGCATCGTCAACACACTGAGCGAGGGCGATTTCCTGGTTATCACGTCCAATCGGCAGTACGGCTCGATCCCGCGCGTCCCCATCCGCTATCCACTGACGACGGCCTACTACCGAGCCCTCTTCGACTGCCCATCGCCGCTCTACATTCCGAAGTGCGGCGCGGATCTCCAGCCGACGGGGAAGGTCAACGCGCTCGGCTACGAGTTGATCGAGGTCTTCGAGAGCGATCCGCAATTGGGCCCGCTGCTGATCCCCGACCAGATGGCCGAGGAAGCCTTCACCGTCTACGACCATCCAAAGGTCCTCATCTTTGCCCGCTCGGCATCCTTCTCGGCCGATGCGGTGCGAGGGCTACTGGCCCAGGTCGACCTGAGCCACATCGTCCACGTCCTGCCGGCCCAGGCGCGCTCCGTTCCGCCGGACTTGATGCTCCCGCCCGATCGGCTTGCCGAGCAGGAAAGGGGCGGAACTTGGTCTCAGTTGTATCCAGCCTCGTCGTGGCTCAATCGCTCGCAGACGTTGGCAACCGTGGTCTGGTGGATCCTGATCGGTCTGCTCGGCGCAGCCATCTTTCCGCTGGTCCGGGTGGCCTTCCCGGGATTCGGCCACGGCGCGTACGCCCTGGGCCGGGTCTTCGGCATGCTCCTGCTGGCGTGGGGTGTCTGGTTGCTCGCCAGCTTCCGGGTGCCGTTCGATCGCCCCTTGATCCTGGCCGTCGTCGTCCTTCTGGTCGCCGCCTCGGCACTCATCGTTTGGCGACAGCGCCTCGACCTGCGTCAGGAGTGGCGCGAACACCGCACGGAAATCCTCGTCGTCGAGGGTCTGGCCCTGGCGTTGTTCCTGTTCGATCTTGGGTTGCGCTGGGGGAATCCGGACCTGTGGCACCCGGCCAAGGGCGGCGAGAAGCCCATGGATTTCTCCTACTTCAACGCCGTCCTGAAGAGCACCAGCTTCCCGCCCTACGACCCCTGGTTTGCCGGCGGCTACATCAACTACTACTACTTCGGGTTCGTGCTGGTGGCGGTTCCGGTGAAGCTGCTCGGCCTGACCCCATCCGTCGCCTACAACTTGATTCTCCCCACGCTGTTCTCGATGCTGGGACTGGCGGGTTACGCCTTCGCCTCCGAACTCGTTCGGCGAACGCAGCAGTCGATGGAGGCTCCGCGGCTCTCGCCACGCGTCGCCGGGCTGGCGGCCGCGGTGGCGCTGGTCCTGTTGGGAAATCTAGGCACCGTCGCCATGATCTACGAAGGTCTGAAGCGCATCGGCACCTTGCCGGGCGATCAGATGTCCGAGATGGTCCGCGGCATCCCGCAAGCGCTGCGCGGGCTGGGGCGCTTCCTGACCCTGCGCGACCCTCTGCCGTTCCGCCTGGACGAGTGGTATTGGAATCCGAGCCGGGCCATCCCCGTCGCTCCGGGCGACGTGGGCCCGATTACGGAATTCCCCTTCTTCACGTTCCTCTACGCTGACCTTCACGCGCACATGATCGCTCTGCCGCTGACCGTCCTGGGTGCGGCGTGGTCGGCTTCGTGGCTGCTGGCGGCCGAGGCTCGCAAGCGGCTAAGCGCGGGCGGCTGGCTCTTCGCCATCTTCGCCGGCGGCCTCATCCTGGGTTCCCTACGGCCGACCAATACCTGGGACTTCCCCGTCTACCTGACGTTCGGCGTGGCCGCGGCCATCGCCGCCGGGCCGATCCGTGAGGGGATGCGATCTCGAAGAGCCTATGTCGAAGCCTTCGTCTCGGCGCTGGGCTTGCTCGCCTTCTTCTTCCTGTTGTATCGCCCGTTCAGCCAGTGGTACGGCGCCGGATACACGAGCGCTGATGTGTGGCACGGTTCGCGAACGACCGTTCGCTCCTACTTCACGGTTCATGGTCTGTTCCTCTTCGCCGTGGTCTCCTGGATGGCCTGGGAGACTCGCCAGTGGATGGCGGAGACGCCGCTCTCGAGTCTCGCCCGGCTGCGGCCCTACGTTGGCGCAATGGGCTTCGTGGCCATGGCCGCGATCGCTGCTGTCATCTGGGCGTTTGCCGACGGGGCTCGGATCGCTCTCGTCGCGATCCCGCTCGGAGTGTGGGCCGCCGTTCTGTTGTTGCGTCCGGGCTTGGGGTGGGCCAAACGGATCGCGCTGCTCTTCTTCGGCTCGGGTCTGGCCCTGACACTGGTTGTCGAGGTGATCGTCCTGCGCGGCGACATCGGCCGCATGAACACGGTCTTCAAGTTCTACCTTCAGGTGTGGACGCTGTTCAGTATCGCAGCAGCAGCCGCAGTCTATTGGACCTGGCAGGAGCTTGCGTTGTGGTCCGCCCGTTGGCGTGGGATCTGGGTGGGGGGCCTGGCGGCTCTGGTCGTTGGAGCGGCCCTGTTCCCGCTGACGGCCGCGCCGGCGAAAGTGCGCGACCGGATGGCTCCGACCGCCCCGCACACGCTCGACGGCGCGGCCTACATGGCGTACGCCACCTACGCCGATATGGGGACCGATCTCCATCTCGATTCGGACTACCGTATGATTCGATGGATGCAGGACAACGTGCAAGGATCGCCGGTGATCGTCGAGGCCCACGCCGAACAGTACCGCTGGGGTGCGCGGGTGGCGATCTACACGGGACTGCCCAGTGTCCTAGGGTGGAGTTGGCATCAGCAGCAGCAGCGCGCCGTGGAAGGCGATCCGGTGAGCCAACGCGCTTCGGAGGTCGCCGACTTCTACATTCGTTACACGCCGGAGGAAGCGCGCCAGTTCCTCGAGAAGTATCAGGTCTCTTACGTCGTCGTGGGAGAGATGGAGCACGCGTACTACGAGTTCATGCAGCCGTGTTGGCCGACGGTCGATCTGACGGGGGTCGAGTGCGACATGTCGGGACGCCCGCTGATCACCAAGCCGCCGTTGGTGCCGCCCCAGGATTGCACGCCCATCGAGGCACAGGCCGGAGACGGGCGCCTGCGTTGCCCGACGCACGGCCTGGAGAAATTCGAGCGTATGGTTGACCTGGGCTGGCTCAGGGTCGCCTATCAGGATGGGCCCGTGGTCGTCTACGAGGTGATCCGTTGATCCCGCGCCCTTCCATCGAGAGCTTGAAGGAGGCCGCGGGATGATCCCGCGGCCTACCATCGAGAACCCGAAGGAGGCCGCGGGATGATCCCGCGGCCCACCTCAGAGAACCCGAAGGAGGCCGCGGGATGATCGGCCAAGTGTTGGCCTGGTGGTTCGCCAGCACGATCGTCGGCGCAGCCATCTTCCCGTTTGCCTGGCGCATCTTCCACCGCCTTCCGGACCGCGGCTGGGGGCTCGCCCGGCCGCTGGGGCTGCTGCTCTCCGGATACGTCCTTTGGATGGGGGCCTCGACCGGGGTTCTGCAGAATGACACGGGCGGGGCGGTGGCCGCGTTGGTCGCAGCGATCGTGGCCGGAGCGATCGCCCTACGCGGGCACGGAGCCGAGGTCGTCCAGTGGATGAAGGCCCACATCCGACTCCTGCTGGCGGAAGAGGCGGTCTTCGTCGTAGCCTTCGTTGCGTGGGCCCTGGTACGGGCCACCAATCCCGAGATTGTGGCGACCGAGAAGCCGATGGAGTTGGCGTTCCTCAACGCCATTCTCCGGTCGCCCCATTTTCCGCCGCACGACCCGTGGCTCTCGGGCTATGCCATCTCCTACTACTACTTCGGCTACGTCCTGCTGGCGATGCTGACCAACTGGACCGGGGTGACCGCCGGCGCAGCGTTCAATCTCGGGAGTGCCCTGTGGTTCGGCCTCGTCGCCGCCGGCACCTATTCCCTGACGCTCAACCTCCTTGCGGCGAACGGTGAGCGGCCGCGCCCGTGGGCGGCTTTGCTCGGCCCGGCGGTGATCCTGCTGGTCGGCAACGCTGCCGGCCTGTTCGAGATTCTGCATGAGCTGCATGTGTTCTGGCGTCCGGCAGCGGATGGGACGTTGACGTCGACATTCTGGTCGGCACTCAACTTGAAAGACCTGGTGAACCCTCCCGTCGGCGATCCGGTTTTCCCTCCCAACCGTTTCTGGTTCTGGTGGCAAGGTGCCCGAGTCATCAATGACATCGACCTGCGCGGGGCGCACGTCGAAGTCATCGACGAATTCCCCTTCTTTTCGTTCCTGTTGGCCGACAACCATCCCCACGTCCTGGCCCTGCCGTTCGCCATCCTGGCGCTGGGCTACTCGCTTCACGCTCACCTGGGCGCCGCCGGCCAAGGCAAGCGGTTGTCCATGGTGAGGCTGCCGGAAACGTGGCCGACGGGGCTGACCATGGCCGCCGTGGTGACCAGCCTGATCGCCGGCCTGGCGAGAGGAGCGAGCGCCTCGATCGCCGGAGGCGGCTTCACAGCCGCGCTGGTGCCTGCCCTCAAGGCAATCCTGATCGTGGGTGTGGGATGGGGCGTGGTGGCGGTCGCCCTGGCGCTTCTCAGCGGCGCCTGGGAGGTTCCCCTTGGGTTGGGCGAAATCGTCCTGGCTGGATGGGTGTTCGGGGCCTTGGCCTTCCTGAACACATGGGACTTCCCGATCTACTTGACCTTGCTGCTCATCGTGCTGGCTTGGGGGTTCGTGGGTCAATCCCTGCGACGGGTGGCGGGGGTGATCCTCGCCGGTGCCGCGGCGATAGGCCTTGCGGCCGTGCTGTTCTACTTCCCCTGGTTTCCGACGTTCGCCTCCCAGGCCGGCGGCGTACTACCCAATCTGGTGTTCCCGACGCGCCTGACGCAGTTCCTCATCTTCTTCGCCACCTCCTTTGTGCCCATCGTGATCTGGCTGATCCTTCAAATCCGTCATGAGGTGGACTCGGCGGATCGACGGAGGATATTGGGGTGGGGCCTGGCGCTTCCGGTCGGCCTTTGGCTGCTGTCGATGGTCTTCGGGCTCGTCATCCTGGTGGCTCGGCCGGCGGACGCGGATGTGGCCGTTCAGTCCCTAGGCGCCTCCTCGATCGGCGAGGTGCTGGGGGCGGCGCTGTCTCGCCGCGCCTTGGGCTCGTGGACAGCGCTGCTGCTGGGTCTCGTGGCCGCCGGCGCCTTCGTGCTGTGGCTTCGCCGCGGTTCCCAGCGATTTTCGTCGGTTGCACCTTCGACGGTGGTCCCCTTCGTCCTGGCGATGATCGCTCTGGGAGCTGTACTGGTGCTCGGGCCTGAGTTCTTCTACCTGAAGGACTCCTTCGGCTCCCGCATGAACACGGTGTTCAAACTCTTCTACGCCGGCTGGCTGCTGTGGGGTTTGGCCGCGGCCTATCTCTTCGCCACCCCCTGGCCGGGCCGGCGCGGATCAGGCTGGGCGGCGCTGGCCGCACTCCCACTATTGGTGGGCTTCCTCTACACCGTGACAGCGGTCTGGAACAAGACCTCTGGTTTTCGTCCGCCCCAGGGCCTCACACTCGATGGAACGGCGCATCTGGCCTATGACGATCCGGCTGACTACGCCGCGATACAGTGGATCCAGTCGCACCTGTCGAGCGGCGTCGTCGCCGAGGCCGTCGGCGGCAGCTACTCGCAGTTCGGCCGCATTTCCGGCAACACCGGACTGACGACAGTGCTCGGGTGGGACTTCCACGAGTATCAATGGAGGGGAACCTGGGAGCCGCAAGCCGGGCGAGCCGACGACATCCAGCGCCTTTACCTCACGCGGGAGTGGGATGAGGCCAGCGCCATCCTCGACCGGTACGGCATCGACTATGTCTACATCGGTCCGCTGGAGCGGCAGACATACTCCCCCGTCCAGACCAGGAAGTTCGACATCTACATGCAGACGATCTACCAGTCGGACGATGTCACGATCTACGCGCGGCTTGGAGTCACCAGCCCATGAGCGATGACGGACGCACGGTCTCGTTGCCCGCCCTGACCATCACGGCGCTGATGCTTTTGGCGGCCTGCCTGCGCTTCACCGCGCTCGGGGACAGACCCATCGGCCCCGAGGAGGCTGCCGAAGCGCTGGCGGCGGCCCAGGGGACTTCGCAATCGTCGATCTTCTATGACGGCATCGTTGCACAGCCGACCAGTGCGCTCTACCACATCCTTACGCGGGTTGTGTTCACTTTGGGGGGCGCGGGGGAGGGAGCGGCCCGCGCGGTACCGGCCGTCGCCGGCCTCGTCCCTGTGGTGGTCTTGCTCGTCCTCCGGCGAAGGATCGGGGCGATCCCGTTGCTCTTCATGGCTCTGTGGATCGCCATTTCCCCGGCGTGGCTGGCCACGGCGCGAGCCGCTGGAGGTACGGCGCTGTCGTTGGCGGCTTTCGCCGTTGCGGCTGCGGTTCTGTTCACGCGATCGCCGAGCGAAGGCTGGACCGCGAAGGCTTGGCTGTCGCTTTGCGTGGGCATAGGCGTGGCCTCCGGCCCCGGCTTCTTGACGGTTGTCCTGGCCCTGTTCCTAGCGAGGCTGGGATCCGCCTGGCTGGGTCGCGGAGTAGCCGCGTCCCTGCCGAATGGGTGGACGGTCCGTGATCTGGCGGAGGTCGGCTTGTGGTCCATCGCCATTGCTGCCGCCATCGCCTCCGGCCTTGGCGCGATACCGTCCGGCCTCGAAGTCCTCTTCTCCGGTTTGCGTGCCTGGCTGACCGCCTGGTTTGTGCCCGGTAGCTTGCCTCTCTTGACGTCGATTCTCCTCCTGGCGGGCTACGAGCCACTCGTCCTCATTCTTGGGATCGTCGGGGTCGTCCAATCCTTCCGACGATGGGATCCAACGCAGAGATTCCTGGTCGCCTGGGTTGTCGTTTCCCTCGCTCTCTTCCTGGGCTCCGTGGGCCGACAGCCCCAGGACGCGATCTGGCCCCTCCTTCCACTGGGATTCCTCGCCGCCCAAGTCGTCCAACGAGAGGTCGAGTCGGCGGACAAGATGGAGCATCCATGGGTCGCCGCCGGGCTGTGGGCGGCCCTGATGGTGCTGAGCGGTTTCGTCGGGCAGCAGCTGGCCGCCTACCTGTCCGGCATCGGTCCAGGGGCCGACGTCAGCCTGCCGGGGCTCCGCCTTCCGATTGCCCTGGGCGCGATCGCCCTGGCCGGTGTCGTGGTCGTCCTGGTCGGGTTCGGTTGGGATTGGGCGACGGCGAGAGCTGCCGGTGTCGGAGCGGTCTTCGCCGTGTTGTTGGCCCTGACGGTCTCGGCCTCATGGCGCCTCAACCTTTCAGGCGATTTCGATCGCACTGCCGAACTGTGGCGGCCGCGCCAGGGCGCCACCGGACTCGTGCGCTTGCGGCGAACCTTGGAGTCACTGGCTCTCTCGCAAACCGGGACCCAAACCTTCCCCATCTCCGTCGTGGGACCTTCGACGCCGAGCCTGGCGTGGGCGCTGCGGGGCTTCCCGGCCTACGTTCCCGATGAAACAGGGCCCGGTCGGGCACCGCTGGCCCTTATCCAACGCGAGGTCATTCCTTTGGCACCCCTTCCGGCCAAGTATCTCGGGCAGTCCATGAGTCTGGGGCACGCGTGGGGCTGGGGAGGGAGCTGGCCTCCGGATTTGGTGCGCTGGTGGTTGCGCGGCGATGCCCCGTTGATTGCAGACAGCTGGGTGCTCTACGTGCGAGAAGACGTCGCTACGCTGAGCCCGACGGAACCTGAATCCGCCCCATAGTCCAGCATGCCCACGCCCAGCATCATCGCCATCGACGGACCCGCCGCCTCGGGAAAAACGACGCTGGCGCGCCTGCTTGCCGAACGGCTGGGTTACCTGTTCGTCGACACCGGCGCGATGTACCGGGCCGTCACGTTGGCGGCGCTGGAGCGGGGTGTGCCGGTGGACGATCAGCCCGCTGTGGAGGGGATCGCCGAAGGATTGGCGATCGACATCAGGCCTCCCAGCGCCTCGGACGGCCGCTTCTACGACGTCCTCGCCGATGGAGCCGACGTGACCTGGGGCCTGCGCTCGCGCCAGGTCGACGCGCATGTATCGCAGGTCTCGGCCTACCCCGGTGTTCGCCGCGCCATGACGCGGCGGCAGCGGGAGATCGGCCTGCGCGGACGCGTGGTCATGGTCGGGCGCGATATCGGCACGGTCGTGCTCCCCGAGGCTGACCTGAAGCTCTACGTCGACGCCAGCCTCGAGGAACGGGCGAAGAGGCGGCATCGGGAGCTAGTCGAACGCGGCGAGACGGCCGACCTGCACGCCATCGAGTCGGCCATGGCGGAGCGCGACCGCTACGACTCGTCGCGGACGCTGGCGCCTCTGCGCCCGGCGGAAGACGCCCGCATTCTGAACACGACGGACATCGGCGTCGAGCAGGCGGTCGAGCGCGCTCTGGCATTGGCGCGTGGCGAAGCATGACGGCCTCCACCTACGTCCACGCCCGTTTCGAGGGCCGCCGCCGGGCGCTGCGATGGTTGATCGATCACTTTGCCTTCCGGTTCCTGATCAAATTTGACCACGTGGAAGGCTTGGAGCATTTGCCAGCGAGCGACGCGGCGATCCTGATGATCAACCATATCGCGTTTGTCGACCCCATTGTGGTGATGGGATGTATGCCGCGGAATATCGTCCCCATGGCCAAGGTCGAAGCCTACCGCTATCCCATCGTCGGGATCTTCCCGCGGATTTGGCGCGCCATCCCTGTCCATCGCGGAGAGGTCGACCGGGCCGCCTTGCGCCAGGCGATGGCTGTGCTGCAAGCCGGAGAAGTCATTCTGGTCGCCCCGGAGGGGACGCGCAGCCCGGCCCTGGGTCGCGGGCGGGAAGGGATCGCGTTCCTGGGGCATCGCAGCGGCGCGCTCGTCATCCCCACAATGATCGAAGGAACCCAGGGGTTCCCGTCGCTTTCGGCACGCCGGTGGAGGGGTCCGGGCGCGGTGGTCCGGCTGGGCCGTCCTTTTCGTTTCAAGGCGACGTCCGAGCGGCCGGGCAGGGACGGGCTCCGGCTGATGACGGATGAGGCCATGTACGTTCTGGCGGGCCATCTGCCGGAGGCGCGCCGGGGAGCGTACGCGGACCTGCGAAAGGCGACGACGTCAACGCTGGAATTCGCATAGCCAGCCCCATGAGTGGGCCGGGTGAGGGCGGCGGCGGTCGGGTATAATGACCTGGTAGGATGCAAACGGAGGGTCGGAGCCAAGAGACGAAGGACGACAGCGCAGGGCCCGGGCGAACTGCCGACCCGGGTGACGAGGTCGAGGGTTCCCCGCCGCGGGGCGGGGCTAACCGGAATCACGTTGCGGCCCTCCACCGCGGCGCCGGGAAAATCGAAAGATCAGCGGATGCCCTCTGGGCGTGTCACCGCCCATTCCCTTCCCAGGGACCTTCCGACGAAATCCGCTCGGCGACGGGCGGTCCAAAGTCGGGGGGAGTGACCCCAAGCACGATCCAAACCGAATGCGGAGGAATCCATGTGCGGCATCGTGGGCTATGTCGGCTCACGCGATGCGACGCCGATCATCTTCAACGGCCTGAAACGCCTTGAGTATCGCGGCTACGACTCGGCGGGACTGGCCGTGCTCACCAATGGGCATCTGGAAGTGCGTCGCGACGCCGGGAAGCTGGACCGGCTCCAAGCGTTGCTGGAGCAGAACCCGGTCCATGGGCATATCGGAATCGGACACACCCGCTGGGCGACCCACGGTGAGCCCAACGCCCGCAACGCTCATCCCCACATGGGGAGTTCGGGCGACGTCGTCGTGGTTCACAACGGTATCGTCGAAAACTTCGCCGAGCTCAAAGAAGAGCTGGAGGCGGAGGGCGTGACCTTCCGATCGGACACCGACTCGGAAGTCATCGTCCACCTGGTCGAGCGCTACCTTTCAACCGGCTCCCGTCTGGCCGAGGCCGCCCGCCTGGCCATCGCCCACCTTCGAGGCGCGCACGGCATCGTCCTGCTCACGGCGCGCGAGCCCGACACGATCGTGGCCGCCCGCATCGGCAATGCCGGCGGCATCGTCGTGGGCGTCGGCGAGGGCGAGATGTTCGTCGCCTCCGATATCCCGGCGATCCTCGAGCATACACGGACGATGGCCTTCCTCGAATCCGGGCAGATCGCCGTCGTGCGGTCGAACGGCTTCGACATCATCGGCCTGGACGGCCAGCCTCTTCCTGTCGATGTCCAGAACGTCACCTGGGATCCGGTGGCGGCGGAGAAGGGGGAGTACAAGCACTTCATGCTCAAGGAGATACACGAGCAGGTGCGCTCCCTCACCGACACCATCGCCGGACGGGTGGACTTCGGCGACGAGCGAATCCTGCTGCCTGAGCTGGGGCTTTCCCCCGAGTCGGCGCGGGCGATCCGGCGGATGGTCATCACGGCCTGCGGCACGGCTGCCCATGCCGGGATGGTGGGCAAGGTCCTGATCGAGCGCCTGGCGCGGCTCCCGGTCGAGGTCGTCATCGCTTCCGAGTTCCGCTACAGTGACCCCATCGTAGGCGCCGACACGGTCGTCTTGGCCATCAGCCAGTCGGGCGAGACGGCCGACACGCTGGCGGCGATGGAGGAAGCTCGCAGCCGCGGAGCGCGCGTCTGGTCGATCGTCAATGCCCTGGGGTCGCAGGCGATGCGCCTGGCCGACGGTTCGATCAGCATGCAGGTGGGTCCCGAGATCGGCGTCGCCTCTACCAAAGCGTTCACCGCGCCGCTGGTCGACCTGTATATGTTGGCCGTCCTGCTGGGCGACCTGCGGCGCACGCTGCCGGCCGCGGAACGGCGCCGTCTTGTCGAGGACCTGAGGCTGGTGCCGGATCTTGTCAGCCAGTGCCTGGACCGGGCCGACGAGGTCGAGGGCGTCGCCGCCGTGATGAAGGACTGCGAACACGCCCTGTACCTGGGCCGAGGCATCCAGATGCCGATCGCCTACGAAGGCGCTCTCAAGCTGAAGGAGATCTCCTACATCCACGCCGAAGCCTATCCAGCCGGCGAGATGAAGCACGGCCCGATCGCCTTGGTCGACCGAGACATGCCGATCGTGGCCCTGGCGCCGCGCGATCCCTGGTACGAGAAGATGATCAGCCAGGTGGAGCAGGCCAAGGCGCGCGGGGGAATCGTGATCGCCGTCGGCACCGACGGCGACGAGCTGCTGCCGAAACTCGCCGACCATATGCTGTGGGTCCCCCAGGCGCCCTGGCTGCTGGCTCCGGTAGTGACGGCGATCCCGCTGCAGCTGCTGGCTTACGACATCGCCGTCCTGCGCGGGGCCGACGTCGACCAACCGCGCAACCTGGCCAAGAGCGTCACGGTGGAATAGCAGCTACACAAGGGAGACAGCAGGCCGTCGGGATTTGGCTGGTGTCTCCACCAAGAACACGTAGGGGCGAAGCGTGCTTCGCCCCTACGTCTTCTGGGCGAGGAGTTGCGCTCGCAGTTCATCCGGCGACGTCACCGGCAGCCGGCAAGCGAAGTGTTCGCACAGGTAAGCAGCCGCCCTCCCATCGATGCGAGTCCGCTCCTTCAGCAGAGGTACGGCGCTCCCTTCGCCGGTTCCGCCAGCCAGGACCAGCCCAGGAGGATCCAGTTCCCTCACGGCGCGTAGTAGGTCCCGAAAGTCGTCGGCCGAGGGATCTCCAATGACGGCGAGTTGCCGCCTGGGCGAGGTCTCTGTTTGGAGATCGAGGCACCAGGTGGCGAAGGCCGCAGGGTGGTCGGTGGCCGTATCCTGCATCCCAAGGAGCGCGGCCATCGCCGCACTGGCGTAACGATCATCGGCGGTCAGGGCATACAGGTTCTGGAGAAGCTCGACCGCCATCGCACCGCCGCTTGGCGCCGGCGAATCCTGAACGCTGCGTGGCCGCATCCACAGGGAGCTCTGCTCCGATGGCGTGTCGAAGAACCCGGAAGCGCCGTCGAAGAAACGGTCGAGGATAGCCTCGGCCTGGGCCACGGCGCCGGCATACCAGCGCTCGTCGAAGTCCGTCTGATACAGGGCCAGCAATCCCAGCCCGACGGCGGCATGGTCCTCCAGGAACGCCGCCGGGCCGGCGCGCCCGGAGCGCTCGGAACGCAATAGCGCACCGGCAGGGGAAAGTTCGCGCAAGAGAAAGCCCGCCAGGTTCTCGGCTGCCGCGAGATCTTCAGATCGCCCCCACGCCAAGGCGGCATCGACGCAAGCGATCAGGGTCAGTCCGTTCCACGCCGCCACGATCTTGTCGTCGAGCGCCGGTCTCGGGCGGCGCGCTCTGGCGTCGAACATCGTCCGTCGCAGGCGCTCGATCCGTGATGCGTCGACGGCCTCTTCCGGAAGCGCGTCCTGGTTGCCCGGAGGAGCAGGGGTGAGGCGAAGCACGCTGCGACCGTCCAGATCTCCCTGCTCGCTGACATGGAAGATGCGGCATGCGTGCGCCGCCTCGGCCGGGTCCTGCAAGGCGTCGCCCACCTCTTGGGGAGTCCATGTGTAAAACAGGCCTTCGCCGCCACCGGAATCCGCGTCCAGCGAGGAGTAGAACCCGCCGCGTGGATCGAGCATTTCCCGATAGAGAAAGTCCAGCGTCTCCTCAGCCACGCTGCGCAAGAAGGCGGCGCCGGTGGCGCGCCATCCGCTCACGCAGGCACGCGCCAGCAGGGCGTTGTCGTACAGCATCTTCTCGAAGTGGGGGACGGTCCA
>DATIFK010000086.1:0-13614 GCA_035455265.1 Anaerolineales bacterium
ATTCTCTACGTCGCCGACGGCCGCAGCCCGATCGCACTGGCCTGGTTGGAATACTTCGCCGGACACGGCCATGATGTCCACCTCGTTTCGACGCGCCCCTGCACGCCGAAGATCGGTCTGGCATCGCTGACGGTGGTGCCCGTCGGCCCCGGCTCCGGCCCGGCGGGGGTGGCATCGCCGTCGCGCAGTCGGCGAAGGCTGGCCCTGCTGACCGGTTTGCGGCATTGGGTGGGCCCGCTCGCCGTCCGGCAGGCCGCGCCGGCTCTGGCCCGCCGCATCGACGAAGTGCGTCCCGATCTCATCCACGCTTTGAGGATCCCGTTCGAGGGCATGTTGGCGGTGGCGGCGCGTCCGAGCGCGCCGTTGGCGGTCTCGGTGTGGGGCAACGATTTCACCCTGCACGCGCCCTCGACGCCGTGGATGCGCGCCGCCACCCGCCGGACGATGGCCCGCGCCGACGGCCTCCACGCCGATTGCCGGCGCGACCTGCGGCTCGCGGCGGAGTGGGGCCTGCGGCCCGCCCGGCCGACGCTGGAGCTTCCCGGCAACGGTGGCGTGCGTCGAGAGTTGTTTCGACCTGGCGACCCCGCTCATCCGGAGGAGCGCCGGGCCTTGCCCGATGGGTCGGCCGCATCCCGCCTGGTCTTGAATCCGCGCGGGCTGCGGGCCTACGTTCGGACCGACACATTCTTCCGGGCGGCCGCTCAAGTGCTCGCAGCTCTCCCGGACACCAGCTTCGCCGGCGTGGCCATGGCGGGCGACGCTGACGTGCTCGGCTGGGTCGAATCGATGGGCCTGGGCGTGCGCACGCGGCTCTTGCCGGCGCAGGACGAGGCCGGAATGGCATCTCTGTTCCGCGCCGCGCACGTCTCGGTCTCGCCCAGCACGCACGACGGTACCCCGAATACCTTGCTGGAGGCCATGGCCTGCGGCTGTGTGCCGGTGGCTGGCGATCTGGAGTCGATCCGCGAATGGATCGTGGACGGCGAGAACGGCCGGCTGGTCGACCCTGCCAGTCCGAGGGATGTGGCGCGGGCCGTCGTGGCGGCGCTGACCGATGACGAATGGAGAGCGGCCGCGGCGCGGCGCAACGTGGCGATCATCGCCGAGCGGGCCGATCGGGAGCAGGGCCTGCGGCGAGCCGAAGCGTTCTATCGCGACGTGGCGGCCTAGTGGTGCGCAACCAAAGGTACCCGCGCTTCGACACCCCTTCGCTACGCTCCGGGGCGCCCCGCGGGGTCAACGCAGAGGGAGCAGTCCGCTTCTCCTGAGGGGTTTCTGATCGGGATGCTATAATCCGCGTCGACCGGCCGACCGGGAGATTCCTCCGGCCCACCGCATGAAGCAAGTCGTCCAACACCTCCGCGACGGTGCCACCCGCGTCGTCGATGTGCCCGTACCGCGGCCGACGCCGGGGACCGTGCTGGTGCGGACGGCCGTTTCCGTTCTCTCCGCTGGAACCGAGCGCATGGTCGTTGATTTCGCCGGCCGCAGTCTGGTCGGCAAAGCGCGAGCGCGCCCCGACCTCGTCCGGCAAACCCTCGACAAAGTCCGCAAGGAAGGACTCCTGCCGGCCATCGACGCCGTCCGTTCGCGGTTGGACGAGCCGATGGCGCTGGGCTACGCCTCCGCCGGAACGATCGTCGAAGTTGGTGATGGAGTCGACGCGTTTCGGCCCGGGGACCGCGTCGCCTGCGCCGGCGGGGGCCATGCCGTGCACGGAGAGTTCGCCGTTGTCCCGGTCAACCTGCTGGCGCGTCTGCCGGAGAATGTCAGCTTTGAATCCGGCACGTTCGCCACGCTGGGCGCGATCGCACTGCATGCACTGCGATTGGGGCGCCTGCAGCTTGGCGAGCGCGTGGCCGTGATCGGGTTGGGGTTGCTGGGATTGTTGACGGCCGGTCTGGCGCGCGCCGCCGGCGCGGTTGTCCTCGGCATCGATCTCGACGAGGGCCGTGTCCGCCTGGCTCGGGCCCTGGGTGCGATGGCGCACACGCGGGCCGAGGCGGAAGCGGCGGCCGAGGCAGCCAGCGGCGGGCTGGGCTTCGACCTGGTCGTGATCTGCGCCGACGGGCCGTCGAACGACCCCGTGACCCTGGCGGCGGCTCTGGCGCGCGATCGGGCGCGGGTGGTGGCTGTCGGCGCGGTGGGCCTCGACCTGCCGCGCAAGGCCTACTACGAAAAGGAGCTCGAGTTTATCGTCTCGCGCTCCTACGGCCCTGGCCGCTACGATCCGTCGTACGAGGAAGACGGCCGCGACTACCCGCTCGGATACGTGCGCTGGACCGAAGGGCGCAACCTGCAGGCCGTCGTTGACCTGATGGGCCAGGGCCGCCTCGATGTGGGCCCTCTGATCTCGCATCGCTTTCCGATCGAGCGCGCCGAAGATGCCTACGCGCGGCTGAGGCGCGGGGGTCCTGAAGTCCTGGGCGTTCTGCTGACCTACCCGGCGGATGTGACGCTGCCGACCGCGACCGACCGGTTCATCGCCTTGCCGTCGAAGCCCTTGTCAAACCAGGCCGTGCGCCTGGGGGTACTGGGCGCGGGCAACTTTGCCACCGTGGTGGCGTTGCCGGCGCTGCGCCGCCTCTCGGGCGTCGAGTTCGTCGGCGTGGCGGCCGCCAGCGGTCTCAGCGCGTCGCATGCCGGCTCTCGGTTCGGATTCCGTTACGCCACCACGGACGAGGCGAAGATCCTCAGCGATCCCGAGGTCAACACCCTGGCCATCTTCACCCGTCATCATCTGCATGCGCGGCAGACCATTGCCGGTTTGCGGGCCGGGAAGCACGTGTTCTGCGAGAAGCCCTTGGCGTTGACGACGGACGAGCTGGGCGACGTTGCCGGTGCTCTCGAGGGTGCCTCGAGCCTGCTCACCGTCGGGTTCAACCGGCGGTTTGCGCCCCTGGCGATCAGACTCCAGGAGTTCGTCAAGGGAGTCGGCGCGCCGCTGGCGATGGTGTACCGGGTCAACGCGGGACCGCTGCCGGCGGACCACTGGTTGCGCGACCCGGAGCAGGGAGGCGGACGCCTGGTCGGCGAGGTCGGCCACTTCATCGACCTGATGACCTTCCTGGCCGGATCGCCCCCCGTGCGCGTCGAGGCGCGCGGGATGGAGGCGGCCTCACCTGCCCTCGAGGACAGCCTGCTGGTGACCGTCCGGTTCGCCGATGGGAGTCTCGGCTCGATCGCTTACCTGGCCACCGGCGACCGGTCCTTTGAGAAGGAGCGGCTGGAAGTATTCGGTGGGGGCCGCGTGGCCGTCCTGGAGGATTTCCGCCGCCTCGAGACGTGGGAAGGCGGCCGCTCCCGGAAGTGGACCTCGCCCATGCGGCAAGACAAAGGTCACGGCGCCATGTGGGCCGCGTTCGTCGAGGCGATCCGCCGCGGCGGACCTCCACCCATTCCGTATGCCGACCTGATCGCTGTCTCCCAGGCAACCATCGACGCGGGCCTCGCGCTTCGCTCAGGGGAGACGGTGGAGGTCGCCGCCCCCCGCGCCCGGGAATGATGCCCCTCCGCCGCGCGTGGCGGGCGGCGCTCGAGCTCGGCCCGAGCTCTCTCACCTCGTACCTCATCTACCGCGCCGGCTTGGCGGTCGGATGGTTTCGCTGGCAGACCCCAGCCGCAGACTGGGATTCCTGGCCTTTGGCGCGCTTGCTCGAGCCCGGCGTTCCCTCCGATCCGACGGCGTACGCCGCCTTTCGCGCGGCGCGATCTCGCCCGCGCTTCTTCTTGGATCCCTGCTTGCGGAGATCACGAGGTTCGCCGGGCGAGGCGCGCCGCGTGGCCGATGGGATTCTGAAGGGCGTGTTTCCGCTGGGCGGCGGTCAATCCCTGCGCCTGCGGTTCCCGCTGAGATCGTGGGACGTCGACGTCGATGGGAAGCCGATCTCGGCTGAAAGCATCCATCGACATTGGTCCGAGGTTGATCTCAGAACGCTGACGGCCGATGCCCGCTTCGCGTGGGAACTCAGCCGCTTCGGTTGGGCCTTGCCCCTCGTCCGGGCCTTTCAGGCAACCGGAGACCGCCGGTATGCCGACGGATTCTGGAGGCTGTGGACGGCATGGTCGGCCCAAAATCATCCGAACCGCGGCTTGCAGTGGACCTCCGCTCAGGAGGTTGCCCTGCGATTGCTGGCGCTGACCTGCGCCCTCTATGGATTCGGGCCGGCGTGGAAGCAGCGCCCCGAACGGCTGGCCGATCTAGCGCGAGGGATCTTCGTCCACGCCCGGCGAATTCCGCCGACGGTGGCGTACGCGCGCGCCCAAGGCAACAACCATGTATGGAGTGAGGCGGCCGGCCTGTACACCGCCGGCTTGCTGTTCCCCGAGGCGCGCGGCGCCTCTCGCTGGCGCGAGCTAGGGCAATCGCTGCTTTTCGAAGGCGTGCGCAGGCAAATCCTCCCGGACGGCGGCTACGTCCAGCATTCGGCGAACTACCATCGGCTGGCGATCCAGCTCGGATTATGGGTGGCCCGACTGGCCGAGCTGAACGGAGAGCCTCTTCCCGAGGATGTGACGGACGCGCTGGGCTGGTCGACGCTGGCACTGAGCGCCTTGGTGGATGCGAGGACCGGCGTGGCAGCGCGGTTCGGGCCCGACGACGGATCGAATCTCCTGCCGCTCGGGGGCACGCCCGATGACTACCGGCCCACGCTCGAGGCCGCCTCGCGCCAATTCCTCCACCGAAGTCTGTTTGGCCCCGGCTCCTGGGAGTCCGTCGGTGAGTGGTTGGGCTTGAACTCGCCCCCATCGGATGTGCAATCCCGCTCGTCTCGAGACAACCTGGCGGCGGTCCCGGCCAATCTCCCCTTCGCCGGGCTGTATCGGTTGGGAGGTCGGGAGACGTGGGGCCAGCTGCGCGCAGCTCATTTCATCGGTCGGCCCGGCCACTCGGACCAGCTGCACGTCGATCTGTGGTGGCGAGGGACCAACGTCGCCCTCGATCCCGGCACCTACCTCTACCGCGCGCCTGTACCTTGGGAGGGGGGCCTGGCCGAGGCGGCGCTGCACAACACGCTGACGCTGGACGGGCGCGAGCCAATGGAGCGCGCCGGGCCGTTCCTGTGGTTGCGTTGGGCGCAGGCCAGGCTGATCGGCCGGTGGACGTCGGCCGAGGGGGACATCGAGGTCGTGGCCGCCGAGCATGATGGCTACAGACCGATAATTCACCGCCGGACGGTCGTTCGGGCAGGTGAATCCGAGTGGTGGATCGTTGATGACGTGCTGGGCGCAGGGCCGCACCAGGTGAAGGTAGGTTGGAACGTGCCCGATGTGGCGTGGTCGATGAAGGGACCGCGGGTTGGCCTGCGTCCACGGCCCGGCCGCGTCACACTATCGATCGAGGGCGGGGCGCTGGGACTCTACCGGGCAGGTGGGCTCGTCGGAGGCTCCGCCCCTCCGGGGGCATCGCCGGCTTGGGGCTGGCGGTCGCCCGGCTACGGAAGAATCGAGCCGTGCTTGCGGATCGTCGCCGGCGCAGAGGCCGAGCTGCCGATGCGAATGGTCAGCCGTTGGGGGTTCGGCGGCGGGCGAACCGCCCCAGCGAAGGTGACGCTGCGGCCAGCGGGAGAAGGGCCGTGTCCGGTCGCCACAGCTCAGCTTGGGCGAACCATCCTGTGGATCGACGGGGCATGACCGCCCGCTGGCTTCCACCGGGCGTGCCGCTCTCCAAGCGGCTATTCGACCTCTTGCTCACCGTGCCGGGCGTGATTTTGATCAGCCCTCTGCTGGCCGTGCTCGCTTTGCTCGTTCGCATCCGCCTGGGATCCCCCGTGCTCTTCCGCCAGGTCCGTCCCGGCCTGCGGGCGGAGCCGTTTGTGCTCTACAAGTTCCGCACGATGCGTGATTTGCGGACCGCCGACGGCCGCCTGCTGCCGGATGAGGTCAGGATCACGGCCCTGGGAAGGTTCCTGCGCTCGTTCAGCCTGGACGAGCTGCCCGAACTGTTCAATGTCCTGCGGGGAGAGATGAGCCTGGTCGGTCCCAGGCCGCTGCTGATGCACTACCTGGACCGCTACACGCCGGAACAGGCCCGCCGACACGAAGTACTCCCCGGAATGACCGGGTGGGCGCAGGTGAATGGACGAAACACGTTGACCTGGGAGCAGAAGTTCGCCCACGACGTCTGGTATGTGGATCACACCTCGCTCGGGCTGGACGTCCGGATCCTCGCTCTGACGCTGATCAAGGCCGTCCGCCGAGAGGGAATCAGCCAGCCGGGGCACGAAACCGCCGAGGAGTTCCTGGGGTCCAAGCGCCCCTAGAACTGGCGCTCCCCGGCCAAGACCTTTCACAGCTGCCTCCTGATACCCCAGAACTGGGGGTAGGCAGACCTCCTGGACCTAGAACTTGGCCTGTTCTCCCCCCGCAAGGCACTTGCCCCGCAGAGCCTAACCGGGTACCATCCTTGGCCGGGGAGAGTCGCCCTCGAACGGGAGTGCTAAAGGAGGATGCCCGTGAAGTCGGAGCTTCAGTTCTATGACGTGAAGAGCAAGTCCAAGTTCAAGAGCGTTGACTGGCGCATCGAGAAGAAGGAATCGAAGGGGAAGATCCGCTATTTCGCCGTCGCCAAGGTCCCGAATGCTGCGCACGAGGCCTGGCTGATCGTCAAAGAAGACTTCGCCAAGTCGAACCTGTAGCCGCCGCACGACGTCTGGCGGTCTGAGCAGAGACACACAGCCGGCCCATTGGGGAGCGGCTGTGTGCGTTTCCCCAAACCGCCACCCGCTCCCCGCTGTCAGCAATCCGGGCTACCTTTCACGGAAAGCAGACAGCGGAGAGCGGACGGTTCCTCCCGCATGGTAGAATGCGCGGGTTGGGTCCGGGGGCTCCCGCCCGGCGGGCCTCAGAAGCGCCGCCGGAATGCACATCCTCCTCGTCCATCAACTCTTCATCCGCCCCGACGATCCGGGTGGCACGCGGCACTACGAGTTGGCCCGGCGGCTGACCGAGCGCGGTCATCGGGTGACGATCCTGGCCGGCACGCGCAGCTATCTGACCGGGGAACGGATCGCCCGGGGCGCTCGCGAGGTCCTGGCTCCAGGCCTCGAAATCGTCCGCTGCGGCAGTCTGGGGCGGGTCCACCGCAACTTCGTCTGGCGGACGCTGGACTTCCTGAGTTTCACCTTTACCTCGTTGGTCGCCGGCCTGCGGGGGGGTCAGGCGGACATCGTCTGGGCGACCTCGCCGCCGCTCCTGCAGGCGGCGTCGGCATGGGCCATCGCTTCCGTCCGTCGCCTCCCCTGGGTCTTCGAGGTGCGCGACCTGTGGCCGGCCTTTGCCATCCAGGTGGGCGTGCTGCGGAACCGTCTCCTGATTGCGATGTCGCAGTGGCTCGAGCGCTTCCTCTATCGCCGCGCCGACCGCGTGGTCATCAATTCACCCGGATTCGCGGAGCACGTGCGCAGCCGCGGGGCCTCCATCGATCGCCTGGCCCTCATCCCGAACGGCGTCGATGTGGCCATGTTCGCTCCAGCGGCGCGCGGTCGGTCGCTGCGGACAGAACATGGCCTGGGGCGGCGCTTCGTGGCGCTGTACGCCGGCGCCCACGGCCTGTCGAACGACCTGGGAGTCATTCTCGACGCCGCCGCGGCGTTGCGTCGCGTGCCTGAGATCGTCTTCGTCTTGGTGGGTGACGGGAAGGAGAAGGCGGCGCTCCAGCAGCGTGCGGCCGCGCAGGGGTTGAGCAACGTGGTCTTCCTGCCTCCGGTCGCCAAGACGGGCATGGCGCAGGTGCTGGCGGCGGCGGACTGCGGCATCGCCATCCTCAAGCCGCTCCCGCTGTACGCCACCACGTATCCCAACAAGGTTTTCGACTACATGGCGGCCGGCCGCCCGGTGGTGCTGGCAGTCGATGGAGTGGTGCGCCAGCTGGTGGAGGGAGCCGGAGCCGGCGTGTTCGTGCGGCCCGGGGATGGGCGAGCGCTGGCCGGGGCGGTGCGGCGGCTGGCGGGGGACCGTGCCTCGGCCCGCCGTATGGGAATCCGCGGTCGGCGCCTGGTCGAAACGCGTTTCGACCGGAGCCTGCAGGCCGAACAGTTGGAGCAACTGTTTCTTGAAGTCATCCGCCGATCCGAGGGATCCGCGACATGACGGACTCGGGCTCTGCCACGTCTCGGCGCCGGTTCGTGCGCGCCGTCTGGGCGACTCACAACGACTCGCCGGCGGTGCGGCGGGCGCTGGCTGAAGTCGTGGCCATGGCCGATCCCACGGCGCGCGGCCTCAACGTGGGCAGTGGGGAGACGCGCCTCGGCCCCGCCTTCGTCGCCGTGGACCTGGTCGCCGCGCCGACGACCGATGTCGTGGCCGATGCCGTCGCCCTGCCCTTCGCCGCGCGGAGCTTCGGCGTGGTCGTGTCGCAGGAGATGGTCGAACATGTGGACGACCCGTTCGCGGCGGTGGGCGAAATGGAGCGCGTATTGGCGCCGGGCGGATGGCTCTACCTGCAGGCCCCGTTCGTGATTGGCTACCACCCGGGCCCGGAAGACTACTGGCGCTTCACCCGCGCCGGGATGCGACGTCTGCTGGCGCAAGCTGGCCTGGAGGTCACGCGGGTCGAACGCGCCGTGGCGGCCGGGACGGGTTTCTACCGCATCGTGGTGGAATTCATCGCCGGCGCGGCGGCGCGTCTCATCCCGGCGCTGTACCTCCCCGCCAAAGGACTCGCGGCTCTGCTATGCTTCCCCCTCAAGTGGCTCGATCCCTGGCTGGGCCGCGGCGCCCAGGCCGATCGGATCGCCGGAGGCTACTTTGCCATCGGGCGCAAGCCGGGCTGAGACGGTTAACGTCCTCTTCACCAGCGCCGGGCGGCGCGTGGAACTGGTGCGCGCCTTCCGGCAGGCCTACCGCGAAACCGGCATCGCCGGTCGCCTGCTCGCCGCCGACATCGATCCGCTGGCGCCCGCCCTGCATGAGGCCGACGCCGGTTTCCTGGTGCCCTCGCTCGACGATGCGCGTTACATTCCGGCGCTCTCTCAGTTGTGCCGTGACGAAGCCGTCACGCTGGTCTTTCCGCTGATCGACCCGGACATCCCGGCCCTGGCGCACGGTCGCGAGGCGATCGAATCATCCGGGGCCAGGCTGGCGGCCGTGCCGGCGGAAGCCGCCGACCTGACCCGCGACAAGTGGCGCACGTATCAATGGTTGACGGAGAACAATATCCCGACGCCGCGGACGTGGCTGGGCCGCGAGATGCCATCGTCCGGATTCGGGTTCCCGCTCTTCGTCAAGCCGCGCTACGGGAGCGCCGGAAAACAAGGCTTTCGCGCTCAAACGCCGGAGCAGCTTCGGTTCTTCCTGGAGTACGTACCTGACCCGGTGGTGCAGCCCTTCGTCGAAGGCGCGGAAGTCACCAGCGATGTGTTCTGCAGCCTGGAGGGTCAGGTATGGGCGGTGGTGTCGCGCCGGCGCATCGAGGTGCGCTGGGGCGAGGTCGCCAAGGGCGAGACGCTGCACGACGCCACGGTCCAGTCGCACTGCCTCACGATCGCCGGCGGCCTGAAGGCGGTCGGCCCGATCACCGTCCAATGCTTGATGCAGTCGGGCCAACCGCTTTTCACCGAGATCAATGCGCGTTTCGCCGGCGGGGCGCCGTTGGCCTTCGCCGCCGGCGTCCCGGCGCCACGCTGGTATCTCGAGCAGGCGGCCGGGCGGAAGGTCACGCCGCCGCCGTTGGGATCGTATCGCGCCGGCCTGTCGCTGACCCGTTACGACGAGTCGTTCTTCCTGGACGAGGATGCCCGTGCCCGCCTGGCGCGCCGTGGGGTTTGACCTGGACGACACCCTCTACCCCGAACGAGCCTTCGTCCTGAGCGGCTTCGCCGCTGCGGCCGAGTGGCTCGAAGGCGAGACGGGGACAGCGGCGCAAGAGACACTCGCTCAGTTGACAGACCTCTTCGAGGCTGGCGTCCGCGGAGACACATTCGACCGTTGGCTGAGATCCCAACAGCTTCCGGTCGCGGCCTACAGAGCAGGGATGATCCAAGCGTATCGCAAGCACAAGCCGCGGCTGAGCCCATTTGCCGATGTGCCGCCGGCCCTCGAGCGGCTTCGAGCCAACTACCGGCTGGGGCTGGCAACGGAGGGCGCGCGGGCGGTGCAGGAAGCGAAGCTCGAGGCCATCGGGGTGAGGGACCGGTTCGACGCCGTGATCCTCCTGGGTGAGGAGGAACGGTCGCAGTGGAAGCCGAATCCCTGGCCGCTGACTCGCCTGGCGGAGGCGCTCCAGATCTCGCCGAAGGGTATGGTCTACGTGGGTGACAATCCTCAGAAGGACTTCGAGGCGGCGCGCCGCGCCGGCATGACGAGCGTGCGGTTGCGGCGGAGCGAAGGCTTGCACGCGGGGGAGGAGCCGGCGACGCCGGACGCCGCGCCGGATGCCGAGGTGGCCGATATGAAAGGGTTGATCTCCTGGCTGACGGGTGGAAGGACGGCGGCCTGATGCGGATCCCGATGTCGTCGCCGGACCTGACGGATCTCGAGCGGGATGCCGTGCTGGCGGTCCTGCGCACGCCGCGCCTCAGCATGGGGCCTCAGATCGAGGCCTTCGAGGCGGCGGTGGCGCGTCAGGTCGGTGCGCGGCACGCCGTCGCCGTGAGCTCGGGGACGGCCGGGTTGCACATCGCCGTCCGACTGGCGGGCGTCCAGGACGGCGACCTCGTCTTGACGACGCCGTTCTCGTTCGTGGCCTCGGCCAACGTCATGTTGTACGAGCGGGCGGTGCCGCTGTTCGTCGACGTCGATGGGCAGACGGGCAACCTGGACGTCTCGCAGGCGGTCCAGGCGATCAAGGAATTGACGCATGGCGCCGGATCGCGCTGGCTGCCGCGCCGCGGCGCCGCCGCCGGGGCGAAGCTGAGGGGGCTTCTCCCAGTGGACGCCTTCGGTCAGCCGGCCGACTTCGACCCGCTGACGGAGGCAGCGAAGCGGGCGGGCCTGCCGGTGATTGAAGACTCGTGCGAGGCGTTCGGCGCCACTTACAAGGGCCGCCCGGCCGGGCGACTCGGCGACGTGGGTGTGTACGCCTTCTACCCCAACAAGCAAATGACGACCGCGGAAGGCGGCCTGATCGTGACCGACCGGGACGATTGGGCCGATCTGGCGCGTGCGTTGCGCAATCAAGGCCGCGCCCCGGGCGATACCTGGCTCGAGCACACCTACCTCGGCTACAACTACCGTCTGGATGAACTCAGCGCCGCGCTGGGGGCGGCGCAGATGCAGCGTTGGGACGAGTTGCTGGCCAAGCGCGATCGCGTGGCCGAATGGTATGGAGAACGGTTGGCGGAGATGCGGCGCGTTCAGGCGCCGTCGTTGGCGCCGACGACCACGCGCATGTCCTGGTTCGTCTATGTCGTGCGCCTCGACGCCGACGCGGACCGCCGCCGCGTCATGGAGCGACTCGAGACCCAGGGGATTCCGTCGCGGCCGTACTTCGCCCCGATCCACTTGATGCGCTACTTTGTCGATCAGTTCGGTTACCAGCCGGGCGATTTCCCCGTCACGGAAGACCTCGGACGCCGCAGCCTGGCGTTGCCGTTCTCGGGAGTGATGACCGAGGATCAGGTCGACGAGGTGTGCCGAGGGTTGCGGGAGGCGATTGGGTAGACTCCGAGTCCAAAAACACGTAGGGGCGAAGCATGCTTCGCCCCTACGGCAATGCTGGATCGCCGCCAACACCCGTCTCCCAAGGGAAGACGGGTTTGTTCTTCTATCTTACCTGCGTCCAGTTGATGAACACCATGTTCTTGTCACACTGGTCCGAGGTGTTGAGCGTCACCTTGGCCGATAGGGCCAGCCCCGCCGTGTCCTTGAGCTGAATCCACAAGGTCCCGGAGGTAGCGATGGGATGGTCCGACAGGTCGAAGACATACCCGGCCGGGCCGATGCGGGTAGCGCTGCCGCTCAACGTATCGATCTTGACCGGCAGGCCGGCCAGCTGTCCCTCGAGGTGGACGGTCACGCCCGTCAGCGGTGCTTTGCTCAGGTCGAACACCTGCCCGGCCACGCCCATCCAGTCGCAGCCGTCGTCGTTGGCAAAGTTGGTGACCAAGATGTTGCTGCCCGGCTGAATGGAGAACGGCGCGCCGGTGGGGGAGGGCAGAGGCGTACTTGTTCCCGGTGTGGGCGTGGCGGTATCGGTCGGCGTCGGCGTGTCCGTCGGCGTCGGTGTGTCCGTCGGCGTCGGCGTCACGGTGGGCGTGAGCGTCCAGGCCGGAGGGAGGGTGATATTGGGTGTGTTGGTGGCCGTCGGGAAACCCAGGGTCGGAGGAGCGGTGGGGCCCGGCTCGAACTGGATCGGGAGGAAGGGATTGACGGCCTCGATCAGGCCCGGGTTGGCGAACACGGCCGCCAGCCCGGCGGCGGCGCCGAGCGTTGCCAGGAGGATGAGGATCGTCAGGCAGTTCGCCAGTGACGAACCCAGACCGGGTCCGCGGCGTCTCATTCTTGGTTGCATCGCCATTTCCTCCTTCAGCCTCAGGGCGAAACCAGGATCTCGACCTGCGCTTCCGCCCGGCGCGCCTGCAGCCAGGTCTCGACCGCCCGGTGTTGCAGTGCCAGGCGGGCCGCCGGCGCCAACGGCTGAACGCCGCGTTCGATCACGCGGACGATATGATAGCCCAGGGAACTCTGGATGACATCGCTCGTCTCCCCCGGCGCGAGCGCCCAGGCGGCAGCGTCGACCTCGGGCACCAATAGGTAACCCTGCGGGAACCAGCCGAGATCGCCCCCGGCGAGCCGCGTGCTGCCGTCCAGTGAGTGAGTCTCGGCCAGCGCGGCGAAATCCTCGCCGGCGGCCAGGTCGGCCAGGAGCGCGTCGGCTTCTTCGCGTGTGGCGACCAGAATGTGGGCGGCGTGAACCTGCTCGGCCGAATCGCCGACGGCGCTGGACAGCGTCGCCACTTGGCGCGCCGCCATCACGTCGATCTCCAGGGAGCGTTTGAAGCTCTCCACCGTGTATCCGTTCTCGGCCAACCAGACTCCCATGGCCTCGTTGCCGCCGCGAGCGGCGGCCAGGTCGTTGATTCGGGCGTCCAGCTCCGCCTCGGTCAGGATCGGGCCGGCGGCGCGGGCCGCCTGGGCCAGCAACAGCCGGTCGACCAGGGCCTGTAGTACCTGGGCCCGGTAGTCGGGAAGAGTTGCAAGGTCGATGCCGCGCGAGGCCTGGGCGGCCTCGAACTGCCGCACCTCGGCCTCCCAGTCCGCCAGCAGGATCCCTTCTCCGTTGACGCGGGCGGCCATCGGCGGAGGCGTGGCGGTCGGTGGAACGGGTGTGGCGCTGGGTGTCGGAGTAGGGCGAGAGAGCAGGGGGATGCCGGCGCATCCCGCGCTGGCGGCCAGCAGGAACAAGGCCGCCGCAAGGCGAAGGCGGGGGAACATAGCGCGAGCGATTATAGCCGCCGGAGCGGTGGCCCGTTGCCAGTTCCCAGTCGCCAGTCCGACTCGTTTCGAGAGCACCGCTTCAACTGGAAACTGGATACTGGAGACTGGTGACTGCTAGGGCCGTCAACTGCCCGACGACGATGTGAAGACAAGCACCATCGGCCGGCGCTTTGTCTCGGCGTAGAACAGTTTGCCGAGCTCCCGTTCGATCTTCTCGGGCAAGCCGTTGTCACT
>DATIFK010000087.1:0-16737 GCA_035455265.1 Anaerolineales bacterium
CATGCGCGAGTTCAGCGGGAGCTCGATCAGCCGCACCCGGTCGGGGTAGGTGAGCGGCTCGCCCTCGGCGTACTTGTGCGCGCAATCCGGGCAGACCGCATCCAGGCCGCCGGTCTCGATGTCCTCGGGTAGGCAGCCGTAGGCGCACCGGCTGCGCTGCACCTCCGGCAGCAGGTCCACCAGGCTGCGCACGGCGGTGGTCTTGCCGGTCCCACGCGGACCGAGCAGCAGGACCCCGCCGACGTTGGGGTTGATGATCGTCAACAGCAGGGCGAGCCTCATCTCCTGCTGGCCGACGAGCGCCAGGAACGGGAAGGCCAGGTTGTCGGCCAGGCCCAGGTCTTCCGAGCCGGCGGCTTCGAGGAAGCGCTGCGAGCCGGCCCGCTGGATGAGCTCGGTCAACGAGCGTACGGTCTCGGTCACTACCCCGCCTCCTGACGCTCGGCTTCGCGCTGCGCCAGCCGATAGGCCTGGCGCTCGCGGCCGGAGTCCATACGGCGAGCCTCGAGTTCGGTTTCGGCGATCAAGGGCGGCACGGGCCGAGGGCGGCCGTTCTCATCGAGGGCCACGTAGACCACGTAGGCTGTATTGGTCCGGCTCTGCTCTCCGGTCACGGGGTTCTCAGCGATGACCTGGATGCGGGTCTCGATCGAGGTACGTCCGACGTGACTGACTTCGGCTTCGAGGATCACGAGGTCGCCGATGCGGATCGGCTCGTGGAAGCGCATCTGATCGATGGCGACGGTGACGACACGCGCCTGGGCATGGCGCATGGCCGCCAAGGCGCCTGCTTCATCGACGAGTTTCATGATCCAACCGCCGTGAACGTCGCCGCGCAGGTTGGCGTGCTCGGGCTGCATCAGCTGGCTGAGGGTGACCCGGGAGGCGCGCACCGGCTTGCCCGGGCCGGCGCCCGCGGAGGCCATCAGTCGACGTCCTCCTTCAGCTCGCCATGGTCGAGGGTGTGCAGCCGATCGGGATCCTCTTCCATGACGTCGACGACCTCGAAGGGCAGGGAGGCCATCATCGGCGGCAGCGGGACGGTGCCGGGCGGGCGGATGCGCCCCGGATTGGGAGGCGGCGGTTGCCGGTCGAGCTCGAGCTCGTAGGTGCGTTTGCGCAGGATGCGCGGCTCGGAGGTGACCCATCCGACGTAGACGCCGTCGACGTCATAGACCTGGCGGTCCGACGTCACCCAGCCGATCCACTCGCCCTGGGGGCTGAAGATGTAGGGGAAGACCAGCAGCGCGACCCAATCCCCGGGCGTCGAGTAGACCGGGATCGGTTTGGCCTTGAGCGGTCGGGTGCCGAGCGGACGTGTAGCGGGGCGAGGCACAAGCACTCCCTGACGGAAGGATGAGTTCCCATACGATTATACCGGCGGATCACATGCCAGCCACCGGCCACCAGCTCCCGGCGCCCAGCTACCGGTAGCCTGTTTCCAGTCGAGCACCAGACGTGGTTCTCACCACCGACCACCGACCACTGACCACTTCTTCACGGCGCGTCCGAGTACGTCCAGTATCGGTTGGCCAAGAAGTTCCATACCAGCACCACGCCGACGGCGACCGCCAGGGCCAGGTTGCGCCCGATAGTATCCGGCGAGATCGATATCGATGGGGAGAAGTCGGTCAGATACCGCCCGGCGGCTCGAATCGCCGGCGTTTCCAGCACGGCGAACAGCGGAGTCCGGATCGCCAGGCCGATCAGACTGACGATGGCGAACTGGGATGCCTGGACGCGGGTGGGTTTGGCCCGCGAATCGGGATAGGTCCAGAACCGATTCCACAGGAAGTTGCTGGTGACCGCCGCCAGGAAGGAGGCGACCGAAGCGGGGATGCTGGCCACCCCGACCAGCGTGTGCAGGACGTTGAAGGTTCCGAAATCCACGACGGCGCCGATCGTGCCGACGACGCTGAACTTGAGGAACCGCATCCACTCGCGCCGGGCGCGGGTGCTCACGGGCGGGCCTTGAAGTCCTCGATCGTCGACCGCAGTCCGTCCTCGAGGGGCACGATGGGCTGCCAGTCGAGGAGCCGTCGGGCGCGCTCGATGTCGGGTTGCCGGCGTTGAGGGTCGGAGGCATCGCGCCGCTCCGGCATCTTGTGGATGCCGGCCCGATTGCCGATCAGGCGGTTGGTCAACTCTGCCAGCTCGAGGATCGTGATCTCGGATGGATTGCCAAGGTTGACTGGCTCGTGAACGTCGGAGAGGAGCAGCCGGTACAGGCCCTCCACCAGATCATCGACGTAGCAGAAGCTGCGAGTCTGTTGACCGTCTCCGTAGACCGTCAGCGCCTCGCCGGCCAGGGCTTGCGTCAGGAAGTTGGGGACCGCCCGCCCGTCGTCGCGGCGCATGCGCGGACCGAAGGTATTGAAGATTCGGGCGATGCGGGTGTCGATTCCATGCGTGCGGTGATACGCCATGGTGATGGCCTCGGCGAAGCGCTTGGCCTCGTCGTAGACCGAGCGCGGACCGATGGGATCGACATGGCCCCAGTAGGCCTCGGTCTGGGGGTGTGTCTCGGGATCGCCGTAGATCTCGGAAGTCGAGGCCAGCAGGAAGCGCGCGGCATGGGCGCGCGCCACACCCAACGCGTTGTGCGTTCCCAGCGCCCCTGCCTTGAGCGTCTGAATCGGGAGCTGCGGGTAGCCAAAGGGCGAGGCCGGGTTGGGGCTGGCCGGAGACGCCAGATGGATGACGGCGTCGACCTTGCCCGGGACGAAGATGAAATTGGACACGTCGTAGCGGACGAAGGAGAAGCCGTCCCGCCCGGCCAGGTGCGCCAGGTTGGCGCTGCTGCCGGTGACCAGGTTGTCGAGAACGATCACCGAATGGCCCTCGGCCAGCAGTCGATCGCACAGGTGAGAGCCGATGAAGCCGGCTCCTCCGGTCACAAGAACTCGCACTTGCTCCTCCTCGCGGTCCGCATTAGGGGACCCAGTCGACGATCGTCGCCTGACCGTCGGACGTCAGCCGATGGCCGACGCCCGAGGCGACGTCGACGATGTAGACATCGCCGCGGTAGATCAGCGCCAGACGGGTGGCATCGGGAGCCCAGGCGATCACCTGCGGCTCGAGGCCGGGCTCGCCGGCGGCGGGGAACACGACTTTGCGGTTGCTGCCATCGCGGTCTGCCACGACGACCTGATATCGGCTGTCGCGGCTCTCCAGGGGGGTCAATGCTTGCAGGAACGCGACCTGATAGGCCAGCTCCCCGTCCGGCTGCTCGACGACAGGGGAGACCGACGGGTAGGCGAACATGCCGGTTCGCTCCTGCATGGGGAGGACGGAACCCAGCGATGGCTGGAGCGCGACGACGTCGAAGACCGGGGAGGCAGCGTCGCTCTCCAGTCCGACCGGCGCGCCGTGGCGCACCGTGAACAACGTGCGGCCATCGTGGCCCCAGGCAACTCCCGGCACCCAAGCCCAGTCGCCCAGCGTCTGATACGGCACCAGCGGCAGGAGGGTGTCGAACGAAGGCTCGTTGACGTCGATCCACCCGACGCCGTCGGCGCGTGCGAACGCCAGGTGCTCGCCGTCGTCGGCCCAGGCGTAACTCGTCCCCCACCAACCATATTGCCCACCGGCGTTGGCCGGCAACACCGTTTCCCTCCGCCCGACGCGTCCAGACTCGTTTCCGATGTGGACCGTCGCCAGGATGAGGTCGTTGTTGGCCTGCCAGCCGGGCGCGGCCGGGCGCGGCTCCACCGTCGAGTAGGCCACCACCAACGCCTCGGTGTGGGGCGACCAGTCGGCGAAATGGATGACGTTGGCCGCCTTCAAGTCGATAGCCGGGTAGTCCGACAGCAGAGTCGAGGCCACCCACAAGGTGTTGATGTCGTCCGTGCCTTCTTCGCCGCGACGTGTGTAAAGCACCCAGCGCCCGTCCGGCGAAAGCTTGAGGATGCGCCCATCGGCGTCCCCGGTGAGGACCACCGGTCGTCGGCTGCCGCTGTCGCCGCTGATGATCCAGACGTTTCCCCCGCTGACGTAGGCCAGGCTGCCGTCCACGGGCACCGGGCTGAAGGCCGCCTGCACTCCGACCATAACGATCTCGGGCCTGGGTGCCTGGACGACCTCGAGCTTCACCGGTGTCCGCGACGCCTCGACGCCATCCTCCAGCACGATGCGGAAGGTCGTCTCTTGCGTTCCGTTTTCGCCGGCTTGGAGGAGCCGCGTCTCCCCCTCGGGCAGGGCCTCGTTGCGCAGCGTCTGGCGTTCGAACGGGACAGCGGACGTCTCGATCTCGAAGCGCTCGCTGATACGAGTCACCTGAACCGTGTCACCGTCCTGGAGGACGGTGAAGGCAGGTGGCGTGAGACGATCGAGCTCGCCGAGGACGATCCCGGCCGCGTCGACGGCTGCCTGGACGGAGGCTCCCGCCGGCACGCGGACGGCATGGGTCTGGCCGTCGGCGACGACCGAGACGCGCAGATCGCCGGAGATCGAACGTGTGCCGGTGCATGCGGCCAGCAGGATCAAGGCCGACCATGCTGCGAGGATCCGGGGGGCGTGCGCCGTGGGCCTCATACCCGGCTGGTATAATCGTTCGTGCGCTTCAGCGGAGCTCTCCCACGATCGCCAGCTGCCCCGAATCGATCGCCACGGCGGTGATCCGCACCCCGGTGGCCATGCTGCCGAGTGGGCCTGAGAGCATCTCCGTCATGAGCGCCGAGAGGCTGTTGCGGAATCCTTCGGGAAGAGGAAAAGGACCAAACGTCGCCGAGGACAACTCGAACCCCAAGGCGCCGTCGGGGGTCAACACGGGCGTGATCGACAGATAGACATTGGCTCGCAAGGGCCCCTGGTGACCGACACCGTAGATCTGGATCGTCCCATCGCGCAGGAGCACAACCGGCGACTCGAAGGCCGCATGGTCTTCGGCCGCCACGCGGTCGCGCAGCAGGGTGGTGAGTTGAGCCTCATCGAAGAGGACCGTGACCTGGCCCGTCGTCGCCGCAGCCGCGATCGCCGACTCCCACGACTGATCCGCCGCCTCGGCTTCGCCCTGGGACGCCGGCACGTCCGGCGGAACGGGGCCGCCGAGGTCGGCCGTGCAGGCCAGCGCCAACATCGCAGCGACGCCGGGGAGCAACAGATAGAACGCGAAAGCTCGCGGTCGATGCGGCATGGTCGAGGGCCTCGATGAACGGCCCGGCGGCGGATTATAGCACTCCGCCTTCCGCCGTCGCGAAAAATGCCCCGGAGATGGACCTGCCGGCACGGCTCGAAGCGCTGTTGTTCGTCTCCGCCGGCCCGGTGCCCGTCCCACGCCTGGCCGAAGTCCTGGGCCTGTCCATCGCCGAAGTCGAAGACGGTCTGCGCTCGTTGGAGGCCTCGCTCGAGAGGCGCGGCCTGCATCTCCAGCGGCACCGCGCCGGCCTGCAGCTCACCACCTCGCCCTTCGCCGCTGCGGATATCGAGCGTTACCTCAATTTGGAAAGCACCGTCCACCTCACCCGAGCGGCTCTGGAGACGCTTGCCATCATCGCCTACAAGCAGCCCGTCACGCGGCCACGGATCGATGAGATCCGAGGGGTCAACTCCGAGACGTCGCTGCATACCTTGTTGCGCTACGGTCTGATCGAAGAGACGGGGCGGGGCGAGGGACCGGGGCGGCCCATCCTGTACGCCACGACGCAGGACTTCTTGCAGCATTTCGGGCTGGGGAGTCTGGCGGAATTGCCTGTCATGGATCCCGAGATGCCGCCGGCTCCGCCGCAGCCGCCTGAGCCGGCGGCGGACGAATGATGGACCGCCTGCAGAAGATCCTGGCCCACGCCGGCTTTGGATCGCGCCGCGCGTGCGAAGAGTTGGTGCGCCAAGGTCGCGTGTCCGTCAACGGCCAACGGGCCACCCTCGGCCAGAGTGCCGACGCCGAACGCGATCGCATCACCGTCGACGGGACGCGGGTGAAGACGTCATCCGGTCACAGCTACATTGCCCTCCACAAGCCTCCCGGCGTCGTGAGCACCACTCAAGCGCAGGATCGCCGGCCCACGGTGGTCGACCTGGTGGCGTCGCCGCGCCGTCTGTTCCCCGTCGGGCGACTCGACGCCGACAGCGAGGGCTTGATTCTTCTGACGGATGACGGCGACCTGGCCCAGCAGCTCTCCCACCCTCGATTCGGCCACGAGAAGGAGTATCGTGTCCTGCTGGATCGTCGGCCCGACGAGGGTCAGCTCGAAGCGTGGCGCAAGGGCGTCGTCCTGGACGACGGTCATCGCACCGGCCCGGCCGAGGTCCGGCGTGAGGGCAGGGGGGCCAACGCCTGGATTCGGGTAGTCATGACGGAGGGCCGCAAGCGGCAGATCCGCCGCACGGCGGAGGCGCTGGGCTTGCGCGTCGAGCGCCTGATCCGAGTACGATTCGGTCCACTGCGTCTCGGGGACCTCGCTCCCGGCGAGTGGAGATCCATTCCAGCCTCCTCTTTCCGGGCCCTCCTGCCTGAAGCGCCGCGCCGGCGGCCCAATCGTCGACCCAAGACCCGCTCCCGGGAGAAAGCATGAAACTGCACGAGTACCAATCGAAGCAGCTCTTCGCCCAGCAAGGCATCCCGATCCCGCGCGGCCGGATCGCTATGACGGCCTCCGAAGCGAAGGCCGCCGCCGAAGAGCTTGGGGGCCGCGTGGTGGTGAAGTCTCAGGTGCTGGTCGGAGGGCGAGGCAAAGCGGGAGGCATCCGCCTGGCGAAGACCGCCGAGGAAGCGGAAGACCTGGCCACGCTGATCCTGGGAATTCAGATCAAGGGTCTGCCCGTCCGCAAGGTTCTGGTGGACGAGGCGGTGAGCATCCAGGCCGAGATCTATCTAGGTATCACCAATGACCGTCAGGCGCGCTGCCCGGTCATCATGGCCTCCTCGGAAGGCGGTGTCGAGATCGAAGAGGTAGCCCGCCGCGAGCCCGAGAAGATCGTGCGCATCTCCGTCGATCCGCTTCTCGGGCTGAGGGAGTACCAGGCGCGCTACCTGGCGGCGGCCATCGAGCTGCCGCGCGATCACTGGCGCGCCTTCATCGCCATCGCCCTCGGGCTTTACGAGGCCTTCCGGCGAACCGATTCGTCGCTGGCGGAGATCAACCCTCTGGTCCTGACGGCCGACGGCAAGCTGATCGCCCTCGACGGGAAGATGGTCATCGACGACAACGCCTTGTTCCGGCATCCGGAGATCGCCGACATGCGCGACGTCGACGAGGAAGCTCCGTCCGAGCGCGAAGCGCGCAAATACGGGCTGTCGTACGTCAAGCTGGAAGGGACGATCGGTTGCATGGTCAACGGCGCCGGCCTGGCCATGGCGACGATGGACGTGATCAAGCTGTACGGCGGCCAACCGGCGAACTTCCTGGACATCGGCGGCGGCGCCGGCGCCGAGAAGGTCTCGGCGGCGTTCGAGTTGATCCTGGCCGATCCCAACGTGCGCTCGGTGCTGATCAACATCTTCGGCGGCATCACCCGCTGCGACGAAGTGGCGCGGGGCATCCTGATGGCAATGCAAGTCTCCAAGCCGAAGGTGCCGATGGTGGCCCGACTGGTCGGGACCAATGAGGAAGAAGGACGGCGCCTGCTGGCCGACGCGCACCTGATCACCGCCACATCGCTGATCGACGCCGCCCAAAAGGCCGTAGCCGCCGTGCAGGGGGTCGCCGCGCCATGAGCATCCTCATCAACAAGGGCACGCGCCTGCTGGTTCAGGGCATCACCGGCCACGAGGGCCTGTTTCATTCCCAGCAGATGCTCGAGTACGGCACGCGCATCGTTGCCGGAGTTCGGCCGGGGAAGGGTGGGGAGTGGGTCCTGGATGGAAAGGTCCCGATCTTCGACACTGTCAAGCAGGCGGTCGAGGCCACCGGGGCCAACGTCGCGGTCATCTTCGTCCCGGCGCGGTCAGCTGCGGATGCCATCCTGGAGGAAGCCGACGCCGGCATCCCCTTGATCGTGTGCATCACCGAGGGCGTGCCGGTTCAGGACATGATGCAAGTCCGCCGTTACCTCGACCAACGCGGCGTGCGCCTGGTGGGGCCCAATTGCCCGGGCATCCTGACGCCGGGCGAATGCAAGGTCGGGATCATCCCCGGCCACATCGCGCTCCCCGGCGACATCGGCGTCGTTTCGCGATCCGGCACACTCACTTATGAGGTCCTGTACGCGCTCCAGCAGCGCGGGCGCGGGGTGTCCACCTGCGTCGGCATCGGCGGCGATCCGATCAACGGCACGTCCTTCATCGACGCGCTGGCGATGTTCGAGGATGATCCGCACACCGAGCAGGTGATCCTCATCGGCGAGATCGGCGGCTCGGACGAAGAGCGCGCCGCCGAGTTCATCGACGATCGCATGACCAAGCCCGTCGTGGCGTTCATCGCCGGACGGACGGCGCCGCCCGGCAAGCGCATGGGCCATGCCGGAGCGATCGTGGAGGGTGGCTCGGGGCTGGCGGCCGACAAGATTCAGGCTCTTCAGGCCGCCCGGGTGCGTGTGGCCGAACACCCCGAAGCCATCGTCGATCTTCTGAAATAGCGCCGAGCAGAGTCGAGGCCCTATGAGAGATCAGCCTTCGCAAGAACCTGCGGTGCCGGACCTGGCCGAGCTGGAAGCCGATGTGGAGCGGAGGCCCGACGACGTCGATGCCTTGTTGCGCCTCGGTTGGGCCCAGTATGGCGCGGACCATCCCCTTCCGGCCGAACAGGCCTTCGAGCGCGCCGCTGCCCTCCGGCCCGACGACCCGGAGCCGTCCTTCGGCCTGGGGTTGGCGCTCAAGCGGCAGGTGAAGAAGGAGCCAGCCATTCGGGCGTTCCGACGGGCGGCCGATCTCACCCAGGGCCTGTCCGACCGGGCACGCGCATCCATCCTTCGACGGTTGGCGCTGGGGCACATCAACTACCTCGAACGCGGCGAATGGGACCTGGAGCGGGAGGTCTGGGGGCGCGCATGACCGCGCGCCGCGAGCGCCTGGCGGCAGCGATCGCCGGTGAGATTGCCGACCGCCCGCCGGTGGCGCTGTGGCGGCACTTCCCCGTCGATGATCAGGATCCGCGTTCGCTCGCCGATTCCGTAGTCGCGTTTCAACGGCTCTTCGATTTCGACCTCGTCAAGGTCACGCCGGCGTCGTCCTACGCGCTGGTGGACCTCGGCGTTGCCGACGAGTGGCAGGGCTCGACGGAGGGCACGCGCGTCTACACGCGGCGCGTCGTTCAGAACGTGGAGGACTGGCCCGCCCTGGCGCGCCTGTCGGCCCGATCGGGTGCCCTGGCCCGCCATATCGAATGCCTGCGCTCCATCGTCAGGGAAGTCGGCGGTGACACTCCCGTGCTCGCCACGATCTTCAGCCCTTTGGCCCAGGCGAAGAATCTCGCCGGCCAGGACCGACTGACGGAGCACCTGCGCCAGGCGCCGCGCCAGGTCGAGGCGGGGCTGAGCATCCTGACCGAGACCAGCGTCGATCTCGTCACCGCCGCTCGCCAGGCCGGCATCGACGGAATCTTCTATGCCATCCAGCACGCCTCGTCGCAGTTCATGGACCGGGAGACCTATCGCCGGCTGGCGGAGCCCATCGATCGACGGATCCTTGAGGCGGCCGACGGATTGTTCCTCAACCTCTTGCACCTGCACGGGACGGAGATCTTCTTCGACTTGGGTGCGACGCTACCGGTGCAGGCCGTCAACTGGCATGACCGCGAGACTGCCCCTTCGATGGCGGAGGCGCGCCGGCTGACCAGGCGCGCCCTGTGCGGAGGCGTTGGTCGAATCGATCCGCTCGTGCTTGGTAACGCCGAGGCCGTCCTCGGGGAGGCGCGCGAAGCCATCCGCGCCACCGGCGGGGGCCGCGGGCTGATCCTGGGGACGGGGTGTGTGGTGCCGCTGACGGCTCCGCTCGGCAACCTGAGGGCCGTCCGGGCGGCGGCCGAGGCGGAGGGAAGTCCCTGACGGGTCAGGGCATTCGATGCCGGGATTGAGGGTCATTTCGGGTGAGGCGAAAGGACGGCGCCTGAAGATGGTGCCCGGTTCCACGACTCGGCCCATCGCCGATCGCGTCAAACAAGCGCTCTTCAACATCCTCGGCGAGGACGTGATCGACGCCCGGGTCCTCGACCTGTTCGCCGGGACGGGCAGTGTAGGGATCGAAGCTCTCAGTCGAGGGGCCGACCATGTCGTCTTCCTGGACTCGAACCGCATGGCTTTTCGCACGGTCCATGCCAATCTCGAGGTGACGGGCTTGGCTGCGCGCGCGACGGTGCTGCCGCGGAACGCCTTTGCCTACCTGGACGGAAGACCGCAAGTCCCATTTGACCTGATCTACGTCGCGCCGCCACAGTACAAAGGACTGTGGCGACGCTCCCTGGAAGTGTTGGACCGGTCGGAGGCGTGGGTGGCGCCCGACGGGCTCGTGATCGTCCAGATCGACCCAAAGGAAGAGGAACCGCTGGAGCTGTCTCGACTTCGGCTTATCGACCGACGACGCTACGGAAACACCTTGCTGCTCTTCTTCACGCTGCCGGGGACGTAAGCACGGAACCACACCCTCGCATGCTTCGCCCCTACGGCCGATTCTTGCCGATCCACTGCTCCATGCCGAGGACCGACTTCAAGACGGTGTAAAGCGCAAACAGTTCGAGGGCGAAGGGCGGAAACCCCAGTAGTCCGAGCAGCGGCATCTTCCCGTAATGCAGGCCGAAGATCCTGAGCTCATCGGGGACGGTATAGACCCAGTGTGCACCGCCGGCGCCAAACGCCTGGAAGTTCCAAGTTTCCCACAACAACCCGCATATCCCGCCCGCCAGGAGCAACGACCAGAGGGGCCATCGCCGCCCAAGACGCCAGCTCCGCGCCAGCGAGGGAGCTCCGAGTTGTTCGTTGATTGGATCGATCAGGAAGAAGAACCCAAGCCAGACGGCTCCGAACAGGTAGCGGGCGACATCGGGTGGCAGCGCCACAGGGATGAGGACCAGGGCCAGCCCTCCCAGAACCCAGATGGCACGCCGCAAGGGCGCGCTCATGGCTTCGCCGCGTGCGTCCCACTCCATCGGTCGGCCGACCATCACCGCCACCAGATCCGTCGTTTCGAACACGCCTGGAAGAATAGTGGCGAACGACCATCCGTACCCGAAATCCCGCAGCCAGGAGCTCTCGGGCAGGCCGGTGTAGAACCAATTCCGCAAGTGCAGGTTGTACGCCTCGAACAGCAGCCACACGCCGATGGAGGCGAGGACCAGGAAGGGAAACTCACGCCGGCGGGTGGTCAGCCAGGATCGCCCGGAGGCGCGCGCCACCAGTCCGTCAACGATAAGGATGTATGCGGTCCAAGCGGCGGGGGTCAGCCAGGTGGCGGCCAGAGGCTGGCGGAGTGCGACGCCGATCTCGATGGCGGCGAGGATCGCCAGACCTGCCCAGGTGTGAACGGGGAGAGACCTGCGGCCGACGATCATCACGAGGCGAAGCGAACCGTCAACTCCCCCTCGTCGTCGTAGGTATACACTGCCGAGAACGGCGGCCCGGACGGGGCGAGGACGCGCGGCAGCAGGATGGTGAGGTCCTGCACCAGGGGCAGGGACGCCACCTGGTCCGTCCCGACCCACTCGAGCGTTCCCTCCGGTCCGGATTGGAGGGGACCCGACGTCGCCCCGCCCGTGAAGACATACAGCCCGATTCCAACGCTCTGCTTCGTGTCCACCAGGACAACACCGCGCAGGCGAAGGGCTTCGGCTCGCAAGCCGGATTCCTCTTCGACTTCACGCTGCGCGCTTCGCAGAGGATCCTCGCCGCGCTCGATGTGGCCCCCGAGGCCGTTGTACAGGCCGCCCCAAGGGCCGCGGCCCGGCGGCACACGTTGAAGCAGAACCTCGCCGGGACGCGTCAGGAAGACCAGCGTGCGCGGGACGACGGTGTATCGGTCCGTGTCGAGACGCTGGCCGGCCAGCGACACGTTAGTCGGCCAGGTCGCCGACGTCCGCCTCCAACCCCGTGCCCTTCAGGTAGGTGGCAAGGCTCGGGCGGACGACGGGGCCGGTGACGTAGCGTTCGACCTCGGTGCGCGTACCGGAGACTCCCAACCTCTCGAAGAGCAACCGGAACTGGGTCTCCCACGCGCCGCCGACGGTATCGAGGACTTCGCCGGACATCTCCCACAGAGGCTTCTTGAACGGTCCGATGGCGTTCTTGCGGACCTTGTAATAGAACTGCTCATCGGTCATGCCGGGTTTGCGCTCGCCGGCGAACTTCGAGTCGAGGAAAGCGTACATTTCCTTGCGCAGTCCGTCCGGCAGACGCTCAAAGAGCATGTTCTGGAAGTTCGTCGCCAGATGCACCTCGCACGCGCCGGCTTCGGCGAAGCGAGCAAAGGCTTCCTCGGGCAGGGTGGAGGCCCCGTGCTGCACGGCACCGGCCAACCCGTAGGAGCGTCGGGCAGTCTCGGAGAGGCGGCCCAGGGTCTCGAAGTCGACCTTGACGTCGGCAATCGACCCATCGGGCAAGACGACGCCCCCGTGCGACGTGCCCGTCTGGATGCTGATCTTCGACAGGCCGGGTGCCCCGGGTCGCAGCCGGCCGAACGTCCGGTTGAAGCCGTCCATAAAGGCGCGCAGCTCGGCTTCCGTGCTGTTCCGGCCGCCGACCTCGCCGATCTCGCCCCCGATCGAAATCGTCAGGCCGCGCGGCTCGCGGCGGCGCACCTCTTGACTGAGTTCGGCGCAAAGGATGACGTTGAGTTGTTGTTGCTCCTCCAGCGTGGCCGGAGTGAGATCGACCAGGGTCGATGAGTCAATGTCGATATTGAAGAACCCGGCGTCGATCGCTTCGCCGATCAGGCTGCGCAAAGCTTCGACTTCCTTCTCGGCGTTGTCGGCGAAACGTTTGGCTCCGACCTGGAAGTGGTCGCCCTGGATGAAGACCGGGCCGCGATGACCTTCGGCGACGGCTGCCGCCAGCACGCTGGAGGCATATTCCGACGGCTTCTGGGCGGTGTAGCCCATCTCGGATCGGGCGATCTCGAAGACGATGGCCTTGGCGTCCGTCGACCGGGCGGCGCGGAACACCGCTCGGGCGGAGTGGAAGGCCAACGCCCGCAGGTTCATCGCCGGAACGGTGAAGTCGTTGCGCGTCTTGCCGCGCCCGCGGGCCCGGTAGAGGGGATCGATCGAGGCCGGGAAGACGCCGACTTCGGCGGCGACGGCCCGGATCAGCCAGCGGGCCAGGATCGCCTCGGGTTCGCCGGCCAGCGCCGCCGTCCGTGCCAGGCCCTCCATCCTGCCGGCCAAAGTCGTTCGGTCCGAAATTCGCACCGATTCGCCCTGACCCAGATGGACGGCGTCGCCCAAGGGCTGGGCGACGCGTTGCAGTGTTTCATGGATGGACATTGTCGGCCGCTCCCTGAAGGACTTCGGACGTGATCCTGCGACCACCTGGTCGCTGAAAGGTTCGCGAGGGATGACCCCTCTGCCTCCCTATGGCATCAAAGGTAGGCGAAGGGATTATCCCTTCGCCTCCCTCGGGCTTCAAAGGTAGGCGAAGGGATTATACGCCGCGGTTGTCAGGCAGGGGTCAGCCTCTCGATTGCACCCCTCGAAGAAGCGCCCTATAATGTTCTTCAGCGTGCAACGACGCCGCACGGAGGAACGCATGACCAGCTCTGTGGATCCGATGGGAAAGGTCACGGAGGGCAAGGACCTCCTGGGCAAAATCCGCAAATTCCTATCCGGATTTCTCGGCTACATCCAGCGTGAGGATCGCCGGGAAGCCGACAAGATCCTGCGCGAGACGATCGCCCTTCGCTACGAAGCCCAATGGGCCCGCGTCTCGGCCCTGCAGCGACAGCTCATCGCCGGCGGCCAGCTGGAGTCGGTCGATGACCTGGAGGCCGCCGCCATCAAGCTGCGGGGCTTCATCGATCGCATCAAGGGGGCGTCGTACGGATACGCCGGTTTCTTCGACGCCGTCCGCATCAACCAGAGCGAGCTGGACAAGATCTACGCCTACGACCTGGCCCTTCTCGAGAACGCGGAGAACCTGACCCATGCCGTGGACAACGTCGAGACATCGATCGGGTCCGACGGCCTTCCCGCCGCCATCCGCAACCTGGTGACGCTGAGCCAGGAGGCGGTCGACGCCTACGACCGGCGCGACGAGGTCCTCCTGTCGGTCTGAGGCACCCCCAAGGAGCAACGACCATGGCCCGAGTCTTCGACGTTATCGAGTATCCGAACGAAATGCGGGACGAGATCGTCCATCGCTTCCCGGAGAGCGGGGCCGGGGATTTCCGCATCGGTTCCCAGGTGATCGTCCGCGAGGCGCAGGCGGCGGTCTTCTTCCGCGACGGCAAGGCGCTCGATACCTTCAAGGCCGGCCGCCACACCATCACGACGGCCAATGTCCCGTACCTGATCGACCTGATCGGGAAGGCCTTCAACGAGCGCTCACCGTTCACCGCCGAGGTCTTCTTCGTCTCGCTGCGCGAGTTCACCGATCAGAAGTGGGGAACGCCGCAGCCGATCATCGTGCGCAACCCGGGCATGGCGCTGGGTGTGGCGCTGCTGCAGGGCTACGGGACGTACTCCTTCGTCGTGTCCGACCCGCAGCAGTTCGTCGTCCAGGTCGTCGGCACGACCGGGAACTACAAGACATCCGACATCCAGGCCCGGCTGCGGGCGATGCTGCTGTCGAAGCTCCAGGACCTGCTGGGCGAGACGACCAAGGCGAAGGATGTCCCCCAGCTCATTGGGCTGGTCGAAGAGATCGGCGCCGGCGTGAGGGCCAAGGGCCAGGACGACTTCAAGGCTCTCGGGCTGACCCTCAAGTCCTTCTACGTCGAGAGCCTCAAGCCCTCCGACAAGTCGGCCGAGGAGCTGCGGGCGATGGGCATGCTGGACGTCCAGACGTACACACAACTCCAGGCCGCCGACGCGATGCGGGATGCGGCCCAGAACCCGTCTGGCGGCGCTGGGCTGACCGCCGGGATCGGCGCCGGCATGGGGATCGGCAACGTGCTGAGCCAGTCGCTATCGGGAATGCAGGCCGGTGGAGCCAAGCCGGGCACGACCGAGATCCCATCCGTCATGACACCTTCCGAGGCCGCTCAGATGCTGCGGGTCTCCGAAGAGGATGTGCTTGCGGCGATCAAAGACAAGTCGCTGAAGGCCAAGAAGATCGGGGATTCCTACCGGATCAGCAAGGAAGCCCTCGAAGAGTATCTCAAGGGCTGATCCGAAGACGCACCCTGACGACGCCGGCCCTCCGTTTCGCGGAGGGCCGGCGTCTTGCGTTCCGGGAAGCCGAGCCGTCAGGCGGGCTGCGGCGGGAAGCGGGCGGTCACAACCGCCATCTCCGCACCGGTGGGGGAGGGGCGGCGTGGCAGTCGGCGGACCAACTCCTTCAGTTTCTTCACGTGGACGGCGGGAGGCGACGAGCCTTCGGCCTCGACGCGTGTCCCTTCGCTCAGGAACACCAGCATCGGGGTCACCGTCCACTCCGGGTGCTCCGGCGACAATCTGGCCAGCTTCCGCTCCAACCGCGCGACGGCCGCCTGCGCCTCGTCGGCAAGGCCGGCCATCTCGCGACGCTTGCCGTGGAGTTGTCCCTTTCGGTAGCCGGTGATCCACCACCGCCCGTCCTCGTGCTCCACCAGGCCGACATCGTTGCGGGGCACCAGCGCCACGATCCCGGGCGGGCCGAAGAGCACGTGCTGTGTCCCCAGGAGAAAGTGGCACAGGGTGTAGCGGCCGTCCAGGCCCTTGAGGGCCTCGTCCAGCATCAGATCCGCCCGGCCACGCTTGTTCCAGCGCGTCATGTAGATCGAACCGGCCTGGGACATGGCCATGCCGATCAGCGAGAACGGCAGGATGACGCCGATAGAGGTTGGTCGAATCAGGGAGGCGATCAACGCCAGGACGAGGATGCCGAGGCCGCCAAAGGAAAGGACGCGCCCCGCGAGCGTGTTGCGCCGGATGAGACGGTTGTGTGTGTAATGGATCATTCGCTGTCCACGCGTTGGAGGATGAGGCAGGCGTTCTGGCCGCCAAGCCCGAAGGAATTGGAGAGCACCGTCGAAACCTGCAGCCGGCGCGCGGCGTTGGGCACGTAGTCCAGGTCGCATGCCGGATCGGGGAATTCGTAGTTGATCGTCGGGTGGATTATGCCGCGCTCGATCGTCAGGCACCCGACGGCCGCCTCGATCGCTCCCGAAGCGCCCAGGGTGTGGCCCAGCATCGACTTCGTCGAGGAGATCGGGATGGCGTAGGCCCGATCGCCGAAGACGCGCTTGATGGCGGCCGTCTCGACGGCGTCGTTGATCGGAGTCGACGTGCCGTGAGCGTTGATGTAGTCGATGCCGGATGGATCCAGGCCGGCGTCGCGCAGGGCCATCCCCATGGTGCGGGCGGGGGCCTCGGCCGACGGGTCGAGGGAGGCCACGTGGTAGGCGTCGCCCGAGCTGGCGTAGCCGAGGACCTCCGCCAGGATGCGGGCGCCGCGGGCACGGGCATGCTCGAGGGACTCGAGGACCAGGCAGGCGGCCGCCTCCGAGAAAACGAACCCCTCGCGGTGCGCGTCGAACGGCCGAGAGGCGCGCTCGGGCGCGTCGTCGTAGCTTGTCGGCAAGGCGCGCATCGCGGCGAAGCCGCCCAGCGTATAGTCGCGGATCAGCGCCTCGGCCCCACCGGCCAGCATGACGTCCGCCCGGCCGTGGCGAATTGCCAGGGCCGCTTCGCCCACGGCCTGCGTCCCCGCCGCGCAGGCCGTGGTGATGGTGCTGTT
>DATIFK010000088.1:0-24824 GCA_035455265.1 Anaerolineales bacterium
GGGATGCGCGAGGTCAACGCCCCCGATGAGCTCCCCGGGCTGCTGGCGGCCGCGCGCCGCGAGGCCGAGGCGGCCTTCGGGGACGGCAACGTCTACCTGGAGAAGCTCCTCCTCAACGCCCGCCACATCGAGTTCCAGATCCTGGCCGACTCCCAGGGCAACGTTATCCACCTGGGCGAGCGCGAATGCTCGCTGCAACGTCGCCATCAGAAGCTGCTGGAGGAGTCTCCTTCGTCCTTCATGGACGACGAGCTTCGCCGCCAGATGGGCGAACTGGCGTGCGCCTCAGCCCGCGCCGTCGAGTACCTCAACGCCGGCACGATCGAGTTCCTGGTCGACAAAGACCGCAACTTCTTCTTCCTGGAAATGAACACCCGCCTCCAGGTCGAACACCCCGTCACGGAAATGGTCACCGGGGTCGACATCGTCAAAGAACAGTTGCGCATCGCCCGCGGCCGCAAACTGCGCTACACGCAGGACGACATCCACCTCAACGGCTGGGCGATCGAGTGCCGCATCAACGCCGAAGACCCCTACAACAACTTCCTGCCTTCGACTGGTCGCCTGGAGCAGATCATCCCGCCGACGGGCCCCGGCGTGCGCGTCGACACCGGCGTCTACCCCGGCTTCGAGATCTCGCCGTACTACGACTCGCTCATCTCCAAGCTCCTGTGCTGGGGAGAGACGCGCGGCGAGGCGATCCTGCGCATGCGACGCGCCCTGGAGGAGTACCGCATCCTGGGCGTCCGCACCAACATCCCGTTCCACCAGAGCATCATGGACTCCCACCGCTTCATGGGCGGTCAGATCGACACCCGCTTCGTCGAAGAGCGGTTCTCGATGGACGAGGAGCAGGAGGGTCGCGAAGCGCTGGCGCCCATTGCCGCCGTGCTCGCCACCCTGGTGGCGCATCGCGAGAGCCAGCAAGCCTCCCAGATCGTCCGCCGCGGCGCCCGTGACACCAGCAACTGGAAGTGGGTCGGTCGCTGGGAACGGATGCATAGATAGTGGACAGGGGTGAGCGGCCAGTGGCGGGAGAGAGGCCTCGGGACACGTCTACCGGCCACTGACCACCGGCCACTGAGCACTCCCGTAAGGACACCAGGACGGTGTGACCACTGATGAAGTATCTAGCGACCATCCGCGATCATACCTACGAGATCGAGGTCCGCTCCGACCGGGAGATCACCCTGGACGGCAAGCCCTACACGGTCGACTTCCAGTCGATGGGTGGCCAGCCGGTCTACTCGCTGATTCACGACTTCCAGTCGTACGAGGGCTTCGTCCACCCGACCGATGACGGGCTGCAAGTCCTATTGCGAGGACAGCTCTTCGAAGTCCTGGTGGAGGACGAGCGCCAGCGCCGGCTCCGCCAATCGTCGGACATTCAAGTAAGCGGCATGGGCGAGTTCCAGCTCAAGGCGCCGATGCCGGGCCTGGTGGTTGCGGTGCCGGTCGAGGAAGGGCAGACGGTGCCGAAGGGCGCCAACCTGATCATTCTCGAGTCGATGAAGATGCAGAATGAGCTGAAGTCGCCGCGCGATGGCGTCGTGCAGCGGGTGCGCGTTCGGCCGGGGGACCGCGTCGAGCACAACCAGGTGCTCGTCACCGTGGGCTGACATGGACTCTTCCGGCCGGGAGATCGAGGCGAAGTTCCTGCTCCCCCATTTGGCCGACATCCGCGCCCGCCTGCTGTCCGCCGGCGGGCGTCTCGTTTCCTCCAGGTTCCTCGAGGTTAACCTTCGTTTCGACGATGAGCTCGGCCGCCTGGCGGCTGCCGGGCGCGTTCTGCGCCTGCGGCGGGACCGCTCGGCGTTCCTGACCTATAAGGCCCCCGGTCCGACGCCCGAAGAGCGGACCGAGATCGAGGTCGAGATCGACGACCCCGAGGCCGGTCGCCGCTTCCTGGAGGCGATGGGGTTTCGTGTCGTGGCCGCCTACGAGAAATATCGCGAGGTCATCAGCCTCGGCGCCGTGCAGGTGATGCTGGACGAGCTCCCCTTCGGCCACTTCGTCGAGATCGAAGGCGACTCCGTGGGCGCCATCCAGGTCGCGGCCGAGAGGTTGGGGCTGGCCTGGGAGGATCGCCTCCGCGCCACCTACCTCGACATCTTCGAGGCCGTGCGCTCTCGCATCGGCCTGGCCGAACGCCAGGCGACGTTCGCCGTTTTCGAGCGACGGCCGGCGCTGCCTTTCGCCGACCTGGATTCACTGGCCCGCCAGGCTCGTCCGCAAGGAGCGCCGGCGTGAGCGACTCGCTGGATCGGGCCCGCCGCGCCTGGGAGTCCGAGATCCTCGACCCGTCGCTGAAACGCGCCCCGGAACGCAGGCCGTCCTTCGAAACATCGTCGGGGATCAAGCTCGAGCGGATCTACCTGCCGGAGGACCTCGATCCCGACTACCTCGATCGATTGGGTTTCCCCGGGGAATACCCATTCACGCGCGGTGTGCAGCCGACGATGTACCGCGGGCGTCTGTGGACGATGCGGCAGTACGCCGGCTTCGCCTCGGCCGAGGAATCCAACCGCCGCTACCGCTATCTTCTGAACCAGGGGCAGACGGGCCTGTCGGTGGCGTTCGATTTGCCGACGCAGATCGGCTACGACGCCGACGACGCGTTGGCGGAGGGGGAGGTCGGCCGGGTGGGCGTGTCGATCTCGTGCCTCGACGACATGGCGACCCTCTTCGACGGCATTCCTCTCGACCAGGTCTCCACCAGCATGACGATCAATGCGCCGGCGGCCGTCCTGCTGGCGATGTACCTGGCCGTGGCTCGCCGTCAGGGAGTCGATCCAGCGCGGCTGCGGGGCACGGTCCAGAATGACATCTTGAAGGAGTACATCGCCCGGGGCACCTACATTTTCCCCCCTGCGCCGGCCATGCGCCTCGTCACCGACGTCTTCCGTTATTGCCGCGAGCAGGTGCCCCACTGGAACACGATCTCCATTTCGGGCTACCACATGCGCGAAGCCGGGGCGACGGCGGTCCAGGAGGTGGCCTTCACCCTGGCCAACGCCATCGCTTACGTCCGCGCGGCGATCGCGGCCGGGCTGACGGTCGACGAGTTCGCGCCCCAGCTGGCCTTCTTCTTCAACGCCCACAGCGAGTTCCTCGAGGAAGTGGCCAAGTTCCGCGCCGCGCGCCGACTGTGGGCGCGCGTGATGCGCGAGCAGTTCGGCGCCCAGAACCCCGACTCGTGGCGGCTGCGCTTCCACACCCAGACCGCCGGCTCGACCCTGACGGCCCAGCAGCCGGAGAACAATGTCGTGCGCGTCACCCTGCAGGCACTCGCCGCGGTGCTCGGAGGAACGCAGTCCCTGCACACCAACAGCATGGACGAGGCGCTCGGCCTACCGACCGAGGCCGCTGTGCGCGTCGCCTTGCGGACACAGCAGATCCTGGCGCATGAGAGCGGCGTGGCCGATACCATCGACCCGCTCGCCGGCGCCTACGCGGTGGAGAGCCTGACCGACGCCGTCGAAGCCCGGGCCGAAGCCTACATGGCGACCATCGAGGCGATGGGCGGCGCCCTGGAGGCGATTCAAACCGGCTTCATCCAGCGCGAGATTCATGAAGCCGCCTACAAGGCGCAGAAAGCGGTGGAAGCGGGCCAGTCCGTCGTCGTTGGTGTGAATGCGTTCACCGCCGGAGAGTCCGTCCGGCTCGAGCGGCTGCGTGTCGATCCCGACGTCGAGAGCCGCCAGCGCGCCCATCTGGCCGAGCTTCGCCATCGGCGAGATGGCCAGCGGGCAGCCGAGGGCCTCGACCACCTGGCGAACGCCGCCGGCGGAACCGAGAATCTGATGCCGCATCTTCTGGCGTGCGTCGAGGCCGATGTCACTCTGGGGGAGATCTGCGGCCGCTTGCGCCAGGTGTGGGGAGAATACCGCCCGGCCGGCTGGCCCTAGTGGAAGGCCGGACCGCCAGTGGAGCGAGAATGGACAACATCAAACGCGTCGATCACGTGGCCATCGTCGTGGAGGATATCGAAGCCGCCCTCGGCTTCTGGCGCGACGGCCTCGGTCTCGAGGTCACCCACGTGGAGGACGTGCCCGACCAGGAGTCGGTGGTGGCCTTCCTGCCCACGGGCGACTCGGAGGTCGAGCTGGTCAAGCCGACCTCCGCGGACAGCGGCGTGGCCCGCTTTCTCGGCCGGCGCGGGCCGGGGATCCATCACATTTGCTTCGAGGTCGGCGACCTCGAAGCCAATTTGCAGCGCCTGCAAGAGCGCGGCATTCGCCTGATCAACACTCAGCCGGTGATCGGCACCGCCGGCAAGAAGATCGCCTTCATTCACCCGGAGAGCACGCACGGCGTGCTGGTGGAGCTGTACGAGATGACCGGGCAGGAGCCCGAGATCCGGTTGGCGCGGGCGCGCACGTTGTCCGACCGCGTCGTGGGCGAGAGTCAGGTAATGGTGGCCGGTGTGCTTGGGTTCCTGCGGGCGCTGCGCGACGGCCGCCCCAATCCAGCCGTGGACGCAAGGCGGTCAGCCGGCGTCGGTACGCTGCGAGATTGATCGCCCCTCAGGCCTGACGACAATTCGGTGAAGGCCGCCGGGCTTGGCCGGGACGTAGCGCAGGACCTGGCCCTCCTCGGCCTCTTCGGCGTGCCCGTCCGACAGCTCGCTGGTCCACCCGCGAGGATAGGAAAACCGCGGGACACGAATCTCGGTGGGGGCATCGATCGCCGGGTCGTGCACGAACTCGAACACGAAGGTACGAGTCCGAACATCGTAGGACATGTGCACCGGCAGCCCGGCCGTCGCCCGAGCGTACGGGCGCACCACGGCCTCGAGGGCGCGGCCGCCCGAGTTGATGTCGGCTGGATCGCGCTGCTGGTCGCGGCTGAAGATCGACAGGTCCTCGTCGTTCCATTGATCGCCCCGGGCGTTCGAGTTGTCTGCGGTGTAGTTCCACAACGTGTACGAAACCAGAGCGTCATCCATCGCCCGCAGGGACCGGTCCATCGCCCGCACGGCCGAGGAGAAGTCCCCGGTTCGAAACGATCGTTTGCCATCCAGATCGAAAGGGATCCCCACTTCGCCGATGACGGTCGGCGCGCCGTGAAGCTGATGCTCCCCTGCCCGCCGTAGGCTCCGCATGCGCGAGGCATAGGCCTTGCGTATGACCCACGGCGTCAGGACGAGCCGATCCGTCTCCACATCGTATCCCAGCCACGGCTGGAAGGTCTTCATCATGAGGATCGGCACGTCGTACCAGTGGGGAGCGGCGACGACCCGAGGCGCGTCTTCGGGCCCCCAGACGGGCAACGGGTGGTCGGGGATCGTCTCCACAAAGATGAGTGCGTTGGGATCCTCCCGGCGGATGGCCGCGGCGTAGCGATTGATGAACGGCCGCAGGTAGTCCCGGTTGAAGTCCACGCGACGTCCCCGCGCCTCGCGGAAGTAGCCGGGCTGGATCAGATGAGGGCGACCGCTGCCGTCCAGGTCCCACACGCCATGTTCCCGCCACGGACACTCGTGTCCGGGAAGCCAGGCGCGGACGCCACCCGGGTCGATCGTGCGCCGGCCGGACCTCCGCAGACCCGTCGTTCGCAATTCCCAGACCTCGACCTCCTGCGCGATGCCGGCACCCAAGAGCATCGATTGGTAGGGAGTCGGCGTGTCGCCGATCCTCGGCGCCCCCTCCAGTAGGGACAGATCCTTCCATCCGATGTAGCCGGGAGCGGGCTCATTGAGGCTGTCGTAGCCGAGCACGCCGGGAAGGCCCTTCAAGCGGCGAGCCACCTGCGCCATGGCTTCGATGTAGTGGCGCTGCAAGTACGCCTGGATGGATTCGCCCTCGACGGAAAGGCGCGGCGCGAAATCCTCCCCGGCGAAGAACAGGGTGAACATGGTCGCCGCCGCCAACTTGAGGTTGTTGGTGGGCCAAATCATCCGCGGCAGCGGGTCGCCATGCGCCTGGTGCGTCACGGCGGCGCCCGTATCGGCGAGCCGCGCCACGTTGAAGCCGACGGCCTCGAGCGTCCAGCACGGCGCGCCGTCGCCTCCGCTGAAGCGGCTCCACACATCCTGATGAGGGTCGATGAACAGATCGAAACCGTAGTCGCCGGCTTTGCGGACCACGGCGACGAGGTAGTCGAGGTAGGCCTCGTCGTAGACCCCCGGGCCGGCGTGCTCCACCGCTTCCCATGTCACCAGGAAGCGCAGCAGGGAGAATCCCCACGAGCGGAGGCGCCCGAAGTGCTCACCGGCCTCCTCGAGGGGAAACGGCCGGCCGACGAAGGAAACATCTCGAGGGTGGAGCAGACTGTCCCGGCGGTACGTTGCGCCGTCCGGCGTTCGAGGCACTTTGCTGGATCCGCCGAGGTTCACGCCGCGCAGCAGGCAGCGGCGACCGTGCTCATCGACGAGCCAGCCACTGTCGATGCGGATCATGGGCAAGCCTTTCGCCCCGTCCGAGCGTGGACGGGTCATGCCAGGCGAAGGTCAGTCTCCGACCCACTCGACGATCGTCGCTTCCCCCTGCCCGACTCCGACGCACAGCGTCGCCAGACCGTAGAACGGCCTCGGAGCCGAAGCGGCGCGCCGCCTCATTTCGTGGACCAACGTGCACAGGATGCGAGCGCCCGAGCAACCCAACGGGTGCCCCAGCGCCACGGCGCCTCCGTTGACGTTGGTGACTTCATGCCGCAAGCCCAGTTCCTGCATGACGGCCAGTGCTTGCACGGCGAAGGCCTCGTTCAACTCCACCAGACCGATCTGGCCGATATCCAGGCCGGCTCGCCGGAGAGCTTTCCGCGTGGCCGGGATCGGCCCGTAGCCCATCGTCCGCGGTTCCACGCCGGCGGCAGCTGAGGCAACGACTCGTGCCCAGGGTTTCAAGCCGAGTTGCCGGGCACGCTCGGCGGACATCAGCAAAACAGCCGCCGCCCCGTCGTTGATGCCGGAGGCATTCCCGGCCGTGACGGTGCCGCCCTGGCGGAAGGCCGGCCTGAGGCGCGCCAGCGATTCGAGACTGGTGTCCTTGCGCGGCCGCTCATCACGGTCGACGATGACCGGATCGCCCTTTCGCTGAGGCACCGATACCGGCACGATCTCCTCGGCAAAGCGGCCCGACTCGATCGCCGCCACCGCCCTTCGATGGCTCTCGAGGGCGAAAGCGTCTTGCTCTTCGCGGGTGATGGACGGCCTCTCGGCACGGATGTTCTCGGCCGTCTCGCCCATGCTGTCGGTGCCGAAGGCCTTCTCCATTCGGGGATTCACGAAGCGCCAGCCGAGAGTCGTGTCGTACATCGTGACGTTGCCCCACGGGAAGGCGCCCTCGCTCTTGGGGACAGCCCACGGTGCACGCGTCATCGATTCAACCCCGCCGGCGATGTAGATGTCGCCTTCGCCGCTCTTGATGGCGCGCGCCGCGGCGTTGACCGCCGCCAGGCTGGAGGCGCACAGGCGGTTGAAGGTCACCGCCGCCACCGAAGCCGGCAGCCCCGCCAACAACGTCGCCATGCGGGCGACGTTGCGGTTGTCCTCGCCGGCCTGATTGGCGCAGCCGAAGTAGACCTCTTCGACGAGCGCCGGATCGAGGCCGGCGCGCTTCACGATCTCGGCGATGACCAGCGCCGCCAGGTCGTCGGGGCGGACGTCCTTGAGCGCCCCGCCGTGGGCGCCGATGGGGGTCCGCACAGCTTGAACGATGACGGCTTCGCTCACAGTAGAGCCTCCTGGTCGCAGTCGCGCCGCTCACGCGCGCGGCGGGTGGATTCTACTCCGGCGGTGCGCCCTCGATGGTTTCCGGAGCAGCCTCGCTAGACGAACGGTCAGCGGTCAGTGGCCAGTGGCCGGCGGCCGGGATCTAACCGGCCACGGGCCACCCGCCGTTGTATAATCCGCGCGCCCCATAGGTGAGTGAACCCATGTTTGACGCCGAGAAACTGGAAGCGTTGCGCCGGGCCTACGAGAAGTGGGAAGAGACCACTCTCCATCAGACCACAGCGCGCCTCCCCGAGCAGCGCAAGGTCTTCCGGACTACGTCGTCCGAACCCGTCAACCGCCTGTATACCCCACTCGACGTCGCCGATTTGGACTACGAACGCGATCTCGGGCTGCCGGGCGAGTACCCCTACACCCGCGGCATCCACCCCACCCTCTACCGCAGCAAGACCTGGACGATGCGCATGTTCGCCGGCTTCGGCACCGCGGAAGAGACCAATGCCCGCTTCCGTTACCTGCTGGACCAGGGCCAGACGGGCCTGTCGATCGCCTTCGACCTGGCGACGCTGATGGGCTACGACACCGACTCGCCGGAGGCCCTGGGCGAGTTCGGCAAGTGCGGCGTGGCGGTGTCGTCCTTGCAGGACATGGAGATCCTGCTGCGGGACATCCCGCTCGACCGTGTGTCGACCAGCATGACGATCAACTCCCCGGCGGCGATCATCTGGGCCATGTACATCGCTGCCGCCGAGAAACAAGGGGTGTCCGCCGACCGGCTGCGCGGGACGATTCAGAACGACATCCTCAAGGAGTACATCGCCCAGAAGGAGTTCATCTTCCCGCCCGAGCCGTCGATGCGCCTGGTGGTCGACACGATGGAGTACGGCAGCCGGCACGTGCCCCAATGGAACTCCATTTCAATCTCGGGCTACCACATCCGCGAGGCGGGCTCCACGGCCGACCAGGAACTGGCTTTTACATTGTTGGACGGCATGGAATACGTCCGCTGGGCACAGGCGCGCGGCCTGGATGTCGACGAGGTGGCCCCCAGGCTGTCCTTCTTCTTCAACGCCCACAACGACTTCTTTGAGGAGATCGCCAAGTACCGCGCCGCCCGACACATTTGGGCGACCGAAATGCGCAATACCTTTGGAGCCAAGCTGCCGCGTTCCTGGCTGATGCGCTTCCACACCCAGACCGCCGGCGTCAGCCTGACGGCGCAGCAACCGGAGAACAACATCGTCCGCGTGACGGTTCAGGCTCTGGCCGCCATCCTCGGCGGGACCCAATCCCTGCACACGAACTCCATGGACGAAGCCTTGGCGCTTCCGTCGGAGCACGCCGTCACGATCGCCTTGCGCACGCAGCAGATCCTGGCCGAGGAGTCGGGCGTCGCCTACACCATCGATCCCCTGGGCGGCTCATTCTTCGTCGAAGCCGCCACTCGCTCGATGGAGTCGCGCGCCCGGGAGTACTTCCGACGGGTGGAGGCTCTGGGCGGCGTCCTGCCGGCCATCCGCGCCGGGTTCTTCCAGCGCGAGATCGCCGACGCCGCGTACCGCTACCAGCGCGAGATCGACGAGGGTGAGCGGTCCATTGTCGGAGTGAATGCCTACAACGACCACAAGCCGTATCAGATTCCGCTGCTGGAGATGGATCCGGCCGGGCTGGAGCGACAGAAGGCTCGCCTATCGCAGCTTCGCCGGTCGCGGGATGCCGCTGCGGTCGGGCAGGCTCTCGATAGGCTGCGGATCGCCTGCCAGGGAACAGAAAACACGATGCCGCACTTGATGCAGGCCGTCCGGGCTTACGCTACCTTGGGCGAGATCATCCAGGTGATGCGCGAAGTCTTCGGGACCTACCAGGAACCGACCTGGGTCTGATCCCCTGACAGCAACTCAAACGCCGCGGACCAGCAACGGTCCGCGGCGTCTTCATTTCGAGCGATCGATCGGTCAACAGTCCAGAAGCCGGATGTGGTCCGTGCGCCCGTGCACCGACACCGGACGACGGCCCTTCCGATTCTTCCCGAAATGGTCCAGCGCATCGCTCAGAAGGCGACGGGAATGCTGCACAAAGGATTCCCGCACGATGGGATGGAGCTCATCCAGGAATGCCCGCAGGTCCTCTTCCAGAGAATGAACAGACGTCTGCATACACCCCTCCAACCATTGAACCGCATTGCGGCGATAGGGCTCCTCCAGGCCGTCGACGGCCTGGGAAAGTGCGATGGCAGGATGCTCCTGCTGCAACATGGCCTGCTCCTCGATATGGCGTAACAGGCCCCGTGGTGCAAGGATCGGACCAGGGGCACGTCTCGTCGTCGGGATTCGAAGCGAGCATCGGCAGTGGTATCGATCTTGCCCGGATGCTACGATGGTCCTATGGCGACTTGGGAAGCGGCCTACCGGAAGCTCCATCGATCGGGTGAACTCGCTCGACGGGCGTCCCAGGCCCAGGCTCATCTCGAAAGCTGCGATCTATGCGGGAGGCGCTGCAGGGTGGACCGGCGGACGCGAACGGGAGTCTGCCGGCTTGGTGTCCGCGCTCGCGTGGCGTCTTGGGGACCCCATCACGGGGAGGAGGCGCCCCTGAGCGGCTGGCGCGGATCAGGGACGATCTTCTTTGGGTCCTGCAACCTGCGCTGCCAGTACTGCCAGAACTTCAGCATCAGCCAGTCCCTGGCAGGGCCGGAACTCGAGCCCTCCGAGCTGGCGGCGGTGATGCTCGACCTGCAAGATCGGGGTTGCCACAACATCAATCTCGTTTCGCCCTCACACGTTGTGGCACCTATCCTGGAGGCCCTTATCCTTGCGGCCGAGGCGGGTTTGGAGCTCCCCCTGGTCTACAACACCGGCGGGTATGACTCCCTCGAGGCGCTTGGGCTTCTCGACGGGGTCGTCGACATCTATATGCCGGACATGAAGTACGCCTCCACGGCAGTTGCGCGCCGGCTGTCGCGCGCCCTCGACTACCCCAGCGTCAACCAGGCTGCCGTGCAGGAGATGCATCGCCAGGTGGGGGACCTGCTGCTCGACGGGGATGGACTGGCCGTGCGCGGCCTGCTGGTCCGCCATCTCGTCCTGCCGGGCCGGCTCGCCGGGACGGAGGCGATCGTCCAGTTCCTGGCGCACGAAATCTCCACGGACACCTATTTGAATCTGATGGACCAGTACCACCCGGCCCATCCGGCTGCGGAGCACCCCCTGCTCCGTAGGCGCATCACGCAAGAAGAGTACGATCAGGCCCTGGCCGCTGCTCAGTCGGCGGGGTTGAGGCGCCTGGACGAAGGCGTGCGATAGGAGGCACCACGGGAGACGTGTAGGGGCGAAGCACGCTTCGCCCCTACACCGATCGAAGACGATCCTATTTGCGTGATCGCCGCGGACTACTCCAAGAACATCGGCTGCCCTTCGACTTGACGTACCTTCGGACGGTACGTGTCGACGTCATAGTACTGATCGACATCGACGCGCTTCTTGCCTTCCCCGGTGAGGGTCAGCGCCACATGGGTGTAGACGCCGTTCTGCAAGGCCACCATCCGTCCCGAGGTGCCAGCCAGCGCCAGGTTGGAAGCCAACTGGGCGAAGTTCATGGCTACCATGCGATCGAGGGAATCGGGGGCGCCGGCGCGCATCAGGTACGTCAACTGCTGGACGAGAACCTCCTGGTGCGTGTACTTCTTGATGAGCTCGCCGGTGGTCTCGCCGATCCCGCCCAATTTGCGATGGCCGTAGGCGTCCTCGATGCCCCGCAACACCATCTCGCTGCCGATCACCTGCGCACCTTCAGACACGGTCACCACAGCGTAATGGCTCGGGTTGGCCCGGCGGTCGGCAGCGATCAACCCGGCCAGTTTCTCGGCCTCGAAAGGCACTTCTGAGATCAGGACTCGGTCGGCCGAGGCCAGGTAACCCGCCACCAGGGAGGTCTCGCCGCTGTAGCGCCCGAACAACTCGACCACGGCGATGCGTTCGTGAGAACCGGCGACGGTCCGCAGACTGTCGATGAACTCGACGCTGCGGGAGACGGCCGTCGAGAAGCCGATGCAGTAGTCTGTGCCGTGGACGTCGTTGTCCATCGTCTTGGGGATTGCCACCACCGGCACGCCTTCGTTGTGCAGCCGCAAGGAATAGGACAGCGTGTCATCGCCGCCGATGGTGACCAGCACCTCGATCCCCTGCGATTCGAGGACCTTCAAGATGTGCGGGGTGAAGTCCTGCGGGCCATCGCCTCGCACCTGCCCGCGCAGGAACTCGGGCACGTCCTTGACCTTGACGTTGGCCGGGTTGGTGCGGGAGGTGTGCAGGAACGTGCCGCCGGTGCGGTCGATCCCGCGCACGACGTTGCGGTCGAGGCGCAAGATATGCCGGGCGGCGGATTCGGGGTCGGCGCTGTCGAGCTCCAGCAGCCCCGCCCAGCCGCGGCGGACGCCGACGATCGAGTGGCCCTCGTCCGTCACGCGATGGACGACGGTCTTGATGGCGGCATTCAACCCCGGTACATCGCCGCCCCCGGTCAGGATGCCAAAGCGCATGATCCGATCCTCCCGAATGGAACCCGAGCCTACTGCAGCCGCAGCGGCTCGACTCGCACCATCCCCTCGCCGAGCAGGCGCCGCAGCTGGGCCATCAATTCCGGGCCGTGGCCGGTTGTCGAGTTCGGAAACTCGAGGTGGTACTGGCGCGAGGCCTCGAAGACGTGGAAGACGAAGCGGTCGTTCCCGTGATACGACGTCAGCAATCCATGCACCCGCCGCATCCGCAGGGCGTCGCGCCTGGAGTCCCCGGTGGACTTCAGCAGGATCGTCAGAATCAGCGCATCGCCTTCACGACGCGGCGCGGCCTCGGGCTCGGGCGAAGGTTCGGCCGCGACGTCGAGCAAGGCGGCGGGCACCTCCACGGTGCTGACCTCCGCCGCAATCGCGTCCGGCCACGCCGGAGTGAGGTCCGGTTCGGTCAGGGCCACTTCGACGGCCGGCTCCGGCGCCGCGACGGGGGCGGCCACCTCGACAGCCGCCGGGCTGGGACCAGCCTCGGCGACGAAGGAGAACTCGGTCGTCATGCTGTCGGCCAGGACCTTCGGCTCGCCGCGTTCGCTGTCGAGCCGGCCGCGCACCAACACGATCGACCCTGTCTTGAGCCACCCGCCAACCTCCCGCCACAGCCGTGCGAACACGACCAGCTCGATCGAGCCCTGCAAGTCCTCCAGCGTGACGAAAGCCATCGGTTTGCCGGTCTTCGTCTGGAACGGCCGAATGTGCGTGACCTCGCCGGCGACGCACACCGCCTGGGTGTGCGTGCCTTCGCCCAGCTCTCCGCTGAAGTGTGTGACGATCTGGGCCAGGTCCTTCAAATACGGGTTGAGCGGATGGTCCGAGACGTACACGCCCAGCAGTTCCTTCTCCCATTGGAGCTGGAGGCGCCGGCTCACCTCCGGCGCCGCCGCCGACAATTCGAGCGAGTCGGACACGCCCGTCGCCCCGCCGAAGAGCGACAGTTGACCGACCTCGGCGGCGCGGAAGTGGGCGGCGGAGGTGCTGGCGATGCGGTCGAGGGCTTCCAGAACGGCGGGTCGGGGTGCCAGGCCGTCGAGCGCGCCGACGCGCACCAGCGACTCCAGGGCGCGCCGTCCGACCTGCCGCAAATCGACCCGTCGGGCGAAGTCCGCCACGTCGGCGAAGGCGTCGCCTTTTCGCCTGGCCTCCAGGATCAACTCGACCGGGCCCTCGCCCACGTTCTTGACCGCCGCCAGGCCATAGCGGATGGCCGCCTGGCCATCCCCCCGGCACTCGACCTCGAAATCGACCCCGCTGGCATTGACGTCCGGCGGCAGTACGTCGATCCCCATCCGCCGGCTGTCCGCGATGTACAGCGCCACGCGATCGGTGTCGTGCTTGAATACCGACAACAAGGCCGTCATGTATTCGATCGGATAGTGCGCCTTGAGGTAGGCCGTTTCGACACATATCACGGCGTAGTCGGCGGCGTGTCCCTTGTTGAACCCGTAGCGGGCGAAGGCTTCCCAGTCGTCGAAGATGGCATGGGCGTCGTCTTCGGGGATGCCGCTGCCGACCGCCCCATCGATGAACTTGGCCCGCTCGTTGCGTAGCGTTTCGGCCTTCTTCTTGGCGACCGCCTTCCTCAAGTTGTCGGCTTCCGCCGCCGAGTAGGCCGCCAGGTTCATGGCGGTGTACATGATCTGCTCCTGGTAGACCGTGATCCCGTAGGTCTCTTTCAGGATCGGCTCCAGGCGCTCGTGGCGATAGGCGACGGCTTCCTCGCCGTGCATGCGGCGGATGTACGCCGGAATGAACTCCATCGGGCCCGGGCGGAACAGGGCGACCATGGCCGTGATATTGGCCAGCGAAGTCGGCTGCATGTCGACCAGGTAGCGGCGCATCCCCGAGCCTTCCACCTGGAAGACCCCCAGCACCTCGCCCCGTCCCAACAGGCCGAACGTTTCCGGATCATCGAGCGGTATCGAGTGGATGTCCAGGCGCACGCCGTGGCGGGCTTCGATGAGCGCGCAGGCGCGGGCCATGACCGTCAGGGTCGACAGGCCGAGGTAGTCGACCTTGAGCAGGCCGAGGGAATCGAGCACGCCCATCTCGAACTGGGTGACGGCCGCGACCGGGCTGTCCTCGGCGCCCGCCTTGGTCGGCCGATGCAGCGGCACGTAGTCCTGGATCGGTCGATCGGAGATGATGACACCGGCGGCGTGGGTCCCGGCGTTTCGCACGACGCCTTCCAGACTTGTCGCCGTGTCGATCAGTTCATGCAGGTAGGGGGCCGACTCGTAGGCTTCCCGAAATGGGGCGATGGTGTCGAGCGCTTCGCCGAGCAGGACCGGCTTGCCGGGGATGTTGGGCACCATCTTGGCGATGCGATCCACCTCCGGCAGGGGAATGTCCATGACGCGGCCGACGTCGCGCAGGGCGGCGCGCGCCCCCAGCGTGCCGAAGGTGATGATCTGGGCGACACGATCGCGGCCGTACTTGCGGGCGGTGTATTCCAGCAGACGGTGACGCTGGTCGTCCTGGAAGTCGAGGTCGATGTCGGGCATCGAGATGCGGCCGGGGTTGAGGAACCGTTCGAAGATCAGGCCGTGGGCGATGGGGTCGACCAGAGTGATCTCGAGGCTGTAAGCGGCGATCGAACCGGCCGCCGAGCCGCGGGCGTTGTACCAGATCCCTTGCTCGCGGGCGAAGCGACACAGATCCCACACGATCAGGAAGTACGTGTCGAAGCCCATCTGGTGGATGACGTCGAGCTCGTACGACAGGCGCCGGCTCAACTCGGCGAAGTCGTTCCGACCTCCGTAACGGCGCGCCAGGCCCTCCTCACACAGCCGTCGCAGGTAGCTGGCGGGTGTTTCCCCATCGGGGACTTCGAAGGCGGGAAGGTGGTAGCCCTTGAAATCGAGGTCGACGGCGCAGCGCTCGGCGATCGAGAGCGTCGTCGCCAGGGCCTCCGGCACTTCGGCGAACAGGCTCGCCATTTCCGCCGGCGTGCGCAAGTAGTAGGAGGGGTCGGTCATCCGCATGCGGTCGGGATCGGACCGCACCGACCCGGTCTGGATGCACAGCAGGATGTCCTGCAGCGGGGCATCCTCGGCGCGGATGTAGTGCACGTCGTTGGTGGCGACGAGGCGCCCGCCCACCCGCCGCGCCTCTTCGATCAACCCACGGTTGACCTGCGGCAGCTCACGGATGTCGTGCTGCTGAAGCTCGAAGAAGAAACGGTCGCGCCCAAAGACGTCGATGTACCAGTCGACGAGGCGGCGGGCGTGATCGGGACGTCCTTCCTGCAGCGCGCGGGGCACCTGGCCGGAGAGGCAGCCCGTGGTGCAAATCAGGCCGGCGCTGTGCTCGGCCAGGTACTCACGGTCGATGCGCGGCCGATAGTAGAAGCCTTCCAGCTGGGCCGCCGTGGCGATCTTTACCAGGTTGCGGTAGCCCTCGTCGTTCTCCGCCAGGAGCAGCAGGTGGAAGGCGCGATTGTCGAGCTGCGGGTCGCGGTCGGTCATGCGCCGCGGCGACAGGTAGGCTTCCATGCCGATGATTGGCTTGATCCCGACGGCCTTGGCCTCGCGGTAGAAATCGATGACGCCGAACATCGCCCCATGGTCGGTCAGCGCCAGGGCGGGCATCTCCAACTCGCGGGCGCGCGCCACCAGCTCCGGGATCCGGCTCAACCCGTCGAGCATCGAGTACTCGGAGTGCACGTGCAGATGAACGAAAGACATGGGGGCAGGGGACCGGATGAATTATAGCCTGGGCCGTGGCCAGGGGCCAAGTCGCACGGGCCCGGCTATTCATGGGAATCGTAGGGGCACGCCGTGGCGTGCCCCTACCCATCCAGGCGCAACTGTGTTAGGCCGCGCGCGGGGTTCCCAGATACTCCTGCCCTCCGAAGCGCGTCAGGATGACGGCTCCCAAACCGAGGCAGTAGGTCACCACCGGCGCCACGGCCCCGATGCACGGGATGAAGTTGATCCCGTACACCACCAGGGTCAACGCCAGCGTGCCGATCGCCGCCGAAACCGCCAGAGTCCAGTCCTGCCGGAAGGCTGCGGCGATGCGCTGGCCCACCTCGAGACCGATGGCGATCCACCCGAACATGTACGCCGCCACCAGCACCAGCCCGCCGAGCAGGGCCACCGGCGAGAGACAGATCGACAGCACCAGGAGGACCAGCAGCGGAAGCGCCACGATGAAACTCAACAGCCCCAGCAAGCCGGCCGCCACCGGCTGCGACACAACCGTCTGCGCCGCCCGCCCGACTCTCAACGGCCAGAACATCACCACCAGCGCCGCCAGGGCCGCCAGCAGGAACGCACGCAGGAAGTACCAACCGAAGTTGAACGTCCACGACAGCGGCCGCAGGTCAACGCGCGGGACGGCGACGCCAGGCAGCGTCAAATCGAACGGCCCGCCCACCTCGCTCGAGGTCACCTTCCCCTCGATGACCGCGCCTTCGTCGCGGCTGAGCGCCGACCCGAGTGTGACGACGTCGCCGCCCACGACGGCCGTCGATCCCAGATGGACGCTTCCGCCGATCGAGGCCACGTCCTTTTCAATGGTTCCTGCGGCCTCGATCTGTCCTCCAATCAGGGCGACCGTCCCCTTCACCTGGGATCCGGCTTCCAGCGTGGCCGTGCCCCCGATGACGAGTAGATCGCCGTCCAACACTTCGAAGCCCATCAGCGTGTAGTCTCCGCCGATGACGATCTTGCCGTCCTCCCAGCCGGCGGCGAAGGCCGTGGCGGGAAGGGCCAGCAGCGCCACGAGGGTGAGCGAAAGGACAAGGGAAAGACGTTTCATGATCGGACTCCTTCATGTGCGGTTCGATTCAGGGAAATGACCCACACCGCCACCAGGCCGGCGATGGCGGCCATCAGGCCAAGACCGATGCCTCCGATCAGGCCTACGGGAAGGATGCTGGCAGCTGCCTGGAGGATGTCGCTGGCGGCGCGGAGGAAGACAGACCACTGGACAAGGTCGCGGATCCAGGTCTGCAGCGCGGTGGACGGTGAAGCGAGCAGAGAGGCGAGGTCCCACAAGACGACCGCGGCGGCGAGGCCGGCAGACGCCAGGCTGGCGGCGAAGATCCACCATGCCCGTTGTGGCCGGGCACCGGCCGTTGCGGCCCGGCGCTCCCTCCAGCGAAGGACGAAGCCCGCCATCGGTTGAGCCAGGGTGGCCGAGCGGAGTTGTGTCTGCACCGCAGGCCACGACGCGGCCAGCCTCCGGCACGCCTCGCAGGTTTCCAGGTGGCGCCGCAGAGCGTCCGACTCCGCCGGCGTCAGCGGTTCCTCACCGAGGATCCACTCCTCAAAGGGTCGATGGGACACGCCGCCCTCCGTGGGTTGGTCTGGGGAGTGGTTGGCCGGCCAGCGACGCCAGCTGCTTCCGGGCCCGGTGCAGGCGGCTCTTCACACCGCTGACGGAGGTCTGAAGCGCGCCGGCCATCTCCTCGTAGGAAAGGTCGTACCAGTAGCGCAGAACGACGGCGGCGCGATCCGAAGGGTGGAGCTGGGCGAGCAGGCTCTGGACATCTTCCGCACCCTGCCTGCTGACCAGCGCCGCCTCCGGGCCTGGCGCCGGGTCGCGCGGTGCGGCCTCGTCCAATGCGTCCTCGAGCGACATCGTCGGCACGCGCCGCCTCCGCATCTGATCGATGGCGTGATGGGCGGCGATGGAAAGGACCCAGGTCCGGAAGGGCCGACGGGGGTCGAACGCCGTCAAGTTGCGATAAGCCCGCAGGAAGGTCTCCTGGGCCGCGTCTTCCGCCAGGGCGGCGTCGCCAAGCATCCGGTAACACAGGTTGAACACGGGCACCTGATAGGCCTCCACCAGCCGTTCGAAGGCTTCGTCGTCGCCTCCTCGGGCGCTTCGGAGCCACTCGCCTTCTTCTTCCGGCGTCCAACGGGTTCCTGAGCGTCGCTTCACGGCTAGGGAGGCCTACCTTCTTCTACGGAAATCCGTCTTGGGGGTCGCGGGGATTTGGAGCTCCCGGCCCGTAAGATGGCTCCAGGATAGGCCGCTTCGCCCCGCGAGGGGCGTGACGGACGAATGGAAGTGAGTCGTCGGTTGTCAGCGATAGACGATCCGCGACGGTCTCTAAGCGGAGCTTGGGCCTCGCTGTGCGAGGCCGAAGCGAAGTCGAAGAGCAGTTGCGCAAGCGCCCACAAAGAACCCTTGCGCCTGCGTCCTTCGGCTACCCGTCTGGGCACTTCGCGGCGGCGGCAGGAGCTCTTCCTACCCGAGGAGGCCGTGCCGCCTTCGCTAAGGGACGTCGAGAGACCGTAGAAAGACTCCCAGGTCTCTGACCGGAGCGAGGGCTGAGCGCAGCGAAGCCCAAGCGCAGTCGAAGAGCCCATTGGCCAGCGGTCCTCGAACAGCCACCGCGCCAGCGCCCTTCGACTTCCCGTCTGGGCGCTTCGCGGCGGCCGCAGCTGCTTGCCCCGCAGCCCAAGGCGAAGTGCGGCCTTCGCTCAGGGACGTCTAGAAGGTGGGGATCGGGAGCAGGCAGCTCAAGCGCGATCGAGCTCGCGCACCATGTACGTCTCGCCGAGGCGGTATCCCAGGCGTTCGTAGTAGAGCCGAGTGCCCAGGGCAGCGATCACGGCCACGCGCGCCAACCCCGCGCCACGCGCCAACTCTTCGGCGCGGGCCATCAGGGCCGCACCGAGACCGCTGTGTTGCGCGGCGCCGCCCGAAGCATCGCCGAATTCCAGGGACTGGCCGTAGACGTGCAGTTCACGCACCCGGGCGGAGCCTTCGATATCCGGCAACCCGGGATCGGGTGAGCCGTCGCCGGGCAACCAGAGCCGCAAGTAAGCCGCCAGGCGATCGTCGTCCGTCACCAGGGATACGAAATGCTCCAGGCCTCCCGCGGCGCGAAACGTGTCGACATGCATTCGCAGCCGGCCGAGCTCGATCGAGGATCCGCGGACCTCCCGACAGCGAATGCAGTGGCAGCGCTGGCCGCGGCGGGCGAGTTCGCGTTGGGCATCCAGGCGCAGGCTGGTGCGCCGGTTGCCCTCCACAACATTCGTGGAAGGGATATCGCGGATGACGCGGTTCACGCGGCAATAGGGCGGAATGGTCGGCTTGATATCGGCCAGCAGATCGACCAGGGTCTCGGTGGTGTACGGGTGGTAGTCGCCGCGAAGCCAGTGGTCGTAGAGCTCGGCGTTGCGCAGGAGCTGGCAAGGGTAGATCTTGATCTCGTCCGGCCGCAACTCCTGGTCCGCCCAGAGGCGGGCGAAATCCTCCCGGTCCGACTCCGGCGTGGCGCCGAGCAGGTTCGGCATCCAGTGTAAGACGATCTTGAAACCGGCGCTGCGCAGCCATGCTGCGGCACGGCGCAGATCGGCGACGGTGTGGCCGCGCTCGTTCAGGGCCAGGATACGATCGTCCAGGCTCTGGGCGCCGATCTGGACCTTGGTCACGCCCAGGCGGCGCAGGTGGGCAATCTCGTCGGCGTCGATGTGGTCGGGCCGCGTCTCGATCACCAGGCCGACGTTGCGTCGGGAGGCGCGGGCGTTGGCGGACTGCGCCTCAGCGAGCGAGGCGGAGTCGAAGCCGTTGAGGGCATCCAGGCAGCGGCGGACAAACCAGGCCTGGTAGTCTCGGCGGTAGGCGCTCCACGTCCCGCCCAGGATGAGCAGCTCGACCTTGGCCGTCGGATGGCCGATCGCCTCGAGCGCTTCCAGCCTCGACCGCGTTTGGTCATACGGATCGAAGGCATGCTCAAGGGCGCGGCGCGCGCCGGGTTCATCCGGCAGGTACGACTTGGGCATGCGCGCGTCGGTCGGGCAGAAGACACATCGGCCGGGGCACGGATACGGTTTGGTCAAGACGGTGACGGTGGTGACGCCCGAAAGCGTGCGAACGGGCTTCATCCGGATGCGCCGCAGGAGGTCGCCCATGGAAGCATCGACCACGCCCTGACGCAGCGCCCGGACGAGGACGTGCTTTCCCAGGAACCCGCCGTTGGGGAGCGGATGCCGCCGCAGCGCGTCGGCGACGTCGATGCCGGCCTGGACATCCTCCAGGACGCGGCGCGCCAGCCGAAGCTCCTGCTCCGGATAGCGTCGCGCCTCCAACCAGGCTTGTCGTCGATCCATCCGCCGTATACTTGCCGCGTGCGCCAGGAAACAGCTGCGCGGCTCCTCGACCTCAATCGCGGATTCTATCAAAGGTTCGGCCGTGCCTTCGCCGCGAAGCGATCGAGGCTTCAGCCCGGCGCGGCGCGCCTGCTGCACCGCATTCGCCCGCGGGAATCGGTCCTGGACCTCGGTTGCGGTCACGGCCTGTTTGCTTCAGCGCTGGTGTCTGCCGGACACCGCGGCATGGTTGTGGGGCTGGACTCGAGCGCCGAGCTGCTCGACGTGGCCCGCCACCGAAAGACCCTGGGTTCGGTTGCTCTGGCCCAGGCCGATCTGGCCGATCCGAACTGGCCCCTGGCGCTGGGTGCCGGTCAGGCGAACCTTTTCGACTGGATCGTGGCCTTCGCCGTCCTCCACCATCTGCCGAGCGACGATGTGAGACGCGGCGTGGTGCGTCAGTGCCACGGCCTCGCCTTGCCGGAGGGACGGATGGTCGTTTCGGTGTGGGACTTCCTCGCCAGCCCTCGATGGCGCGCGCGCCTGGTGCCCTGGGAAACCGTCTCGATCGACGAGTCTGACGTCGACCCCGACGACTTCCTTCTCGACTGGCGTGAGGGCGGCCTGGGATACCGCTACGTTCACCACTTCACGCCGGAGACCCTCACCGCTTTGGCCGCGGCGTCCGGGTTCACGGTCGAGGAGGCGTATCGATCGGATGGCGAAGGAGGGCGGCTGGGGCTGTATCAGGTGTGGAGGAAAGCATGATCTGCAGGGGCGAAGCATGCTTCGCCCCTCCGACGGGCCGGCGAGCACATCCCTTCGCGCCCGACGAGCCTGTGGGTGCGGACCGAGCTCCAAGTCCCCGGCAGGGTCGAGATGACGAGGTCAAGGCGGCGTGGTAGAATTCGCGGGCTCAGGACGGGAACCAGGACGAACCCGGAGGGATGGCCGAGCGGTCGAAGGCGGCTGTCTTGAAAACAGCTGTGGGGCAACCCACCGGGGGTTCGAATCCCTCTCCCTCCGCCTGACAGCGCCACGGGGAGGTGCCGGAGTGGCCGAACGGGGGCGCCTGCTAAGCGCTTGTCGGGGGTTTATATCCTCGACCGAGGGTTCGAATCCCTCCCTCCCCGCCTGTCGCGTCGTCCGTCGGGCCCGGCCGGCGCGGCGGCCAGCGAACGACATGCCCTCGTAGCTCAGCGGATAGAGCACTTGGTTGCGGACCAAGGGGTCGCGTGTTCAAATCACGCCGAGGGCGCTGGAGCCGCTTCCCCGGGAAGCGGCTCTCCTCGTGAGGCCGGCCGACTCCGTCGGCGGCCCGCGGGCATGTGGTGGAGGTGAGATGATGCTCTTGAGCGAATCCGCCCGGATGATTCTGGTGGCGCCGCCGGCCTATCTCGATCCGGGTTCCGGCAGTTTCCTGCTCCAGCTTCTGCTGGCCGGCATCCTGGGCGGCGCTTTCATTGTCAGGTCCCAGTGGACGCGCATCAAGGCATTCTTCCGGCGCCTCTTCCGCCGCGGGTCGTCCTCCGAGGAGCATGAGCAGTAACCTCCGTTCCGGGAGCTCCTTCCGCGACCCCAGCGGATTTCTGTTTGCCCGGGGCGGGATTCTCTATCGCCAGGTCAACCACAGCTATCGGCCCACTTACGATCGCCTGATCGACTCAGGCCTGTACCACGAGCTGGTCGACGCCGGCGAGTTGATCCCACACGACGTCGCCCGCGTGGCGCCCGCCGAGCCCCGCCTGGCCTCCCTGGTGCTGCAGCCCGAGCGTTTGACCTTCGTTTCCTATCCCTACGAGTGGTCCTTCAGCCAACTGAAGGATGCCGCCCTGCTGACGCTGACCCTGCAAAAGCGCGCTGTGGCCCGCGGGCTGTGCCTCAAGGACGCCAGCGCCTACAACATTCAGTTCCACCAGGGGCGGCCGCTGCTGATCGACAGCCTGTCCTTCGATGTGTGGAAGGAAGGCGTGCCGTGGGTCGCCTACCGGCAGTTCTGCCAGCACTTCCTGGCGCCCCTGGCGCTGATGGCCCGGGTGGACGTTCGCCTCGGGCTGATGCTCCGCCTGTACATCGACGGCTTGCCCCTGGATCTGACGGGCCGCCTGCTCCCCGGGAGCACGCGTCTTCAGCCCGGCCTCCTGACGCATGTCCATCTCCACGCTGCGAGTCAGCGCCGATTCGCCGGCACGGCGCCGGCCTCGCACACCTCGGCGCGAATGTCGCGCAACGCCCTGCTCGGCCTGATCGATAGCCTCGAGTCGACGGTGCGCGGCCTGACGTGGTCGCCCGGGGGTACAGACTGGGCGGACTACGAGTCGACCCACAACTACTCCCCCGCCGCCCTGGAACACAAGCGCCACCTCGTGGCGGGGTACCTGGCGAAGGTCCGCCCGTCTCTGACGTGGGACCTGGGCGCCAACGTCGGCACGTTCAGCCGTCTGGCAGCCGAGGCCGGAAGTGCGACGATTGCCTTCGACGTGGACCCGAGCGCCGTGGAGCTGCACTACCGGCGCTGTCGGTCCGAAGGCGAAAGCCGCGTGCTTCCGTTGCTCCTTGATCTGACCAATCCGAGTCCGGCCCAAGGCTGGGATCATGCCGAGCGGCTCTCCTTGGCGGAGCGCGGCCCGGCCGACGCGGTGATGGCCCTGGCCTTGGTGCATCACCTGGCGATTGCCAACAACGTCCCGTTGGCGCTACTGGCCGAGACTTTCGCCGGCTACGGCCGAGCGCTTATCGTAGAGTTCGTCCCCAAATCGGACCCGCAGGTCCAACGCCTTCTGGCGAGCCGGGAGGACATCTTCCCGGACTACACCGTCGAGGGATTCGAGCGGGCCTTCCGATCGACGCATCGGATTCGCTCGGAGGACAAGATCGAGGATACGGACCGAATCCTGTTCTGGATGGAGAAGCGCTGAGGGCTTAGCCAGGTTGTCGTGGGTGAGGGGCAGCGCCAGAAGTCCGGCAAACAGCAGCAACTCGCCGCGTCGTGCCCGCCAACTTAAGGCGCCATCCAGGGAGCCGCGTAGATCTCAATCGTCGTGCGCCCGCCTTCCATGACGGACCCGATCCGCCGGTACGTGTTCTTGACCGTCTCTGGCAGGTCCCGCCTGAGCGAAAAGGGACGAAGCACATAGAAGTAGTAGTCGGGCGCCACGGATCCGGGGTCATCGAAGTAGGTCAACGGTGGCGAAGAGCGGGGTGCCCCAAAGTAGAACGCGGTCGTCGAATCCCTCTCATTGCTGTCGAAGGTCCCCAGGAGGCGGCCCGATCGAAACATCTCGCCGACCTGATCCAAGCCTCTCCGGTAGGGAAATCCAAACACACCTTGGACGCGCGCCCTCACCAGATTCGGAAGCTCGTACCCGAAGATGGTCTTCTTCTCCCAGGGATGCTCGACCGTGTGATCGACAAGCATGTAGTAGCAAATCGCGGTGAATGCAATCAAGACCGACGCCATCACCGCCTGTCCGCCTAGCGACCACAGGCCAGGCTTCAGCCGAGAAAGGATGGTATCGATGCCCAGGCCGGCCAGGACCAAGGCGGGCAGCACGTACATGTAGACGTGGGATCTGGGCTGACCGCCCAGCAGCATGTAGAAGCCGAACGGCACGGCGAACCACGTGATGATGACCAGCCCCTCCGGGCGCGCCGCCTTGCCCAGGGCCCTTGCCGCGCCGACCGCGGCTAGCCCGGCGACCGCAGGGAGATACAGGGGAGGAAAGTAAAGGTCCAACAGCTGGCGCGTCCGGACGAACGTGTCCCAGCCCAGGCCCGATGCCACGCGGCCGCGCAGATAGCCGGTCACCGAAGTGAAGCCCGGCCGAAAGACGTAGGGGACATAGAAGGCGCCGACCATAGCGGCGGCCAGCAGACCCGCCAGGGCGAGGTGGGCTACGCGTGGCCGTGTCCACAGTTCACGGCGTCGGAAACCAAGGGCCAGCATCAGGAGGAGCGCGGGGAGAAAAGTCAGCGAGTCATAGTGCGAAAGCACGCCGACGGCGAAAGCAGCCAGGCCCAAGTACAAGAGATGAGGCTCGTCTTTGCGGACCCACAGCAAGAGAAAGCGGGTCGTCAACAGGACGGCCAACATCACGAAGGCCTGGTACTGAACGATACGCCCGAAGGCTACCAGCAGCCCGCATGAGCCAGTCAGTGCAGCGGCCCACAGCGCCGGACGGCGACCGAAGGCGTCCCGCGCCATGAGGTAGACGACGTAGACGCCAAGGATCGAAGCCAGCGAGAACGGCAGGCGCGTTTCCCACTCCCCATACCGGCCGGCCAGCAGGCGTACAGCCAGGGTCGCCAGGAGCTGAACGGGGCCCTTCTGCTGCTCCAACACCGAGGTAGGAAAGGGAACTCCGACGGGGTACAGGGCCGAGATCTCGTCGCCCTGGAAGTGCGAGTAGTTCAGAGAGATGAGGCGGAGGGCAGCCGAGACGGCAAGCACCAAAGCCAGCGGAAGGCCGTCCCGGGCCAACGGCGGGAGGTGCCTCATGTTCGCACGAACCATCATCCCGACGACCCAGCGGAG
>DATIFK010000089.1:0-5303 GCA_035455265.1 Anaerolineales bacterium
CGAGAACGACTCGGCTACTCATGTCCATCGCCGCCTTCCGGGGCCGCACCGGGTTCCGGCGTCAGGGAGATGACGATCTCCGGCTGACCCAGCACCCGGTGCAAGGTGTGGGCGGCGGTTTCCAGGACGCGTTCGACGTCCATCAAGCCTGAGAACTGGCGAGTGACGTCGCTGATGAGCCGGGCGCGATCCGCCGCCACCGACGACTCCTGCGCCAGTCGAGCGTTCTGAATGGCGGCGCTCAGCTGGTCGGCCAGCGTCTGCAGCAACTCGAGCATCTCCGGGGTGAACGCGCCGGGCTCGGCACTCTGGACGTCGAGGGCGCCGAGCACGCGGCCGGCGACCTGGAGCGGCACGGCGGCTTCGGCCCGCGTTTCTGGAAGCAGCTCGTTGGCCAGGTGGATCGGGTCACGCCCGACGTCGGAGGCGATGCGCGGCTGATTGTTGGCCGTCACCCAGCCGATGATCGATTGCGATCCGACCGCCAGGTTGTGGCCGCGCGCTTTCAGCACGGCCCCGACCTGTCCGGTCGACTCGCGCAACAGGGCGTTGCGCCCCTCGTCGTCCAGCAGAAAGATCGAGACGTGGTAGAAGCCGAACCGCTCGCGGATCAGATCGACGGCGCGGCGCAGCAGATCGTCGAGATGCGGCGTCGACGTCACGGCGCGGGCGACCTCGGCGGCGGTCCGGATCTGCCGGGTGCGCTCCTCGACGCGAGCCTCGAGCGAACGGTACAGGCCGCTCAGCTCCTCCGCCATGTGGTTGAGTGCGCCGGCCAAGGTGCCGAGTTCGTCGTCACGGTCCTCGGGAACGCGGTGCGACCACTCGCCGCGCGAAATGCGTTCCGAGAACGCCGTCAGCGTGCCGAGGGGTCGGAGCATGCGGCCGCTGGCGAAGGACACGATGATGATCGAAATCAGAACCGAGGCAAGCACCAGCACGATCATCGACGGTGCAAAGCTGTTGAGTCCGGTGAACACCGCCGCCTGGGGCAGCACGAGGACGACGCCGAGGTCCCAATCGGAAAGCCACTGGTACACGCCCAGCGAGTTCTCCCCGTCGGGGGAGGCGGCGCTGAACGAACCCGTCGCGGACGTCTTCGCCAGATCGAAAACGGTCGGCAGGCCTGGGGCCGTCAGCGGAGCCGCCGAGTTGCGCTCGACGTGGATGAAGGTCCCGGGCGGGACCGCCAGGTAGGCTTCGCCGACGCCCATGCCGTACGGGCTGCGTTGCTCCCACGGAGTCTGCAGCAGTTGGAGCAGCTCGGCGGCGCGGCGCTCGCGGTTGACCGTCACCAGAATGACATTCGGCTCGACCGGCGAGAGCAGGGGAGTCGAGGTGACGAAGGCCAGGTTGCCGGGCGCCAGCAGCGCATCGTCGAAGATGCGCCGCGTCCCGATGGCCGTGGGCGGGATCTCCCCCGATCCCACGGAGGGCAGCGTCTGGCCCTCCAGCCGCGGGTCCGACGACGCCAGGACGACCCCGTCGGGGATGTGGACGATGAGGGCATCGCTGAAGAGGATCTGGCCGCCCTCGGTCAGCAGGCCGCGCAGGGCCTGGCGGACCAGGTCGCGGTTGTCCTGATAGACGGTCGAGCCGGCGCGCGCCTGCATCATGGTCGTCAGGGGCGTGCGCAGCGCCGCCCGGGTGGAGGCGAGCTGGAGGAAGTTGGTGCGCGCCACGGCGAAATCGCGCAGGCTTTGCGCCTGAAGCTGGACGTCGATGGTCAATTGCGCCACGGCCTGCTGCTCGAGGATGGCGCGAGCGCGCAGGTAGGCCGCGCCGCCCAGCAGCAGGAGGGGCAGGGCGATCAGCGGCAAGAGCACCAGCGCCAAGCGCGTGCCCAGGCGGCTGCTCGGTCGCTGCGAACTGAAGTCGTGGCTGGGGTTCATGGTCACCCCACTTCCCAGACCGGCTCGCCGGCGAGAAGGCGCGCCACCTGCTCGGGGAAGCGATCCGGATCGAGCGGCTTACCCAGGAACCCGTCGAAGCCCGCCGCCTTCGCGCGATGAAGCTGTTCCTCGTTGGCGTAAGCCGTGACGGCCACCACCGGGATCGAGCGCAGGGTGGGGGAGCTGCGCAGCTTGCGCAGGGCTTCGTAGCCGTCCTCATATGGAAGGCGGATGTCCATCAGGATCAGGTCGACTCGCGGCAGGGTATCGGCGTACTCGACCACTTCGTAGCCGGAGGTCTTCCATTCACAATGAGCGCCGAGCAGGCCCAACAGTCGGGCCATCAACAGGAAGTTGGAGACGTTGTCTTCCACGATGAGGACGGTGGCTTCCTGGACGCGCGGATTCACAGACGAACCTCCACGGCGCGCCCCCGAGTCGGTTGCAGGAAGCGTGCTACCTGCCCCGGAAGAGCGTCAATGTCGATGGGTTTCTGGATGTAACCGTCGCAGCCGGCCGCCAGGCTGCGCTCCCGGTCGCCGTGCATCACATTGGCGGTGATGGCGATGACGGGGACGCCGGCCAATCCGGGGTAGGCCTTGAGGCGGGAGGCCAGGGTCAAACCGTCGATGTGCGGCATGTTGATGTCCACCAGGATGATGTCCGGGCGCTGGACCAGGGCCATCTGCAGGCCTTCAAAGGCGTTGGCGGCTTCCAGCACGGCATAGCCCTCGGCCTGGAGGATCCGCCGCACAAGGACGCGGTTATCCTGATTGTCCTCGACGCACAGGACAGTGGGCACCGATGACCCCTCCCGGCTCAGGGCCGCTCAAAGTGCTCCCAAATTATACCAATCGGTATCTTCCACAACTTTACAGTTACCTTTCAGGGAAAGCCGGTGGGGAATGGGAGGAACGCCGAATCGGGAGGGTCGGAGTGCCTCGCGGCCTCGAAATCGCGCCGTCACAATCTGTGCGTTCCTTCACAATACGCGCCAAGGCCTCGGTGGCGGATTGACGGCGCTCGCTCCGATGGCATCGGTGCGTGCGTTTCTCCAGGTCAAGGATTTCTCGGGGCGTATGTCGCGGAGACGAGACGCTCCTGGCGAGAGGCCAGGAGCGTTTGGTCAGGAGCGGGTGATGGGATTCGAACCCACGGATGGTACCTTGGGAAGGTACTGCCTTACCACTTGGCGACACCCGCGCGCTGCCCGCGGATTATAGGAGGCGCAGGAGGGAGTGTCAAGGATCGCTGTCAGTGGCGACGGGTCAGTTGTCGGAAATGGGTCGTCAGTCCTCAGTCGTCAGTCATCGTTGTCAGTAGACAGCAACAATCTCGATCTGGCCCCGCGCCTGAGGAGTTGAAGCTGGAACCTGCGGCGGGAAACTGGTAACTGGCCCTTCGACTTCGGCGCCGACCCTGCGGGTTCGGCGCCTTCGCTCAGGGTGTGCAGAGGCTGGGAGCTGGACGCTGGAAGCTGGAAGCTGGGAGCTGGGAGCTGCTAAAGCAGCTTCCTCCTCAACCGATCCAACGCGAGATGGACCGCCCACGCCTGCGCGTTGGCCGGCGGCCCGCCATAGGTACGCACCGTCTCGTCGTTGCCATCGGGCAGCTGCAACACGGTCCGCGTCCGGTTGACCGGTCCTTCTCGTTGGGATGTCACGGCGAGACCGACCTCCGCCTCACGGTCCGCGCGGAGGCCGGCCAGCGACCTCTCGAGGTCGGCCTCCCCGCCCTCGGGAATCACCAGCCCCTCCACGAAGGGCATCCCAAGCCGCGCCAACCTGGAGGTCAGCGCGCCGGCCGTGCCTTGCTCGACGACCACAAGTTTCCACTGCCGGCGAGCCAGCAGGTCGAGCGTCACTTGCTCGAGGGTGTCGTCATCGACACCGAAGACGGCTTCGCCCAACCGCTCGCGCACCAGGCCTTCGACGGGTGCGATGGCGGCAGCCGCGAGCTCCTGGCCGGCGGCTTTGGCCGTGATGCGCACATCGACCCGGCCCGGATGGGCGGCGATGCCGACGGTTGGGTTGTCCATCGTCTCCAGATCGCCGATGCGTTCATCCAGCCACGACTCCCCGACACCGGCGGTGTGGAGCACCCGCGTGACAATGACCGCCTCCAGCCCAAGCCGACGGCGCAGGTAGGGAAGGACGTCCGTCTCCAACAAGACTTCGATCTCCTCCGGAACGCCCGGCAGAGCGATGACCACCGAGCGCTCGGTCTCCACGCGGAAGGCCGGCGCCGTCCCGACCGGGTTTTCGATGGCGACGGCTCCCTGAGGGATGAAGGCCTGGCGGCGGTTGTTGTCCGTGGCCTGGCGTCGGAAGCGGGCGAATCGCTCTTGGATCTGCTCCCACAGTTCCGGCCGGAACTCCGTCGGCACGCCCAACGCCAGCGCGATGGCCTCGCGCGTCGGATCATCGACCGTCGGGCCGAGACCGCCCGTCGTGACGACGGCTTCCGCCCGCGCCATACTCTCGCGCACTGCCTGAGCGATGCGTTCCACGTTGTCGCCGACGGTGGTCGTGCGGAACAGATCGAGGCCGATGCTGCGGAAGGCACGCGCCAACATCCGGGTGTTGGTGTCGACGATCTCACCCAACAGCAGCTCGGTTCCGATGGTGATGATCTCGGCGCCCATGGTCAGACGACGTTGTACTCGCGGATCTGGCGGCCCTCGTCGAAGCGCGCCAGGTCGAGCTGCGAGACGTCCACGGTGACGAAGCGTCCCCCGGTCAGCCGCTCCGCCATCAGGCGGCCCGCCACCGGGCCGTGCATGAAGCCGTGGCCGGAGAAACCGGCCACGACCCAGAATCCCTCCACCGGCGTTTCGCCGAAGACCGGGTGCGCGTCCGGCGTGACTTCATAGAGCCCCGCCCAGCCCGACAGGCGGCCGGCATGCTCGAGCATCGGCAACCGGCGCGCGGCCGCCTCTAGCGCGACGGCTTCCCACTCCCGGTCGATGGTCTGGTCGAAGCCGGCGACCTCGTCCGGGTTGGACATTCCGGTCAGGATCCCCTCGCCCTCGCGGTGGAAGTAGAGCGATTGAGCAAAGTCGATGACGAAAGGGAAGTCCGGCCGCAGCGCAGGCAGCGGGGTCGTCGTGACCATTTGCCGGCGGATGGGCGTGATGGGGATGTGGACGCCGGCCATCTCCCCGACGACCGCCGCCCAGGGCCCGGCAGCGTTGATCACGTGTTCACAGGCGATCCGACCGGAGGCCGTACGCACGGCACGCACGCGCCCGGCCTCGATCTCCAGCCCGGTCACCCGTTCACCCGTGAGGGCTGCCAATCCGAGCCGTCGCCCGGCCTGGACGTAGCCCATAACGACGCTGTTGGGATCGACGAGGCCGTCCAGCGCATGGAAGCTGCCCGCTTGGACGTCGGGGAAGAGCATCTCCGGTAC
>DATIFK010000090.1:0-16341 GCA_035455265.1 Anaerolineales bacterium
GCAGGCCTTCATCGAGCAGGGTTTCGCCCGCTTCTCCCCCGCCCTGCGCGACCTGGCTCACCGGGCCTTCTCGGAATCCTGGATCGATGCTGAGCCGCGCGATGGCAAGGTCGGCGGCGCCTTCTGTATGTGGCTCAAGCGAGGCGAGTCGCGTGTATTGTCGAACTTCAACAACACCTACCAGGACATGACAACCCTGGCCCACGAGCTTGGTCATGCGTTTCACAACCGGGCCCAATTGAAGCGAACGCCGCTCCAACGCGTCGATCCGATGACCCTGGCCGAGACCGCCAGCATCTTCTGCGAAACGCTCATCGAGGAGGCCGCCCTGGCCGGGACGCCCGAGCGCGAGCAGCTCGGGCTGCTGGATGCCTCCCTCCAGGGGCCGATGGCCGTGGTCGTCGATATCTACAGCCGGTTCCTCTTCGAGCAGGAGGTCTTCTCGCGCCGCCCGGCGCGTGAGCTTTCGGCCGAGGAATTCTGCGATCTGATGTCGGCCTCGCAGCGCGAGACCTACGCCGACGGCGTGGATCCGTCGACCTATCACACGTACATGTGGGCGGTGAAACCACACTACTACAGCGGCGATCTCTCCTTCTACAACTTCCCCTACACGTTCGGCCTGCTCTTCGGGCTGGGCTTGTACGCGCGCTACCTCGACGGGCCGGATGCCTTCCGTTCCAAGTACGAGGACCTGTTGTCTCGCACGGGGATGGCCGACCCGGCCAGCCTGGCCTCGGATTTCGGGATCGACATCCGGTCAACGACGTTCTGGCGTTCGAGCCTGGACGTGATCCGCCGCAAGATCGACCGCTTTGTCGAGTTGGCCGATCGCAGCGGGGGGTAAGAGCTCACCTGCAGCCCCTCTCCCGCCATGCGGAATCGGGTCGGGGTCGGCACCGATAACGAGTGGGGGAACGCCTCGTTCACCATTCCCGACGCCCGGCGGCAGGCTTAGGGCCTCGGCTCGTTCGATGGCCGGCGTCCGCCGGATTGAGGCGAACGGAGAAGGGGCGGCTCCGCCGCCCCTTCTCCATGAGTTACCTCTTCCACACCCCCTTTGAGGGCGTGGGGATTTCGATTACTTCCCCAGCTTCGCCTTGAAGGCCTTCGTCAGCGCAGGGAGAACCTCGAACAGGTCGCCGACGATGCCGAAGCGCGCCACGCGGAAGATGGGCGCCTCGGGATCTTTGTTGACCGCAACAATGGTCTTCGACGTGCGCATCCCAGCCAGATGCTGGATGGCGCCGGAGATGCCGCAGGCGATGTAAAGGTCGGGGGAGACGACCTTGCCGGTCTGGCCGACCTGGTGCGCGTACGGAATGTAGCCGGCATCGACCGCCGCTCGACTGGCGCCGACGGCGGCGCCCAGAGCGCTGGCCAGATCGCGCACCAGGACGAACCCCTGCTGCGCACGCCAGACCTCCTTCTGCTTCTCGTCGGTGATCTCCGCCGGCGGCGTGAGTTTGGGGTTGTTCGAGACCCCCCGGCCGCCCGAGACGATCACGCCGGCATCCGTCAGGCTGACGCCGCCCCCGGTCGCCTTGTAGCCCAACACCTCAGGTGCGGGCGCGCCGACGTCGGCCGGCACGTTCTCGATCGGCCCGCTCTTCCCGGCCGACGGCTCGGGTTTCGGAAAGGCGCGTGCCCGAAGTGTCAGGACGTGCAGCCTCCCCAGGCAAGCTTCTTTCGTCAACAACTTGCCGGCGTAGATCGGCCGCGTGGCCAGGACGCTCCCGTCCTTCACTTCCAGGGCGATGGCGTCAGGCGTCACACCGGTCTCGAGATCGACGGCCACCATCCCGGCCAACTCGCGCGTGCGCCCGGTGGTCGGGAACAGCAGGGCCGAGCCGCCGGCGTGCCGCGCCATCTTGGCCACGGTCGAGGCATAGGGCTCGGCGCGGTACTCCGCCAGGGCAGGATCATCGGACACCAGGGCACGGTCGGCGCCGTGTTGGATGGCTTGCGCCGCCAGCGCCGAGCCGTCGGCGGCGGCCACGAGCGCCGTCACCTCACCTCCCAGCGCCTGGGCCAGCGAGCGCGCCGCGCCCACAGCTTCCCACGACGATTGGCCGGCCTGGCCCTGGAAGTGATCGATGTAGACGAGGATGTTCGCCGCCATCACAGCACCTTCTCTTCCAGGAGGCGCGTCACCAGCTTGTCGGCGATCGCCTCGATGGTGTCGCCTTGGATCACTTCGCATTGCGTGTCCACTTTGGGCGGGCTGATCACCTCCGGCCACGTCAACGCCGGCGCCGGAACGGCGGCCATTCCCAGGTCGGCCGCCGACCAGACGGGGATGACCGCCTTGGATGCTTTGCGGATGCCCATAAAGGATGGATAGCGCGGTTCGTTGAGCTCCTTCGTGACGCTGATGACCGCCGGAAGCCGGCTGCGCACTTCCTGGCGCCCCTCCTCCAGCATCCTCTCGACTTCGATGGACTTCGCTCCCGGGTCAAGCGCGCGGACAGCCGCCACCAGGCTCAACGACGGCCAGCCCAATCGTCGGGCGACCTGGGCGCCGGTGACTCCCGTGTCGCTGTCGACAGCCTGTCGACCGAAGAACGCCAGATCGACCTCGCCCAGTTTGCCGATCGCGGCGGCGAGCGCGGCGGAGACGACGAGCGAATCGGCCGATGCGAAGGCCGGGTCGCTGATCAGGACGGCCTCATCGCAGCCCATCGCCAGCGCCTGCTTGAGTGCCTCCTTGGCCCCTTCCGCCCCGAGACTCACGGCTGTGACCTTCCCGCCGTGGGCTTCCTTGGTTCGCAGCGCCTGCTCGACGGCGAACTCGTCCCAAGGGTTCAACACCAACGGCGCATCGCCCCATGAGACCTTCCCGTCTTGCACGGTGACAGTCGCCGCGGTGTCAGGTGTCTGTTTGACGCAGACGACGATGTTCAACTGGGGTCCTCCTCTCGGAATTGGGATCGGGCGCGGACCGGTCGATCGACGGCCCGACGCCGCGGATCAGGTCTGCCAAACCTGAGGGTCATAGGCCGGCAGCTCGCAGCGGAGGACGGCATCCTGCCGCAGCCCAAGGGCGTAGCCGGCCTGCATCAACTGATGGATCTCGCTCGTACCTTCATAAATCATGGCGCCGCGCGCGTTGCGCAAGTAACGTTCGACATCATATTCGTCGGAGTATCCATACGCCCCGTGAATCTGGACCGCCTCCGAAGCGGCCTCGAACGAGGCGTCGGTGGCGAACCATTTGGCCAGGGACGTCTCGCGCGTGTTGCGCCGCCCCTGGTTCTTCATCCAGCCGGCGCGCAAGTAGAGCAGTCGGGCGGCCTCGTAGGCCTGGACCATCTTGGCGATCTTCTGCTGGATCAGCTGGAACCCGGCGATGGTGCGGCCGAAGGCACGCCGCTCCTGGGCGTAGCGCACGCTGGCCTCGAGGCTGGCGCGGATCAGGCCCGTCGCCCCGGCGGCGACGGTGTAGCGCCCGTTGTCGAGGCAGGACATGGCGATGCGGAAACCTTCGCCCTCCTCGCCCAACCGTTGGTCGGCCGGTACTTCCACATCCGAGCAGTGGAGCCAGCCAGTGGAACCAGCCCGCACGCCGAGCTTCCCGTGCAGGTCTCCACGCGTCACGCCGGGGCGATCGGTTTCCAGAATGAAGGCGGAGATTCCATCGTGAGGGTCGGCCGAACTCGGGTCGGTCTTGGCGAACCACAGGACGTGGTCGGCCTTGGTCGCCAGCGAGATCCACGTCTTCTCGCCGTTGAGGATATAGACGTCGCCCTTGCGCCGTGCGCTGGAGAGCATCCCGGCCACGTCCGACCCGACGCCGGGCTCCGTCAGCCCAAAGGCAGCGATCTTCTGGCCGCGCGCTTGCGGGGCCAGGAACTGGCGTTTCTGGTCTTCTGTGCCCCACTGCAGCAGGCCCAGGCTGTTGAGGCCCACATGAACCGACATGACCACGCGCAGCGTGGTGTCGACCGCCTCCAGCTCCTCACAGACCAGTCCTAGCGCGACGTAGTCCATCCCCTGCCCGCCGTAGCGCACGGGCAGACAGACGCCGAGGATTCCAAGGTCGCCCATGCGAGGCAGGATCGTGGGAGCCATCGCTTGTTGCCGATCGGCATCCTTGATGATCGGCGCAACCTCGCGCTGGGCGAAATCACGGACCATCTGCCGAACCATTTCATGCTCAGGGGACAACTGCAAGTCCATGAGGGGAACTCCGCGTGGGCCGAGGACATTATAGAACAGTCATCAGTCATCAGTTGTCAGTTGTCAGTTGTCAGTCTGGCCTCGGCAGGCGTCCAGTGTCTCGGCCCGTGTTGCCTCATGGGCCGGATCAGAACCCCGAGACCTGCGATGCTGCCTCCCGTCCGAGGCTGGGGGGACTGACGAACGGAAGCGGACGGCTTTGACTGAGGACTGAAAACTGAGAACTGACTTTCGATGACTGGCTATAATCCTCTCGATGCGTCCTGCCGCGTCCGTTTCCGTCTGGCTCGTACCGGTGTGTGCCGGTGTCCTGGTGCTTCTGCTGGGAGTACAGCCGGAGGCCGGGCGAGTCTCGTCCCATGTGCGGTTGGCGCAAGCGTCCTTGAGACGCGGCCTGCTCGGCGACGCCATCAACGACCTGGAAGAAGTGATCGCCTTCGATCCGTCGTTGAGCGCGCTCCACACACCCGCGGCGGAGATGGCCCTCCGGCTCGGCCAGCCGCAGCGGGCCCTGGCGCACCTCGATGCCGCCGACGCGCTCCTCCCGCCGGATAGCCTGCGCGAATGCCTCCGCGTCGAGGCGCTACTCCAGCAAGAAGACGTTGCTTCCGCCCTCACCTTCTGGACGGCATCTCCACCCTCATGCCCGAACAAGCCGGCGCTTCTCCATGCATCGGTCGAGGCACTGTGGAAGACACGCGCGTTCGCGGACGTGGCAGGCGCCGTGCAGGCCTTCAACACGTCGGATGCCGAGCCGGCCGATCTGCGTCGGGCGGCGATGTCCGATGCGGTGTTCCACACCGAGTCGTCTGCGTCGGCGATTCGCCGGGCGCTGGCCTCATTGGACACCCCCGACGCCCTGCTCGCGGAGTTGGGCGAAATCGAGGTTCCCTCCGACGGCCCCACGGCGGCCTACTACGCCGCCGTTGGTGCCGTGTTTGTGCAGCACGGCGAATGGCCGCTCGCCCAAGAAGCGCTCGAGCTGGCCCTCACGCAGGAGCCCAAGCTGGCGGTGGCGCGTGCCTACCTGGGTATGGCCCTTCAGCGTTCGGGCGAGCCCGGCTGGCCCCAGATCTGGGGCGCCCTCCTGAGTGATCCCTCATCATCGGCCGTGTGGACGATCGTGGGCTCCTATTGGCTCGAATCCGGCAACGCGACGCAGGCGCTGCGGGCCTACCGCCAGGCCGAACGTCTCGATGCGGCGAACGCGGCCGCGGCCGCAGGCCAGGGCGCGGCGCTGGCGTCGGCCGGCCGCTATTCGGAGGCCATCGAGGCGTATGCGCGAGCGACGCGGATCGCTCCTGACAACGCACAGCTCTGGACTCTCCTCTCCCGCCTGAGTCTCCGGCTCAATTTCGACGTCCCCTCGGTCGGCCTGCCCGCGGCCCGCAACGCCGTCTCGCAAGCTCCCGCAAGCCCGTCTTCGCTGGCGACCCTCGGGTACGCCTACGTCGCGGTCGGAGAGCCAAGGTTGGGCAGGCGCCTGTTGTTGCGATCGGTCGACCTCGGGGCCAGCGATCCGGAGGCCTACTACCAGCTCGGGCTTGCCTGGATCGCCGCCGGCGACAACGAGTCGTCCGTGGCGGCTCTCCGGGTGGCAGCCAGCCTCGATCCCACGGGGCCGATCGGGCAGTTGGCCCAACGAACGCTCGACGCGATACAGCGCTGATCGGAGACAACCCGGACGGTGTGCTAGAATGCCGCCCCGTGACTCTTCGGCAGCAGTCCCCTCGCCGGCCCACCGGCCTGGCATGGCTCCTCTCGATCGCCTTGCTGGCCGGCTGCGCCAGGCTGCTCGACACCGACACACCCGGCGCTCTTCTCTTCCAAGATGACTTCTCGCGAACCTCCAGCGGCTGGGATCGCTACGCCGACTCGACGTACATTTCCGACTACGCCGAAGGCACGTACCGCATCGCCATCCAGAGCGCGCAAACCGAGGCCTGGGCCAATCCGGATTTCGCTGTGGACGATGTCCGCATCGAGGTCGACGCCGCCTCCGTCAACGGCCCACTCGACAACGCCTTCGGGGTCCTCTGCCGCTACCAGGATCCCGACAACTACTACTTCTTCCTGATCTCGGGAGACGGCTACGCCGGAATCGGCTTGACCAAAGACGGGCGGCGCGTCCTGCTGACCGGGGACGCCATGCTCCCGGCCGACCCCATCCTGCAGGGGTACCGAACCAACCACATCCGGGCCGACTGCAACGGCTTCGAGTTGTCGCTCTACGTCAATGGGGTTCTCGTGGATGAAGCCCAGGCCTCCGAGTGGCCCAGCGGCGATGTCGGTCTCCTGGCGGCCACGTACGCCGAGCCCGGCATCGACATTCGATTCGATAACTTCACGTTGCTTCGACCCTGAAAGCCCGTCGCCAGTCATCAGTCAAGCCAGGTCTTCAGATAGGCAGTCCTTGACTGACGACTGACAACTGACGACGGACGACTCGATACCTGCCCACGGTATAATAGTCGCATGTTGACGCGCGCTCGCTTCGAAGGGGAATTGAAGCAGGCCATGCGCAGTCAGGACGACCTGCGCCGGCGCACGCTGCGGATGATCCTCTCGGCGATCCAGCTGGCCGAGGTCGAGCGCCGCGGCGAGCTCGACGAACCCGCGCTGTTGGGCCTCCTTCAGAAGGAGGTCAAGTCGCGCCAGGAAACCATCGCCGACGCCGAGAAGGCCGGACGCAACGACCTGGTGCACGCGGCCGCCGATGAGCTCACGCTGCTTCAGAGCTACCTGCCCCAGGCACTCGACCCAGAGCAGCTCAAGGCTCTGGTACAGGAGGCGATCGCCTCCGTCGGCGCGAAGGGCCCCCAGGACATGGGCAAGGTCATGAAGGACCTGATGCCGAAGGTCCAGGGGCGGGCAGACGGGAAGGCCGTCAGCACGATGGTGCGCGACCTGCTGACACCGTCCTAGCCCTCGGTATGGACGAAACCTCCCCCGGAAACCCTCCCTTCTTTGCCCGTCTGGGCCAGGCCTGGCACAACGCTCGACTGTGGTTCATCCTGGGCCTCGGCACCGTCGGGATGATCGCGGCCGTCGCCGCCCCCCTCTCCGCCCGAACCGGAACCGTTCAGCTCGCCGGGGGCGACGTGGCCACCCAGGACCTCTTGGCGCCGTACCCGTTGTCCTTCACCAGCGACAGTCTGACCCAGCAGGCCCGCGCCGAAGCTGCCGATGCGGTCGCGCAGGTCTTCGACCCGCCGGACGCTTCCGTCGCTCGAAGCCAGCTCGAAAGCTTGAGGGTTCTGCTCACTTTCATCGAGGCGGTCCGGGACGACCGCTACGCCACCCCTGAGCAGCGAGAGGCCGACCTGGCTGCGGTCAACTCGCTGCGCATCGATTCGCGCATGGCCCAGGCCCTGCTCAATCTTCCGGAGAGCCGTTGGCAGGCGATCCGAGTCGAGACGACGAGCGTGCTCGAACAGGTCATGCGCAACGAGATTCGCGAAGGTCGACTGGAACCGGTGCGGCGTGCCGTGCCGGCCCTGGTGAGCATCACGTTCCCTGAGGATCAAGCGGCGCTGGTCGCCGAATTGGCGACCGCCTACATCGCCCCCAACTCGCCGTACAACGAGACGGCGACGCAGGCCGCCAGGCGCCAGGCCGAGGAGGCCGTCGCCCCCGTGGTCAAGAGCTACGCCGCCGGGGAGACCATCGTCGGCCGAGGGGAGATCGTCCAGCCCGTGCATCTCGAGGCGTTGCGCGCCTACGGGCTCCTGCGCGCCCCGGAGGCGTGGCGCGAGGTCGCGGTCGACAGCCTGCTGGTCACCGTCCTGGTCGCGGTCCTGGCCTTGTATGTCTACCGCGCCCATCCAGCGCTGGCCGCCAGCACGCGCATCGCCGTCTTCCTGGCTGTGTCCTTCATCGTGGTGACCCTCACGATGCAGATGATGATTCCCGGTCACACGGTCTTGCCGTACTTGTTCCCGGCCGCCACCTTGCCGATGCTGTTGGCGGTCGTCTTTGGCCCCGGCATGGGCGTGCTCGGTGCCCTCATCATCGGGGCGCTGACGGGTTACCTCTCGGCCGGCGGCATCGAGCTGGCGTTCTACGCCGCCCTCAGCGCCGCCCTGGGCGCCCTCATCCTCGGCCGCGCCGAACGCCTGTCATCCTTCTTCTGGGCGGGCGTGGCTGCCAGCCTGGCGGCGGCGGCCGTCGTCATCGCCTTCCGATTCAACGATGCCTCCACCGACCTGGTCGGCAAGGCCTCCCTCTTGGGCGCGGCCGTGGTCAACGGACTCCTCTCGGCCAGCCTGGCCTTCGGTTTGCTGCTCCTGGTGGGCAATCTGCTCGGGATCGTCACCAACCTGCAATTGATCGAGCTGTCGCGCCCCGACCATCCGCTCCTGCTCTTCATTCTGCGCAACGCGCCGGGTACCTATCAGCACAGCCTGCAGGTGGCCAACCTGGCCGAGCAGGCGGCGCGGGCCGTCGGCGCCAATGCACTGCTGACGCGCGTCGGCGCTCTGTACCACGACGCCGGCAAAGCGCTGCGACCTCAGTTCTTCATCGAGAATCAGACGCCCGAACAGAACATTCACGAACAACTCGACCCGGCCACGAGCGCCAGCCTGATTCAATCCCACGTGCGCGAGGGTCTGGAGCTGGCGCGCAAGTATCGACTCCCGAGGCAGATCCAGGCCTTCATCCCCGAGCACCACGGCACGATGGAGATGTCCTACCAATACCGCGCCGCCGTCGAGGCCGCCGGCGGAGAGGAACGGCAGGTGGACCCGAAGGACTTCTCCTACCCGGGGCCTCGCCCCCGATCCAAGGAAACGGCCATCCTGATGCTGGCCGACGGTGTGGAAGCCAAAGCCCGGGCGGAATTGCCGCACGACGAAGCCGAGATCGAACAGCTGGTGCGCTGGGTCATCCAGGATCGTCTCAGCCGCGGCCAGCTCGATCGCACCGATCTGACGCTGAGGGATTTGGACACGATCCGTCGCTCGCTGACGATCTCGCTCAAGGGCATCTACCACCCTCGCCTCAAGTACCCCGGGGCCGAAGAGCAACCGGCGGCCCTGACGCCGCTGGCGGCGCCCACCCCCAAGACGGGATGACGTACGAAATCCGCCTTCGATTTCGCGCCCCATGGCGGACGCTGGCGCACGTCGCCGGCGCTGCGGCGCGCGCCGCCCTGGCACACCAGCGCGCCCCGCGAGGCGGGCTGACGGTCGTGCTTCAGGACGAGTCCGGGATGAAGCGCCTCCACGGCGCGTTCGCCGGCGAGCGCGCCCTCACGGATGTACTGTCCTTTCCCGACGGCTCGCTCGACCCCGACACGAAGTCGCGCTACTTCGGCGACATCGTCGTCTGCGTGCCGGTGGCCCGGCGTCAGGCGAAACGCGCCCGTCATCCGCTGGAAGATGAGATCCGCCTACTGACCGTCCACGGCGTCCTTCATTTGCTGGGCTTCGATCACGCCACGGCTTCGGAACGTTCACGCATGTGGTCCGCCCAGGAGGCTGTGCTGAACGCTGGCACGGACCGGGCGAGCGCATGACCACGCCGAGCCGCGCACCTTCCCGCTGGGCCTCGTTCCGCCACGCCATCGCGGGCTGGTGGTATGTCATACGGACCCAGAGAAACGCCTGGGTCCACGCCTCCGCCACCCTGGCCGTCCTGGCGCTGGCGGCCTGGCTGACTCTGAAGCCGCTGGAATGGGCCCTTCTGATCGTCGCCATCGCCATCGTATGGATGGCCGAGTTCCTCAACACGGCTCTGGAAGCGGTCGTCGACCTGGCCAGCCCGGAGGCCCATCCGCTGGCACGCGTCGGCAAGGATGTCGGCGCGGCGGCCGTGTTGATCGCAGCCTTGGCGGCGGCCGCCGTCGGACTGCTGGTCCTGGGGCCGCAGCTTTGGACGCGCGTGGCGGCCGGTCGCTGATGGTTTGCCCGGCGCGGTCTTGTGTGCGATAATCCGGCGGCTGTGAGTTAGGGGTTCTCATCATGGTTCAGAGCAGTTCGCGCGGACCGCTTTTCCGTGCGGCGACGGCCTCCTTCGACTTCCAGAACCCCGCTCTGGCCCTGGGCGGTCTCCTTCGTCTGACCTGCGAGCTGATGACCTCACCCCGGGCCGCCCTGTATGAGTTGGCTGAGGCCGAAGGGGGATTCAGCCCGCGCTTCGCCCACGGCGTGCCGGTCACGGACTTGGGCCGCCTGGCTTCCGCCAGCGACCATCCCGTCCTGCGCGACGCTCTCGCCAAGCACCGCGCCGCATCCACCGGCCAGGGCCGATCCGCCTTGGGCCTGCCGCTTGGGCCTGGAACCGTAGCGTGCGCGCCGTGCATCGCAGGTGGTCAGACGGTCGGCATGCTCTTCGTCGCCACCGACGACCAGCCAGCGTATTCCTCGGAGGCGCTGGAGACCCTCGAGGTCTTGGCCGCCCGCGCTGCCGAGGTCCTGGCCTTCGCCCGGCAGACCGCATCGCAAAGCTACCTCTTCCACAAGTTGTCCCTGCTGTACCAGGCGGCCCACGACATCTCCGGCACGCGTGACCGTCAGGAAGCCATTCGCCAGACGGCGGCCTACTTGCTCAAGGCAACCACCGCCGACATGTGCGAGGCCCTGATCCTGGATGAGGGCGAAGGCCTGACCAGCCGCTTCCGCCAACAACTCGGCAAGTCGCCGCAACAATCCATCGTTACGTTGGTGACCGACCGCATGCCGGACTACCCGGTCCATCGACAGGTCCTGAGCGACCTGCGCCCGGCCAAGATTTCCTTGACGCCTCCGGAAGGATCAGCCCGCGACCTGGCAATGATGCAGGAAGAGGGCGTCGAGGCCGCCGTGGTCTTCCCCTTGGCCGCCGGAGCGGACCCTCTAGGGATCGTCCGGCTGCTCTACTCGCAACCGGGTCGGCAGATCAATGAGCAGGAAATGGAGCTGGCCCAGGCGATCATCAATGTGGGGGCCGTTGGTCTGCAGGATGCCATTCACCTCGAGGCGGCGCAATCGCGCGCCTCACAGCTCCAGGTGCTGAGCGAGATCGGCCGCGAAATGACCTCGACCCTCGACCTGGAGGTGGCGCTGGAGAACGCCATGCGCCACACGCAGCGCCTGCTCCAGGCGGAGGCCTGCGTCCTGTTTCTGCTCGACGAAGCCGGGCAGAAGCTCGTGCTCAAAGCCAGCGGCGGAGCCCAGCTGCGCATTCGTGGGGTCGCCATTCGCCTTGAGGAAGGCATCGCCGGCTGGGTGGCGCGCAACCGCAAGCCGTTGATCGTCAACGATGTCCGGTCGAACCCGCTCTATCACAGCGCCATCGACGGGCAGACCGGCCTGCTGACAACCTCCGTGCTGTGCGTGCCGCTCGAGACCCGCGGCGAGGCCCTGGGAGTCATCGAGGCCATCAACCACCCGCGCGGCGCCTTCACCGAGTCCGACCAGCGCGTGCTGCAGAACGTCGCCTCGTGGGCCGGCATTGCCGTGGATAACGCCAACCTGTTCCGCCGAGTCGCGGAAGAGCGCAGCCGCCTCGAGACGACTCTGGTGGAGACGGCCGATGCCGTCGTGCTGACCGACCGCAGCGGCAAGACGATCCTGGTCAACAAGGCCGCCGGGCAGGCGTTCCGCATCAACGTCGAGCTGGCCACGGGCCGCCCGGCCCAGGAGATCTTCGTCGGCCACCCTCTCGGCGACCTGCTCACCCGCGATGACATCACCCTGCCGACGACCATGGAAATCACGACGCCGACCGACCGCGTCCTCTACGCCACCATCAGCCAGGTGACGGACGTCGGGCGTGTGGCGGTCATGCAGGACATCACCGCCCTCAAACAGATCGACCGCATGCGGTCGCAGCTTCTGGGGACGGCCGCCCATGACCTCAAGAACCCTTTGAACGCCATCCGCCTGGGCGCCGACCTGATCCACGACGCCCCGCTGAGCGATCAACAGCGCAAGGCCCTCAACATGATGCAGCGGGCAACCGACAGCATGACGCATCTGATCACCGGCCTGCTGGAAACGATCCGGGTCGAGTCGACTTCCAACATCGCCCTCGAACCCTGCCAGATCAACGACCTGATCCGCCATGCCATCGAAGACCTGCGGCCCCTGGCCGAGAAGCGCAACCAGACGGTCGACTACCACCCGCCCGAAGAATCGCTGCTGATCATGGGCGACCCGAGCCGCCTGACCTCGGTCATGTCGAACCTGCTCAGCAACGCCATCAAGTTCACCCCTTCCGGCGGACGCATCCGCGTTTCGGCCCGCTGGGACGACGAGGAAGTGGTCGTCAGCGTCAGCGACAACGGCCCCGGCATCCCCGACGACGAGGTCCCGCGCGTCTTCGAGCACCTCTTCCGAGGCCGCCTCGCCGTGCAGGATCCGTCGAACCCCATCGAAGGCACCGGGCTCGGCCTGGCTCTGGCCAAGACGGTCATCGAGCAACACGGCGGCCGCATTTGGGTCAACAGCCAGGAAGGCAAGGGCAGCACGTTCTACTTCGCCCTGCCGCGCGAGCCTACTCCGAAGACGGGCTCTTTGCGCAAGGATTAGCTCGCCTGTGGTCAGTGGTCAGCGGTGAGTTGTCAGTGGCCAGTGATTCCCACCCCAACGGATCACTGACCACTGGCCACCCACCGCCGGCCACTGGGTGAGGGACCATGCGGATTGACGTCGAGCTCTACCGCCGTCGAGTCGGGCTCGACGGCGGGCGCCATTCGCTCTCGGCCATCGATATCGCCCCCGAAAACTCACGCCGGACCCTCGTCTTCCTCCATGGCTTCGGAGGCAACGCCCGGCAGTGGGTGTATCAACTCATCCACTTCTCCGAACGCGACCGGGTCATCGCCCTCGACCTGCGCGGCCACGGCGAGTCGAGCCGGCCGGACGGCCCCTACGACGTCGCAACTCTCGTGAAGGACCTGGAACAGGCGTTGCCCGCCCTGGACCTCTCGGGGCGATTCGTTCTGGTCGGCCACTCCTTCGGCAGCGCCCTGGCCGTCGAGTATGCCCTGCGGCATCCGGAGCGCATCGAGGGCCTGGTTCTGATCTCGGCCTCCAGCGAGTTCCCTCTGGCATGGCATTTGCGCTGGGCCTTACGGCTTCCGGTCTTCCTGTTGAACTTGGCATACCCCTTCATCCCCAGCCTCAAGGCGCCGCCTCGCGTCCTCAAGCGCTTCCATCGGGAGGCCCTGTCGATCTGGAGAGGCTGGGACAAGTTCGCGCAACTCGAGCCGCCGACTCTCGTCCTGCGTGGGCATCGCGACCGGGTCTTCGCCCGCGCCTACTTCGAGAAGGTGGCACAGGCCATCCCGCGTGCCGAGGACGTCAACGTCGGCGCCTCCGGTCACATGGTCATGCTGGAGCGCCGGGACGCGGTGAACCGTGCCATCGAGCGCTTCCTGGGCGCCGGCCGCCGGTCCAGCTGGCGCGACGAACGTCGCGACCACAAGCTGTTGCGCGACCGTCCGTGGTTGGCCAGCTACGATGAAGGTGTCCCGTTCACCATCGCCGTCCCGCCGATCCGCGTCGACGACTTTCTGGCTTCGGCGGCGCGGCGCTTCCCTCTGCGACCGGCGATCCATTTCTACGGACTCCACATGACCTACCGCCGTCTCGAGGGAGAGGCCAACCGCTTCGCTCGGGCCCTGATCGACGCCGGGGTCCAGCCCGGTGACCGCGTCCTGCTGCTTCTCCCCAATTTGCCCCAGCTTCCGGTGTGCTTCTTCGGCACGCTGAGGGCCGGCGCCGTCGCCGCCTTCGCCACACCGCTGTCGGAACCCGACGAATTGCTGAGGCAGATTCGCGATTCGGGCGCCGCCGTTCTGGTGACGCTCTCCCAACACGCCGATCTGGCGGCGCGGGCGATGCGCGAGACGGGACTGCGCCGAGTCATCCTTACCAGCATCTGGGAGTACCTGCCGTGGGGCCAGGCGATGGCGCTGCGGCTCCGAACCCGGGGCCAAATGGATCCGCCACGCCGGCTCCCCCCTGGCTTTTCGCTCTACTCGCGGCTGCTGTACACGCGCTCCCACAAGCCGCCCGAGGCGCTCGCCGGGCCCGATGCCGTCGCCGTCCTCCAGTACACCGGAGGGACGACCGCCGAACCGAAGGGCGTCATGCTCAGTCACCGCAACCTGGTCGCCAACGCCCTCCAGACTCGGCATTGGCTCCCCGACGTTCGCGAAGGCGGCGAGGTCATCCTGTCCGTTCTACCCTTCTCCCACATCTATGGGCTCATGACCGCGCTCATCATCCCGGTGACGATGGCAGGTTCCATGGTCATCCTGCCGACCTTCGTCACCCAGGACGTCCTGCAAGCCGTCCGGCGGCACCGCCCGACTCTCTTTCCCGGTGTCCCGACGATGTACACCGCCATCAACGACTTCCCGGGGGTGCGTCACTACGGCGTCGGCTCCATCCGCGCCTGTATCTCCGGCGCCGCGCCCCTACCCGTTGAGGTCCAGGAAGCTTTCGAGCGGCTGACGCGCGGGCGACTGGTGGAGGGCTATGGATTGACCGAAGCCGGCCCGGTGACGCATGCCAATCCGTTCACCGGCATGCGCAAGGTGGGTTCGATCGGGGTGCCGCTGCCGAGCACGGAGGCCAAGATCGTCGACCTGTCCCGCGGACACGATCTGCCACCGGGGAAGATCGGCGAGCTTGCCGTTCGCGGCCCTCAGGTGATGCAGGGATACTGGAATCATCCCAAGACGACCCGCGAGACCATCACCCGCAGCGGATGGCTGCTGACCGGAGACCTGGCACGGCAGGACGCCGACGGCTATTTCCAGATCATCGCCCGAAAGAAGGAGATGATCCTGGCGGGGCGCTACCAGGTCTACCCGCGCGACATCGAGGAAGTCCTGTACGAGCACCCGAAGGTGCGCGAGGCTGCCGTCGTCGGCGTCCAGGCCCCGCGCTGGCCGTGGCAGAAGGTCAAGGCCTACGTCGTCCTGCGCAAGGGGGAAGAGGCCAGCGAAACCGAGTTGATCGCCTTGTGCCGAAGGCGGCTGGAAAGCTACGCCGTCCCGTGGAAGATCGAGTTCGTCGACGATCTCCCCAAGTCGTTCGTCGGCAAGGTATTGCGTCGAGTGCTGATCGAACGGTCAGAGGCCGACCTTCAGATCCCGGAAGCCACGGATCGTCGCCGCGGGCGGCCTGTCCGCCGACAGACCTGAGCGGTGCGGTCAACCACAGAGGCAACGAATGTCCCAACCCGATGACTTCGCCTTCGGCACCGTCGGATCGCCGCCGTCTGTTCCGCCCAAGCCGGGGGGCTCCATCGGAGCGATCTCCTACCTGGCGTCGCTGGGTCTGACCGCCTTCGAACTGGCCTGGGTCCAATCGGTTCGTGTCAGTGAGGCGACGTGCGAGGCGATACGCCAGGCGTCGAGCCGCTCCGGGGTGTCGATCAGCGTCCACGCCCCCTACTTCATCAACCTGAACGCCGACCGAAAGGAATGGCCGAAGGCACGCAAACGCCTGATGGACGCGGCCCGCTACGGGGCCCTGGCCGGCGCGACCGACATCGTCTTCCACCCCGGATCCTACTTCGGCAGCGAGCCGGCGGTCGTGCTCGAGAAGGCCATCCCGCGCCTGCGCGCCTGCGCCGAAGAGCTAAAGGCAGAGGGCGTGGATGTGATCCTGCGGCCGGAGACGATGGGCAAGTCGGCCATGTTGGGATCGGTGGAGGACACCGTGGCCATGGCCAAAGAAGTGCCCGGCGTCCTCCCCTGCCTCGACTTCGCCCACCTCCACTCTCGCCCGGGCGACGGGACGATCAACACCGTGGAGGAGTGGACCGGTATCCTGCGGCAGGTCCGTCAACAACTCGGCGTGGCAGCCGCACGGCATCTCCACATTCACCTCTCAGGGATCGCCTATGGTCCCAAAGGCGAACGGGAGCACTTGATGCTCGTCGAGTCGGACATGGACGTCGTCGCACTTCTGCGGGCACTCCGGCGCGAGGGCTGCGCTGGCCGGATCCTGTGCGAGAGTCCGCACCAGGACACGGATGCCTTGCTCCTGAAGCAGGCCTGGGAGCATCAGGCTTCCCTTCCCGCGTGATCTCCCGACGCGACCGTCAACTGGCGGCGTTGCACGCCCGCATGCGGGCGTGCCGGCGCTGCCTGGCGGCAGGCTACACCATCACGCCCCCGGCGATCTTCTCAGGCTCCAGTTCGGCGCGGATCATGGTCAT
>DATIFK010000091.1:0-19315 GCA_035455265.1 Anaerolineales bacterium
CGGCTCTTTCCTCGAGGAACGGATACTCGCCCCTACGGCTTCCCTGCGCGCTTATGCGCGGCACCTATGGGAGCGATGTTCGAGAGGTGTAGGAGCAAGGCATCCCTCGCTGTGGTCGGGACAGGTGCTCTTCGCCCCCGCGCGTCATTCCCCCTGGAGGAATACCGCGGCCTCGAAGGGCGCCAGCTGGATGTGCGCGCGATCCAACTGCGCCGGCGTTCCCGGCGTAGATGACAGCGCCAACTCCCACCGCCCGCCGACGGCCCGATCGAGCTGCAACTCTTCTGGCCGATCGCCGAAATTGAGCGCCACCAGGGCACGCCCCTCCGGCCCTTCCCGAAGGTAGGCCCATCCGTGACGAGGGCGCGCCGTCAGGTTCACCAGGGACCCGGCCCGCAGCGCGGCCGACTCGCGGCGCAGGGCGATCAGCTTCCGGTAGAAGGTCAGCACCGAGTCGGGATCGGCGCGTTGAGCCTCTACATTGCGTTGCGGATAACCGGGATGCAGCGGTAGCCACGGCCTTCCGGTGGTGAATCCGCCGTTCGGCGAGTCGTTCCAAGGCAGCGGCGCCCGCCCCGGATCGCGCCAGTAGAACGGCCAGTAGTGCTTCGAAACCGGATCGAGGATCTCGGACCGGCGGATGGGCGTCGGGGGCAGGGCGATCTCGTCGCCGTAGTAGATGAAGGGCGTGCCGCGCAAGGTCAACAACATGGCGGCGGCGACCTTGGCGACGGCATCCGGATGGCGGCCTCCATACCGGCCGACGTGGCGCCCGGCCCCATCGTGATCGCTGAGGACGTAACTCGGCCAGCGGTCCGGACCGAGCGCTTCTTCCCAACGCTGCACCGCGTGCAGGAAGGCTCTCGGGCTCCAAGGTGAGGCGCCAAAGGCGAAGTTGAAGGCCATGTGGAGCCTCTTCTCACCCACATGCAGGGCGGCCTTCTCGGGCGAGTTGCGCTCGATCGTCTCACCCACGGCCATGCGGTCGGGATAGCCATCCAGCACGCGGCGCAGCTCTCGCAGCGCTTCGACCATGAGCGGCCCGTCCATGTCGAAGCGATGGATCTGCCAGTCGTACGGACGCACCCCCAGCCGCGGCGGGTTGTCCGGCAGCGCCGGATCCTTGCCCCACACGTTGAACGCGTCGAGGCGGAAGCCGTCCACGCCGCGATCCAGCCAGAATCGGACGACGTCCAGGAGCTCCCGACGCACGGCCGGGTTCGACCAGTTCAGATCCGGCTGCTGGCGAAGGAACATGTGGTAGAAGAACTGGCGGGTGGCCTCATCCCACTCCCACGCCCGGCCCCCGAAGACGGCCTGCCAGTTGTTGGGCGGCCGACCCCCCGGCCGCGGATCACGCCACCAATACCAGTCGCGCCGTGGATGGTCGCGCGAGCTGCGCGACTCGATGAACCACGGATGCTCGACCGACGTGTGGTTGAGCACCAGGTCGAGAATGATGCGCAGCCCGCGGCGATGGGCCTCGGCGATCAGGCGGTCGAAGTCGTGGAGCGTCCCCATCCTGGGATCGATGTCCCGGTAGTCAGTGACGTCGTACCCGAAGTCAGCATCCGGCGAAGGAAAGGGAGGCGTGATCCACACGGCGTCGACACCGAGCGAGTGGGGCGCGCCGCGCAGGTGATCGAGATGGGCGATCAGGCCGGGGAGATCGCCCAGGCCGTCGCCGTTGCCGTCGGCGAAGGATCGAAGGTAGATGTGATAGATGACGGCGTCCTTCCACCACTCTGGATGGTTGCTCATCGGACCCCTGCTTGTCGAGGCGGACCGTCGGGTAGCATACTGCCGATCCCCGTGGGCGTGGTGCGGGGTCGGTGATACACTAATCGGCCGCTTTCCGAGAGACTGAGCTTCGTGCGAACCGCTCTGGAATGGATTCTCGGACCGCCGCTCCCCACGCAGCGGCTGGACTCCGAACGGCTCAACAAGGTCCGTGCCCTGGCGGCCTTTTCTCCGGACGCTCTCTCCTCCATCGCTTACGCCAATCAAGAAATCTTCCTCGGCCTGGTCGTGGCCGGGGCCGCCGGCCTGGTCTTCTCCTGGCCGATCGCCCTTGGGATCGCCGGGCTGCTGGCGGTCCTGGCCCTGTCCTACTCGCAGACACTCTGGGCCTACCCGGGCGGCGGCGGATCCTACACGGTCGCCAAAGAGAATCTCGGCGCCCATGTGGGATTGGTGGCGGCCGGGGCGTTGATGATCGACTACGTTCTGACGGCGGCGGTCAGCCTCACGGCCGGCGTGGCCGCCATTGCCTCGGCCTTCCCGCAGCTGTGGCCGTATCGTGTGGAGTTGGCGCTGGTGTTGCTGGCCGCCATCCTGGTTGCCAACCTGCGCGGCTTGCGCGAATCAGGTACGGTCATGGCCGTGCCGGTCTACTTGTTTCTGGTCGCCTTTCTCGGCATGCTGGCCTGGGGCTTCCTGGTGGCTCTCCGCAGCGGACCCGGATCCTGGGCGGGGGTGACGGGGTCGGCGCCGGTTTCCTCCACCCTGGTCCTTCACACCTTCGCCGCCGGCTGTACGGCGCTGACCGGGATCGAGGCCATCAGCAACGGGATCACGGCCTTCCGTGAGCCGGTCTCCCGCAACGCCAGCCGTACGCTGTGGGTGATGGCGGCGCTGATGGGCACCTTGTTCTTGGGATCGATCGCCCTGACGCAGTATCTGGGTGTCCTGCCGCAGGGGCAGGAGACGATCCTGTCCGCCCTGGCGCGCACGACTCTGGGCACCGGGCCGGCTTACTACCTGGTGCAGGCTTCGACACTGCTGGTGCTGGCGGTGGCGGCCAATACCAGCTTCGCCGGTTTCCCGCGGGTGGCGTCCGTCCTGGCCAGCGATCGCTACCTTCCCCATCAGTTCGCACACCTCGGCGACCGCCTGGTCTACTCGAACGGGATGCTCCTGCTCGCCGGCGTGACGGCCGTTCTCATCGTCATCTTCGGCGGGGACTCGCACGCCCTCATACCGCTCTTCGCCGTCGGGGTCTTCATCGCCTTCACGCTTTCCCAGGCGGGGATGGTCGTCCATTGGGTACGGCTCCGAGGGCCGGGCTGGCGATCGAAGGCGGCCGCCAATGGACTCGGCGCCGTAGTCACCGCGGTCACGTTCTTCGTGGTCGGCATCAGCAAATTCTCTCAGGGCGCCTGGATCGTCATGCTTCTGATCCCCATTCTTGCGGTGACGTTCTACAGCGTTCACCGCCACTACAACGATGTCGGAAAGGACCTGTCCCTGCGGGGCCTTCCCCCGAGCCTGCGGCCGTACCCGGAACCCCGCATCGTGCTCCCGATTTCCGGCGTCCACCGTGGCGTGGTCGAGGCGCTGCGCTACGCCGAGTCACTCTCGAACAACGTCACGGCCGTTTACGTCGAGACGGAACCAGGTGGGGGCGAGCGGGTCCGTCAGGAATGGGAGCATTGGGCCGGCAAGGTGCCGCTGGTGGTCGTGCCGTCGCCTTATCGTTCGATCATCGGGCCGCTGCTGGAATTCCTGGATCGGACGGACGCGGAACACAACGACGGTCAGCTCGCCACGGTCATCCTGCCGGAGTTCGTGCCGGCCAAGTGGTGGCAAGTGCTGCTGCACAACCAGTCGGCCTGGCTGCTCAAGCTGGCGCTCTTGTATCGTCGACGAAGAGGCAACGCCAGCCGGGCCGTCATCGATGTGCCCTACTACCTGAGACGATAGGCAGGGGTGCGCCGGACGGGATTTGCGTCTACACTTAGCGGCGAGGCGGGGCCCAAGGAGACCAGGATGGATCCAAAGCAGAAACGTCTTCGTCTGATGCGCTTCTGGCTTTTCGGCTCGTTCCTGATCATCTGGGCGGCCGTGACCGCCTATATCGCGTTGTTCACCGGCAACGCGGTGGCGGCCATCGTCGCCGGATTGCCCATCTGGGGCATCGCCGGCGTAGCCGCCATCATCCTGTACTTCGTCTACAAGGCTATCGTCAACCGGCAACCAAGCTAGGTTGCGCCTCGCGGTGTGCGGCCTCGGCCTTCCGCCGGAGGGAGGCCGAGGCCGGCGGCCTCAACCCGCCTCGGCCAGACGCCGGGCGATGACCATGCGCTGGACCTCACTCGTCCCCTCGCCGATGGTCATCAGCCTGGCATCGCGGTAGATCCTCTCCACCGGGTACTCGCTGCTGTAGCCATAGCTGCCCAGAATCTGGATGGCGTTGCGGCCGATCGCTTCGGCTGCTTCGCTGGCGTACAGCTTGGCCATCGAAGCTTCGACGGTATGCGGCTCGCCGCGGCTCCGCAGCCACGCGGCGTGGAGCACCAGCCAGCGAGCCGCCTCGATCTGCATGGCGGCGTCCGCCAGCATGAACTGAATCGCCTCGATCTGGGACAGCGGTGCCCCGAACGCCCGTCGCTCCTGAGCATAACGGAGCGCCTCCTCATGCGCCGCCCGCGCCAGCCCGAGCGACAGGGCACCGATCGAGATCCGGCCGCCGTCCAAGACGCGGAACGTCTGAGGCAGGCCTTCCCCCGGCTGGCCGAGCAGGTAGTCGGCCGGAACGTGGACGTCTTCGTACGTCAGCGCGTGCGTCGGCGATGCGCGAACGCCCATCTTGTGCTCGGCCGGGTGGACGACGAGCCCAGGCGCATCGGTGGGGACGACGATCAGACTGAACCCGTGCCGGCCGGCGGCGGGATCCGTGCGGCACAGGGTCACGACCATCCAGCCGACGCTGGCATTGGTGATCCAGGCTTTGCTGCCGCGGATGACCCACTCGTTGCCCTTCCGCACGGCGGTGCATTCCACGCTGCCCGCCAGGTCCGAGCCCCCGCCGGGCTCGGTCAGCGCCAGTGCCGCCAGGCCCTTCTGACCTGTCGCGAGGGTCGGCAGCCAGCGCTCCTGTTGCGGGCGCGTGCCAAACAAGGCGATGGGCGCACAGCCCAGGCCGTTGTGGGCCGAGACCGAGAGCGCCGTGCCTCCGTCGGCCCAGCCGAATTCCTCGATGGCCAGCGCCGCGCCGACGGCGTCGACGCCGGCGCCGCCCAGGTCCTCCGGGATGTTCAGCCCAAGCAGACCGAGAGGCGCCATCTTGCGGAAGGCCTCGGCGTGGAACGTGGCGGTTCGATCCATCTCCGCCGCGTGGGGGCGCACTTCCTTGGCGACGAAGTCGTGTACGGTCTGACGCCACATCGTTTGCTCTTCGGTCAGTCGGAAGTCCATCGTGCATCCCTCCCGGTGCGCAGGGTTGGAGGGGGCCTCGCCGGGACGTCAACGATCGTCCGCGGAGAGGCTCCGGGCGGAGGTGATGGCCCCGAGGCAGTCGGGGTTGACGAGCGACGACGTATCTCCGGGATCCTCGCCCAGGTAAGCGGCGCGGATCATCCGGCGCATGACCTTGGCGTTGCGAGTCTTGGGCAAGTCGGGGACGAAGACGATCGCCTTGGGCGCCAGCGCCTTGCCCAGGTCCGAGACGAGCCGTTCGCGCAAGGTCTTCTGGAGCGACGGCCCGCCGGCCGCCTCCTGGCGCAAGACGCAGAAGCAAATCACCTGGGTCCCCTTGATCGGATCCGGCACACCGATGGCGGCAGCTTCGACGACGTCGGGGTGCCCGACGAGTACCGACTCCACTTCCGCCGGCCCCAACCGCTTGCCGGCGACTTTGAGCGTGTCATCCGATCGCCCGAGGATGTACCACATGCCGTCGTCGTCGACGGACGCCCAGTCGCCATGGACCCACACCCCGGGGAAGCGCGACCAGTAGGTCTCCTCATAGCGCGCCGGATCGCGCCAGAAGCCGCGCGTCATCCCGATCCAGGGTGCGCGAATGACGAGCTCGCCGACTTCGCCACGCACCGAGCGGCCGTTCTCATCGACGACGTCGGCGGCGATGCCGGGGCAGGGGGCGGAGAAGGCGCACGGCTTGAGCGGCCGCAGCGGGTTGCCCATCAGGATCCCTCCGGAGATCTCGGTGCCGCCGGAATAGTTGATGATGGGCCGTTTCGATTCGCCGGGCACCTCGAAGAGCCAGCGCCAGGGCTCCGGATTCCAGGGCTCGCCGGTGGAGCCGAACAGCCTCAGGGAGGACAGGTCGTGGGACCGAACGGGCCCTTCACCCTGGGGCGCCAGGGCGCGCACCAGCGTCGGCGAGATGCCGACGGCCGTCAGCCGGTGGCGTTCGACCATCGCCCACACCCGGTCCGGGCCCGGGTAGTCGGGGGCGCCGTCGTACAGGAACATCGTCGCGCCGAGCATCAGCGTGCCGAAGACCAGCCACGGGCCCATCATCCAACCCATGTCGGTGATCCAGTACATGCGGTCGCCGGCGTGGACGTCGGTGCCGAAGGCCATGTCCTGCGTTGCCTTGACCGGGAAACCGCAGTGGGTGTGGACAGCACCTTTGGGCCGGCCGGTCGTGCCCGAGGTGTAGATGATCATCAGCGTGTCTTCGGCGTCGGTGGGCTCGGTGGCGGCCTCCGTCGGTTGCCGGTCGACCATCTCATGCCACCAGTGATCGCGTCCCGATTCCATCTCGACCCGGTTGCCCATGTGCCGGACGACGAGCACGTGGCGCAGGGTCGGGACGCGGGCGGCGGCCTCATCGGCCACGGGCTTGAGGGGGACGATGCTGCCGCGCCGCGGCAAACCGTCGGCGGTGATCAAGGCGCAGGCTCCCCCATCCGCCAGCCGGCTGGCAACCGCGCCGGCGCCAAAGCCGGAGAACAACGGCAACACCACGCCGCCGATCTTCGCCACCGCCAGCAGGGCAACGACGATCTCGGGGATCATCGGCAGGAAGAGCCCGACGGCATCGCCCTTGCCCAGGCCAAGGCCCCGCAGGGCAGAAGCTGCCTGGGCCACCCGCACCTCGAGCTCGGCGTAGCTGAGACTCCGCACCTCGCCGAACTCGGCTTCATACAGGACGGCCGGGGTCTCCGGAGGGGACAGAGGCCGGGCCGCCGGCAGGCAGGTGTCGACGATGTTCATCGAAGCGCCGACACACCAGCGCGGCCAGGCCGGCCCACGCGACAGGTCGACCACTTGCCGGTACGGGGTTCGGAAGCGCACCTGGAGGTACCGCAACACGGCGTCGGTGAACCATTCGACGTCGCGGCCGGAACGCTCCCACAGTTCGTCGAACGAGCCGAGGCCATGCTCGTTCATGAATCGTGTCAGATGTGCGCGGGCGATGGTGTCCGAGTCGGGCTGCCAGACGATGTCAGTCATCAGTTGTCAGTTGTCAGTCGTCAGTCGTCAGTTGGCCACCCGCTGCCCGCTGCCAGCCGCCAGCTTCCAGCTGCCCGCTTCTTGCCTTCCCGGGTCGCCAATCATCAACCACCAATCGCGAGTCGCCAGTCGCATCGTCGCCAACTGCTAGTCGCCAATGGCAGCGGCTAGCCAGGATCCCTATTCACTGACCAATCACCACCGACCACTCACCACGGCTTACTTCCCTGTGAGCCTGGGATACCAATACCCCAGCATTTGCTCGGCTGGTTTGCCCCGCACGGAGATGGACTTGTCCTGGAGGGCCACCGCCGGGTTGAAGCCGGACACGAAGAAACCGCGGACGGCCTGACGGCCATACGCCGCCAGAAGCACAGCGTTGATGGCGGCCGACTGCTCGGCCAGATCGACCGGCAGATCGGGGTCGACGATGGCACCGGAAGCGAACTCGGCGGGAGGCCGGCACGTGCCGTCGGGTGCAGGCGCACAGCCGGTCGCGCCTCCATCCACCGACAGATAGGCGACATTCAAATAGAGGGGATGCTCCTTCAACTCGGGCAGGTCTTGCAGCAACGTGTCCAGCAGCTTGTAGGCCTCGGCCTGCATGGCGTCCGGCGCCAGGTCACGGCCCTCGCCCAGAGGCGCGTGCCAGGCGACGACGATGTCGTCGAAAGCGTTCAGGAATGCCGGGGCCTCTTGCAGCGTCGTGCCGAAGTCCAACTCCCAAGCCACACGGCCGTGATAGGTCCCGCGGACCTCCTGCAAGAGAGAACGCCAGCGCGTCTCGGCGTCTGCCGGCGCGACCGAAGGCGATCCGTCGGCGAGCGTTCCGCCGGGAAGCGCCGCGGCGACCTCGGCGCCGCCGAGGATCAACCGGGCAGCCCCCATTCGTTCGGCCGCCGCGGCGTAGGTCAGGACGAAGGAACGGTAGCTCTCGAACCAGACGGACCACCAGGCGCCGTTGCGCGGGCTGCTCGCCCACCACGAATCCAGGCTCCCGGCCGTGTCGACGAGCCGCGGTCGCACAGACACACTCATGCCGAGCGTGCGCGCCTGTTCGGCCTGGCGCGCCAGATCGCTGACGAACGGGGACCAGGCGGGATCGAACGTCATCCGCGGGGTCGCGGCGGCGGGTCCTACGGTCCACGACGGGGTCAGCAGGACGGCGTTGGCCCCGCCGGCGCCCATCTCCGCCAGTGCCGTCGGCAGAGTCGATGACCACGTCGGGCTGAACGGCGCCTCGACCTCATACCCGGCTTCGAAGTCCGGCTGCCCGACGATCTCCGGCGCCACGACCGTGGCGCCGCCCGCCGCCGGATCCCACCACATCCAGGCGTCGATCACATCCGGAGTCGGCGACGAGGCGTTCAGCGTGCGGCCTTCGGAATCGGCCGCGGTGGCGGCGTCATCGGCATGGGAGCACTGCTGGTTGCGGCAGTAGCGGTAGTGCAGACCCGCCTCGATCCCCGCCGGTGCGAACAGAGTGTAGGCCCATTGGCCGCCGCCCAGAGACCACATCGGCAGCGGGGAGGTCCATCCGTCGCGCCACAGTTGCAGGCTCAGGCTCTCTCCGGCCGGCGTGCCGGCGGGCGCGGTGACGAGGAACGGCAAGGTGGATCCGCCCTCTGCGTGCCAGGTGGAAACGACGTCCAGCAGGACGGCATCGCGATCCGGAATCGTGACCTGGCGGGTGAGCAGGTTCCCTTGCTCGTCGCGCTCGGCGCTCCAGTATCCGTCGCCGAGGGTGTACTTGTAGCGGAGGTCGGTGCCGGCGTACAGTCTGGCGAGGGCGAGGTAGTGCGTCGCGTCGACCATCACGAGGGGCAGCGCCTGCGCGGCATCCACGCTTTGTCCGCCTGGCAGGACCGTGAAGGTATCGCCGAGAACGCGGGTGCTGCCAATCAGCCGCAGCACGGCCCCGGGAGGCGTGTCGGACGGAACGGTGACCTCGAACGAGACTTGCACCGGGGAGGCGGGTTCGAGTGACAGCGTCGCTGGTGTGGCGCTCTCCGCCGCCACCAGGGCTCCTTGCTGAAACGGCCGATGCGCGCCGGTTGGGCTGAGGAGCCCAAGGGTGTGCAAGCCCGGGGCGAGGCCTTCGAGACGAAAGCCGCCTCCGCCATCGGTGAAGGCAGCCGCGCCTCCGGCGGTGACCAGGATGTCTCCCAGAGGCGCGTTCGTACCCGCTTCGGTCACCGTTCCCACAATCCGCCCGGCTGATCCGACGAACGGAGCGTCCGCCCACGCGGCCAGGACGTCGCTGACGGTCTGCGATCCGGACACCACCGCCAGGCGGTCGTGCGCTGCCTCGCCGAGGGCGGTCTGTTCCTCCGAGACGGACGGAGCCGTGCGGACATAGCGGTAGCGCAGGACGGAGTCGACCGGAGGTGTCACCCGGCCGGTCCACGTGCCGTCGGCTTCGAGCGTGAGCGGAATGTCCGTGGCGTTGTTCGCGGGCCCGCTGACCTCGTCGATCAGACGGAGGGAAATGGCCGTACCGGGAGGGCTGGCGGCGACCACCGTCAGGCGGAAAATCACTTCGGCGACCGGAGAAGGTGTCGTCGGAGGCGCCTCGAGGGGCGCCGGTGCGGACGGATTGCTCAGCGCTCCGCAGGCCGAGAGCCACAGGCTCCAGCCCACGAGGGCGGCGCGCGCGAGTTGTCGTCTCATCGGTTCGGGGTCAGCTCCTGAATGAGTTGGAGGCATAGGTCCACGTTTGGGATGGCTCGTGCCGGAAAGCGCATTTTCGGGCCATGGTGTCGGTCCAGCGGGACTGCTTCGAGCCAGCCGCGTTCCAGACGCGCCTGAGAAAGGTCTTCCCAGCGCAAGGTCTTGCGGCCGTTTCGGATCCCCTCGGCGGTGAGCGACAGCGGTCCGAACGGCAGGGATTCGCCGTGGTTGAAGGCGCGCGTGTAGGCCTCGAGCAATGGCGGATAGACGGCGCGTTTGACGGCTTCGGCCAGCTCGTCGTATTCGTTCAACGACTGGTCGAGTCGGAGCTTCCGTCCGTCGCGAGCGACGAGGGTCAGTTCGCCCAATCGTCCCCACGGTCGCCGCCCAAGGCCGTAGCGTACAGAGTGCGTGTGAATCTCACGAATCTCGTCCCAGGGTAGGGCCGAGCCTCGGCGGCCGCTCAGGATGACCAGCCCGCGAGCGTACTGGCGCACGACCTTCCGGCCGCGACCGCGTGCCAGGAGAAGAAGCACCACGCCGGTGATCAGGGAGACTCCGGCGACCACGCCCGGCGGCGAGGCCCATCGATCCACCGCCAGCGGACCGAAGGTCTCATAGGCAAACCACGCCCGGCCAACGGCCAGGAGAGAGGCCGCCAAAGCGACGGCGATCGCCCCCCACCCGCTGAGGGCCAACAGGCGATGCACGCCGGTGCGCGAGACGTGCTCGCGCTGGAGCGGGCCAAGGCGGTCCTCCAGAGAAGGCACCACTCGGAGTCCTCTACACCAGGAACGCCCGTCCAATCAGGAGGGCGACGAAGAGGGCGACCATACCCAGGATGACACCAGCAAGAGCTGTGCCGCGTCGGTTCGTCGGCGAGAAGGCTGCCCCCAGGCCGAGACCCGTGCTCAAGACGCTCAGTGAATACGCCAGGCCGAGGAGATAGGGAAGGTTCGGTCCGGCGCGGAGAGGGATGCAGGCCAGGCTCAACACGAGCGCCGCGAATCCGATCAGCCTCGCCGCCCAGGCGGCTCGATCGCTGAGGTTGGGGATCAGCTCCGGAATAGCGGGCCAGTGTGGGTCCAGCCCGGTGACGCGCGCGGTGCCGTACAGCAGGCGATAGAAGAGCAGTTGGGACCAGGCCGTTACCATCAGCACGATGCGCACCATTCCCATGCCCAGCATCCCCGGAACGCCGCCTCCCAAGAGCCCGGCCAGCGGATCGGGGCCGAGCGTCGTCTCGACGCCGGGGACCAGGAGCACCAGCGAGAATCCGAGCGATACGGCGACGGACGCCAGGAGCAGCGGCTGAATCAGCGTCACCAGCATCGTCGCCAGAGCGATCCACCCCAGCGCCACCCCGGCGTGCTCCGCTCCGCCGACGGCCAAGGACAAGCCCCCGACCCCGGCGCACATCAGGGCCCAAACCCAGGACAGGCGGCGCAACCGCGCCACTGCCTCTTGTAGCTTCGGGTCGTCTCGCGCCAGGGGAGAGGACACGACCGACCGACTAGCTCCCATCCGCCGGCACAAAGTACACGTCGGTCGGCTTGAGCTTGCTGTTGCGCAAGAACCGCGGCCGGACCGACATCCCGATCCAATCCAGGGAGGCGGCATGGGGATCGACGCCGACCAGGCGCGTCAGGAACAAGGTGTTGACGCCTTCGAACTCGATCAGCGCCAGGACGAAGGGCGTTTCCGGAAGGAACTCCTCGGATCCGAAATGGCAGACGGTGAAGGCGTGCACCCTTGCTGTCCGCTCGGAGATGTCGATCCACTCCGTCGGGCGGCCGCTGTACATGTCGGCACCGCGCGGCGTGCCGTAGGTGTAGCCGCTGTCGGGTTCGCGGGTCGCCAACAGATGGCGGTTCGAGGCGCCGGCGAACCACGGGCTGTCCTGGCCGTAGGAGTGCAGGTAGGTGACCTTGTACTCCTGCTCGATCTGCAGCGGTGCCATGCGCTTGAGGAAGGCCAGCGCCTCCGGGTCCGTCTCGATCGGGAAGGGGACGCCGTGAACGATGTAGCCGCCGAGCTTTTCGGGTTGCTGTTCAGGGAGACGAGTCATGGCTAGGCCTCCCGCTCGAGGATGCTGATGGTCACGTAGGTGCCGGTGCCGGCATGCGAATGGATGGCGCCGCGCCGGGCGTCACGCACTTGCAGCGTGTCGTCGCCGAAGTGCCTCCCGACCGATCCCTGCAACTGCCACAGGGCAAAGACGCCCTGCATCAGGCCGGTGGCGCCGACCGGATGGCCGCAAGCGATCAGTCCGCCTGACGGATTCACCGGGCAGACGGATTTCTCGGGAAGACGAAGGCCGTAGTCGACTCCCGGCATGAAGGCTTTGCCGGAGGCGGCGAATGGCCCGCCTTCGCCGTAGCGGCACAGCCCCATGTCTTCGTAGGTCTGGATTTCGCTCGAAGTGTAAGCGTCGTGAAGCTCGACGAAGTCCAGCTCCTTCAGCGGATTGCGAATGCCGGCGTGGCGATAGGCCATGTTGCCGGCGGTTCGGCCGGCGCGGAACGAATGGACGCCGGGATAGCGCGTGCCGTGATCCCACAGCTCCTTGTAGTAGCGCTTGGTGTCGTCCGAGCTGCGCTCCTGTTCGGTGGCGTAGTCGCGCAAAAAGGTCTCGTAGTCGACGTGGGGCCGGTCCGACATGCGCATGGCGTCGGTGCCGCGTCCGATGCCGCTGACGCGCACCAGCGGGCGCGGCACGCGGGCGCCGGCGGCTTCCAGCCGGCGCAACCCGTCCTCCGACGCCAACACGACGACCGCCGCGCCGTCCGACATGACGCAGATGTCGAGCCGCGTCAGCGGCCAGGCAACCATCGGCGCCTGTCGGATGTCCTGGATGGTGTAGCGGTTGCGCTTCTGCGCGTAGGGGTTGTGATAGGCGTTGATGTGGTTCTTGACCGAAACGTGCGCCAGGTGCTCGACGGTCGTCCCGAATTCCTTCATGTGCCGGGTGACCATCATGGCGTAATAGCCGGAGTAGAACCCGCCCACGGGGTAGTCCCATGACACGTCGGACGCCAGAGCGATGAACTCATTCCCCTTCCAGGTCTCGACGTGGCTCATCGTCTCGAAACCGTAGGCGACGCAAACGTCCATGTGCCCGGAGGCGATGGACTTCCACGCCTCCTGCAGGCAGATGCCGCCGGTGGCGCCCCCGCCTTCGACGCGGTGCCCCGGTTTCGGCACCAGCCCCAGGTAATCCTGGACCATGATCCCGGCCATCAACTGCCGCGCGAAATGGTCCGAGAAGTACGAGGCGACGCAGCCGTCGACGTTTTGGGTGAACGTCGCCTGATCCAGCCCGATGTCCTGGAGGGCGTAGTCGTAGGCCTCCTTGACGATGGCCGGAAACGTCCTATCGGGACGGGCTTTGACGAACTTCGAGACTCCACCCGACACCGCATACACCGGGCGCATACGGTCGCCTCCTGTCATGCCTAGAGCCGCTGGACGCGGGCGATTCTACCAAGCCTGACTCGCAAAGCCAATCGACGCCGGCCAACCAAGACCATCTTGACCCTGCCGGGGACTTGGAGCGAAGTTCGCGGCCAAGGGCGCGTCGGGCGACGGCGATGGGAAGAATCCCTCCCCATGAAAGAGGGAGGGTTGGGGGTGGGATCACCGGCAACCCGGTAGCCGCAGGCTCTAGCCTGCGGTCCTTGGTCTTCGCCCCCGCCCTCCCAGTGCCGCCAGGGCGACGCCCAGAAAATACAGCACGATCATCGGCCCCATCACCAGGCTCATGTTGATCGGGTCGGGCGTGGGTGTGATGACCGCCGCCAGGACGGCGATGCCGATGATGGCGACGCGCCAGCCGCGCCACAACGTGCGGGCATCCACCAGCCCGATGGCCGACAGGGCATACACCACCAGCGGGAACTCGAAGGCCACGCCGACCCAGAACACCATCCCCGTCACGAACGAGATGTAGTTCGACGGCCGCGGCACCGTGTGGATGCCCATGAACGACAGCAGGAACGGCAGGGCCGCCGGCATCATGACCCAGAAGGCGAACGCCATGCCGCCGATGAAGAGCAGGAATCCCACCGGGATGGCGACGAGGAGCGTCAGGCGCTCGCGCCGGCGCAGCCCCGGTGAGACGAAGGCGAACAACTCGGCGGCGATGTACGGGAACGCCAGCGCAAACCCCGACAGCAGCGAAACGCGCATGAACGCCCCGACCGACTCGGTCACCTCGATGGCCTGCAGCTGGCCGATGCCACCGATCGGCTCGGCCAGGAGATCCAGGATACGAGGAGCGATGGCGAAACTCACGCCCGACGTGATGGCCAGCACGATCAGCGAGCGCAGCAGGTGGCCGCGCAGGGCCTCGATGTGCTCGAGCAGCCCCGAGGGGTTCTCGAGGGCGCGCGCCAGCACGTCCCCCGCCGGCGTGTCCTCGGGCTCGTAGGTCAGAAAGCGGTGGACGGCCCGGAATGGGCGGGCGATGAGGCGAAAAGGCGCGGTGAGCAGGCGGCCAAGGCGCGCCAGGAATCGACGCATGTCAGTTGGGGTCGCTGTCGCCCGCAGGCGGGCCGGACGCCGGCGGAGGAACGGAGGGCTTGTCCGGCGTCGTCGACGAGGCCGTGCCGCTCGACGGCGTCCACGCTCGAAGTGGGCCCGGGTCGGGGCGGGACCCCTCGGTCAGCGATCGCTTCGTCTCGGTCATCGTCTGGCGCAGCGTGTCCAGGTCCTCGAGCTCGGCTTCGCGCGCCAGCCGATTGGGCAGCGTGCGCAGGGTCTCCGAGGTCCGCAGTAAGGTACGCCAACCCTCGGAGTGGTAGACGCGGTTGAGGAACCGGCCGGCGGATCGAGCCGTGCGGGCGATGTCCTTCGGCCCGAACAGGACGATGGCCAGCAGGATGATCAGGGCGACTTCGAGGGGGCCGACGCCGAGAAGTTCCATCCGCTCCGCCCAGCGCTCGCTAGCGCTCGGATTCCACGCTCTCGCCGGCCAGCGTCCCGAGGACGCCGTTGACGAACCGCGGCGAGCTGTCGGAGCTGTAGCGCTTGGCGAGCTCGACGGCTTCGTTGATCGCCACCTTGACGGGCGTCTCCTTGGCGACTCGGAATTCCCACAGCGCCAGACGCAGGATGTTGCGGTCGACGACGGCCAGCTGTTGGACCGGCCACTGCGGGGCGCAATCGGCGATCCACCGGTCGAGCATCGGAGCTTCCCGCAACGTGCCCAGCACCGAGCGGCGCAGGAACTCAATGCCGTCCGGCCCGAGTGTCCGATTCTCTTCCACGTGTCGGGCGATCACCTTCTCGGCTGGATGGCCGACGCTGTCGACCTCGTACAGGGCCTGGAGGGCCAGCCCGCGGGCGCGGCGGCGTTCGTGCTTCATCGACGGCCGCGCCTACCCCGGCGCGTCGGTGTAGTCCATATCCTCGATGTGGACATCGATGCGGCGCACCTGCATGCCGACCATCTCCTCGACGGCGCGCGCCACTTCGGCCTGGACCTTGCGGCTGACCTCGCGCACCTGGCTGTCGTGGCGCAGCACCAGGTACAGGTCGACGCTGACGGCCTGGCCGTCGACGTCGATGCGCACGCCCTCGGCCACGCCGCGGCGGAACAATCGATTGACACCGCCCGGCACCTTGGCCAGCGCCATGACCCCCGGCACCGAGAGTGCGGTCAGCCGGGCGATGGTCACCAAGACTCCCGGTGCGATGGTGGTGGTGCCCTGCGGCGGTGTGCGGTCCATCGATGACTCCTGCGGCCTAGGCCATGGCCATGCCGCCGTCCACCGCCAGCACGTGGCCGGTGATGTAGGCGGCCTCGTCCGACGCCAGGAAGGCGGCGGCCTGGGCGATGTCCTGCGGCGCGCCGCGCCGGCCGAGCGGGATCATGGCCAGCATCGCTTCACGGGCGGCTTCGGGGACGCTGCTCCAGATCTCCGTCTCGATGTAGCCGGCGGCGATGGCGTTGACGGTGACGTTGCGCGAGGCGACCTCGCGGGCGAGGGACTTGGTGAATCCGATCTGCCCGGCCTTGGAGGCGGAGTAGTTCGTCTGACCCGGGTTGCCGATCTGGCCCGCGACGGATGTGATGTTGACGATGCGGCCATAGCGTTTGCGGATCATGTGGCGCACGGCCGGCTTCGAGCAGTTGAAGGTGGATTTGAGGTTGGTCTGCAGGACGCTGTCCCAGTCCGCCTCCGACATCGTCAGGATCAGGCCGTCGCGGGTGATGCCGGCGTTGTTGACCAGGATGTGGAGATCGCCGTAGGTCTCGATGGCGAACTTGACCAGGGCGTCCGCCTGCGCCGTCTGTCCGACGTCGGCCTGACGGGCGACGGCGGTTCCGCCGGCGCTCTGGATCTCGGCCACAACGGCTTCGGCCGCCGGCGCGCTCGATTGATAGTTGACGACCAGGCGCGCGCCTCGGCGCGCCAGCTCCAAGGCGATCGCCCGGCCGATGCCGCGAGAAGCTCCCGTGACGAGAGCGACTTTTCCGTCGAAGGGCATCTTCGATTGCGCCTCGTTACCCGAAGGGGATGCGAAGGTCAGCGGGGGCGATTATACCTCGCGGCCCCCGGCACTCCGGCGAGGGCCGCCGCTTCCATCAAGCGTTCCGGCCGATCGCGGAAGACCTCCGGCGGCGTCACCGAGCGCACCAGGCCGTCGAAGACGTCGGTCAGCAAGCGATTGACCGGGGCGGCCACCCCGGCGCGCTCGCCGTGGGCGACGACCGCGCCGTTGAGCCAGTAGACCTCGGAGCGACCGCGGCCGATGTCGCGGTGCAACGACGGTAGCTTCGAGCCGCGCCCCCGGCTGACGATGCCGCCCAGAACAGGCCGCAGCCAGGAAGAGGGAAGGAACAGGAGACGGCCGAGGACGTCGACGCGCACGCCAGGCAGGGCGAGGGGGCTCAGGCCCAGAGCGCGCATCACGCGCACCGTCTCGCGTAGGGCCTCGGCCTCGAGGTGAAAGATCCCTGGATGCCCCATGACCGCCGCCGCCGTCCAACCCAGAATCGCCGATGAGGCGTTGGCGACCATGTTCGTCATGAGTTTGGACCACTTCAGGGCGTCGGGAACACCGTAGAGGCGTGTGCGCACGCCGACGGCTTCGAAGGCCTCGGCCAGCCGGCGGCTCAGCGCATGCCCGGCGGCGAGGCCGAGGCCGCGCTCGCGTTCGATGCGGATGATGCCCGGCTCAAGGGTTTGGACCGCCGTGGTGAGGCTGGCGGCAATGATCCTCTCCGGACCGAGCGCCTTGCCCAGCGTCGCTTCACTGCCGATGCCGTTGGGCAGGCTGACGACCGACACATCGGGGGCCAGCCGCTTCGCCAGGTCGTCCGCTGCCGAGGCGGCGTCGTAGGCCTTGACGGTCAGCAGGACGACGTCGATCTCGCGCAGAGCCTGCGCGGCATCGACGAAGGCCTCCGGCGCGGGCGTGTCGACGGCGCCGCCATCTTCGACGAGGCGTAGGCCGCGGCGGCGCAGAGCGTCGACCCACGCCGGGCGTGCCAGGTAGCGGACGGAGTGCCCGCCGTCGGTCAGCCGGGCGCCGAGGTATCCGCCGACGGCGCCGGTGCCATAGATCGCGAATCGCACGCGGGCCTACCGCTCGAGGAGTCGATCGACGATGGCGTCGAGCTCTTCGTCGGAGAAGAAGCGGATCACCAGGCTGCCGCCCTTGCGGCCGCGTCGGAGAAGGACGCGCGTCCCCAGGGCCTGGCGCAGCCGATCCTCGAGGTCGACTTCCTCCGGCGAGCGCCGGCGGGCCTTGGTCGTGCGGCGGCGCTGGCCGGTCAGCCGCTGCACCAGCTCTTCCGTCTGGCGAACGTTGAGGCCTCGCCGCAGGATCGTCTGCGCCGCGGCCGACTGCGCCTGAGGCGTGGGCAGAGCCAGGAGGGCGCGGGCGTGCCCCTCCGAAAGCGACCCGTTGGCCAGCGCCTGTCGGATGGCGGGCGGGAGACGCAGCAGACGCAGCGTGTTGCTGATGGCGGCGCGGCTCTTGCCCAGGCGCCGCGCCGCCTCTTCATGGGTCAGGCCGAAATCATCGACCAGCTGGTGGTACCCCTGCGCCGCCTCGAGCGGGTTGAGGTCCTCGCGCTGGAGGTTCTCGATCAGCGCCAGTTCCAGCCGCTCCTGTTCGGCCGCCATGCGCACCACCACCGGGACGGCCTCCAGGCCGGCCAGACGAGCGGCCTCGAGACGCCTCTCGCCGGCGATCAGGATGTAGCCGGCGCCATCCGGATTGGGGGTGACGATCAGCGGCTGCAAGACGCCGTGGAGCCGGATCGAGGCCGCCAGGGCCTGCAAGTCGGCGGCGTGAATCGATGTGCGCGGCTGCCGAGGATTGGGGATGATCATGTCAGGCGAGACGCGCAGGACGCCCCCGGCGGCCTCGGGCGGGAGGTCGCCGGTGGGGATCAACGCGTCGAGCCCGCGGCCGAGGCCGTGTTTCTTGGTCATGCTGGATTCTCCAGAGCGGCCGTCGCTTGCCGCGGTTGTACGCCATCTCCGGCCAACAACTCACGCGCCAACGCCTGATAGGCTTGCGCCGCGGCCGACGATGGGTCGTAGGCCGTGATGGGGAGCCCGTGCGAAGGCGCTTCAGCCAGGCGGACGCTGCGCGGGATGATGCTGTGGAACACCTGGCCGGGGAAGTGTGAACGGACTTCCTCGACCACGTCCCGTGACAGATGGGTGCGGCCGTCGTACATCGTCAGGATCAAGCCTCGCACCTTCAGCTCCGGATACAGGCCGCTGCGAACGCGCTTCAGGGTCGCCATCAGCGAGCTCAAGCCCTCCAGCGCCAAGTACTCGCATTGGATCGGCACCAGGACACCGTCCCGCGCCGCCAGCATGGCGTTGAGGGTGAGGAGCCCGAGGGAGGGCGGGCAGTCGATCAGGACGTAGTCGTAATGCGGCAACACCGGTTCGAGAGCGCGCTGCAGCAGATGTTCCCGATCCGGCATGCCGACGAGCTCGACCTGCGCGCCGGCGAGGGACGTCCCCGAGGGTAGGAGCGAGAGGCGCAGCCGGGCGTTGTGAAGGATGTTGTCCTGCGCCGGGCTTCGACCGATGAGCACGGGGTAGGCCCCGATGGTCAGGTCGGTGTGGCGAATGCCGAGGCAGGATGTGGCGTTGGCCTGCGGATCCAGATCGACGAGCAGCACGCGCAGCCCGGCCTCGGCCAGGCAGGCCGCCAGGCTGATGGCGGTTGTCGTCTTGCCGACGCCGCCCTTCTGGTTGACCAGCGCGTAACTGCGCGTCACCCCGACACCTCATTGGAAGCAGGGAAGGTGGGTGCCGGGGTCACCCCGACACCCCCTGAAGGGGGTCGAAAGGACCTGGTCGGCCGCTGACCCCCTCGCATTGCCGCGCGGGCATCTTCGTTCGGAAACGTTCGTCGGCGCCCCCACCCCTGACCCCTCCCCCGGCTTGGGGGAGACTTGGCTTGTGGCCCT
>DATIFK010000092.1:0-4803 GCA_035455265.1 Anaerolineales bacterium
TGATCCAGTCGGCGTCGGCGCTAATGTAATAACCTCCGCTGGCGGCGATCTCGCCCATGGCCACGACCACCGGCTTGCCGAGCCCCTCCAGAGCGTGGTGAATCTCGTCGGAGGCTACGACGCTTCCGCCGGGGCTGTTGACCGCCAGAACCACCGCCTTGACTTCCGGATCCGCGGCGGCCTGGGCAATCCAGGCGAGCACGTCACGGCTGGAGGTCGCTGTCGAGTAGCCGAGGGTGTCGCTCTCCGACACCAGGATGCCCTGTACTGGAATGATCCCGACTGCAGGACCGCGGATGGTCGGCGGGCCGGACGGTGCCCCTGTGAGGGTCGCCAACTGGAGGCTCACGACCGACACCATGACCAATCCATAGCAAGCGAGCATCGGCAGAAGAAAGCCGACGGTGACGGCGATGATGGCGCGCCAGAAACCTCCCCAGGGGGAATTCTTAGCCGCCGTGCTTGGGGGAGTCGAGTTCCCAACCGGTGACTGTGCGGGAGTCGGTGGGATAGGCGGAGACAGTGGAGGAGACGTTCGAGGCGGCATAGGTCACCCCTTTCTGGCCGCGGCGGCCGGCGCCAACAAGCATAGACCCGTCGCCGCTCCCGTGCTGGTCACCCACGTGCGTCCCAAACACCAAACCCGTCTTGGCGGAAGCGAAACCTCCCTTAAGGAGGCTCCCAACCTCCAAGACGGGTTTGGTCATTCGCCTTGCGTCGGTCAGATGCACCTTGCGTCTGGGATCATGGAACCCAGTTCGACAGCACCGTCAGCCCGAGATCGGGCTGAGAGGGATCATTGGTCATGACGTGGACGAGGAAGTTGTGCCGACCGCCCATGTCGCCGTGCATCATGAACTCCATCGACAGTCGCGTGCTGGCCCCGGGCTGGATGACCATCGAACCGATGGTCGGGATAGGCGGTCAACACCCTTCCACGACTTCGATGAAGGGCGCCTCGGCGATCTTCAGCGGCTCGTCGCCGACGTTGGTCAGCACGAAGGAGGCGTCCACGGTGCGGCCCAGTTGAATGTTACCCAGGTCGATCGTTTCCTTGTCGACCTTCAGGCGAGGCTGTCCGGTGACCTCGATACGTGCGGCCCCCCCGGAGCCGCCACCCAGCACCACCGACAGGGCCGCCACCACCAACGCCAGACCTCCCAGGCCCAGCACGATCGGCAGCAAGGTCGTGTTGCGGCCGCTTGCAGCGCCGCGGCGTTGCGATCTTCGGCTCATCTCGACTCCTCGAATTGGAATGTCCACAGATAGTCGGTCAGCGACCAGATTTGCGCCTCGGTGAGGACGGGTCCCCAGTACGGCATGCCGGTTCCCATGCCGCCGCGGGTGATCTTGCCTTGCAGCAATGCCGGGCTGGCGCCGAGCATACGGGCGGCGTCGGTGAAGTCGGCCGGAGCCAAGGGGGCCGATGTCCCGCCCGATCCCATCGAGGCAACGTCGATCGAGCCGGCCATGACCCCATCGCCTGCGCCGCTCTCTCCGTGACAGGCGGCGCAGTTCTGGGCGAACAGGGCTGCGCCCGCCTCGATGGAGGCGTCGGTAGCGTAAGAGCGCCAAACCCAGGCGACAAGATCCCACACGTCGTCGCCGGATAGGCCGTCGGTCGAGGGGTCGGCGCGCAACTCCAGCCAGGCCTCGGCCGGGCTGCGGGCGAGGGAAGAGGAAAGATCGGCCAGAGTTGCGGGCAGGTCGATTCCGAGGTCGGCGCCTCGCGCCGCCGAGGGACGCCGGGCGGGGACGACCGCCGCCGGGTGAGGCGCGTCGAGGTCGATGCCCAAGGTCTGGTACAGCGGAGGCTGCGGAGCATCTGCCGAGACGGCCGGCCCGGTCACCTCGATCTCGCCGCGCATGCGCCAGTGATTCGGGCCGCACCAGCGGGTGCAGTAGAACGTGTAGGTTCCCGGCTGGGGGAAGACGAGGGTGGTCCGCACCATCTGACCCGGCTGCAGATCGATGGGGGTTAGGTCGCTATGGCCGATGGCGAATCCGTGAACGACGTCGTCGGAGATGAGATTCAGTTGCAGAGGCTCCCCCGCGGCGACGCGCAATGTCTCCGTCGACCAACCGCCGTCCTCGCTCATGCGGGCATGCATGGTCACGACGGAGGACGATCGAGCCGCTCGCCACCCACCGACCAGGGCCAGCGGCAACCCCAACGCCAGCAGGCTGACCGCCAGGCGGGCACCCGACTCGGGTTTCAAGGGGCCAACACCGCAAGGACGCCGATCGTCAGCATCAGGCTGACGACTCTCATGGGCCACGCCAGTCGCGGCCCTCCGCGAAGGCCTTCGGCGATAGCCCCGAGCCGCTGGCTGCTCCATGCCAGCCCTGCGATCAAGATTCCGATCGTCAACCACGGGAACAAGACCTGACCCAACGGTGCCCAACCGACGCCGGCCGTCCCCAGGAGATTCCAGCCCAGGTTGAGCGGGTCGGAAAGAACGGGTCCGGCGTACGACAGGTTGGCGAGGAGGAAGGAGAGGCTGAAGGCGATCCAGACGCTCAACCCCAGGGGGATGAGCGCAGGAGAGAGGGTCCGCAGCGCGGCGATGGGGGTGAGGCGGATGCGACTCAGCCACAGGCCGAGGCGTGTCGCCGCCAGCAGAAGGGCCGGGAGGGCTGCGGCGACGAAGGTCAAGAATCCGAGAGCGTAGAGAAGCCACGCACCGGAACCGACGGCGGCCGCGGCGGCGCGCGCTCGACCCCACGGGCCGAGGAGCAGTGCGGTATACGCCAGGCCACTCCCGAGGAGGAGGATGGCCTTGAACGCCTCATCCATGGCGCGAGGGCCTGCTTGGGTCAGGTCGGCGCCAACCGGCCGGAGGTTGATGGCGACGTTGTCATGCGGGCACGTCCGCAGGCATTCCATACACAGGCCGCAGTAGGTGTTGACCTGAAGCGAGCCGGGGAAGACGTTCCAGGGGCAGCCGTATCCGGACTCGTTTCCCGTGTAGCACGTCTTCGATGTATGGGCGGCGCACACGGCGGCGTCGCGCACCCGGACTTCGACGGGGGCGACTTGCGAGTACAGTCCAATGAAACCGCCGACGGGACAGACGTAGCGGCAGAAGGCCCGCCGTTCGAAGATGAGGCCGAGCGCGACAGCCGCCACGATGAGTCCGACGAGAAGGATCCCGGTCCAGCGCGGCTGGGTGAGGACGGGCAGGCTGAGGATGGCTACCGCCAGGAAGGCGCCGTTCTGGACCCACATCCCGCGCAAGCGGCGGGGCCAGCGCAGGCCGCGTGCGGACCCGGAGCCGCGGCGAGGCGGCCCGCCGATCACGCCGCGCTGCAACCACTCGCCGGGCAGCGGCAGGGGGCAGACGCTGCACCATGCCCGGCCCAGCCAGGGAACGGCCACCAGCATCAAGGCCGCCCACCAGACGATCCACACCATGACGATGGCGAAGCTGCGGCTGCCGACCGGCGTGCCGAGCAAGCCGGAGGCGATGACGAGCCCCAGGCCGCCCAGCAGGCCCAGTTGCACCGCCAGCTGCGGCCATCGGCTCTTGAGCATGGCCCGTGCGAAGGGCGAACGAGTCAGCTCGTACGAGGTCACGGCGCGGCAGCTCCGACCGTTGCCGGAATGTCGGCTTTCGCCCGTGCGAGCCAGGCTCCGAAGAGAACCGCCAGCAGGGCGAGACCGGCGGCGCGCGCAAGGGTGTCGGACGGATCGACGCGCAACTTGCCGATCATGAAGGGATGCAGCGGGCCGCAGGGGATCGAGCATCGAAAGGTGAAGGTCCCGGCGTGGTCGGCGACGAACGTCGCCCGGGCCGTCTGGCCGGGATCGGCGGTGATGTCGACGGCGTACCCGTCCAGGTGCAGGCCGTGGACGACGTCGCGCGCGACGAGCTCGAGCGTCACGCGGTCCCCCCGCTGAACCGTCAGCTGCGACGGGAAATACTCGAAGTTCCCAGCTTCGATGCGGATGGTCCGCGAGGATGGGGCCAGGGCGGGGCGCAGGGGAACCAGCAGCCATCCGATCGCCGCCAGCCCAATGAGGAGCGGGGCCAAGATTACGCGCCGGGCCGAGGGAGAAGTCATGCCGGTCTCAGGGCATGTTCGACGGGCCGTAGCGGGCGTAGGTGGCATCGATGGCGTCGCGTATCTCGCCCGGCGAGCGCCCTTCCTCGAACATTCGCCTGGCATCCAGGGTGATGTCAACGCAAATGGAGCAACCGACGGCGTGGAGGTCGTAGGCGATCGCTCCGTTCGCATCCTCACCGGCGATGTAGCACGCCTCGTTGGAGGTGTGGCCGATGGCGCCGCAGCCGCAATAGCACGGAATGCCGCGAAGGACGTCTCCGTGGTCATGGGCGAAGGCGTAGGCTTCTCGAACGACGACCGGCGCGGCCTGGACTTCGGAGGGCCAGGCCGCGTCCATCGGCCCGCCCGAGGCGCTCGATCCGCAGGCCGAGGCGATCAGGGACGCAGCGGCCAGCGCCGTCGCCAGCGGGAGGAAGCGAGGCAAGCGCCCTCGTGTCACGACCCGGCCTCCGCCTCCCACTCCTGGATGAAGCCGCCGTGCCACGTGTGTAGCCAGACGGATCCGCTCGAGCCCTCGACGCTCAGCATCCCGGCGATCTTCCCATCGCTCCCGTCGAAGTCGAAGGTGTAGTAGCCGTAGAACGAGGCGCCGTCCTCGTGGACGGTGCTTCCCGGAAGCTGTGCTTCCAGGGCCTGTTGAGCGTAGCCTCGAGCCTCGTCCAGGGTCAGCGGGTTGTCGCCCGGGACCCCGAAGGACATCATGCCGTACTTGTCGTTCCACATCATGTTGGGACC
>DATIFK010000093.1:0-11815 GCA_035455265.1 Anaerolineales bacterium
TAGAGCCTCAATCTCGTCGAGATGGCGGGCTAGGATGCGCCTTGCTTCGTCCCGGTCCACTTTGAAAAGCCTCCAAGGCGACGCCTGACGAGTTGTTAGGCGGCGCCGTATTGGCTCCTCATTTCGCCGCCGGAGGACCTACTCTGCGTCGAGTGAAGTACCAGATGAGCCACCCGATGAGAAAGAGGGGTCCGACAACAGGAACAACCACGACAGCCAGCCAGATGACGAGCTCCCCAATGGCCTGGTAGATCCCACTGAGCGTTCCCCTTGCCCTTTGGAAAGTCTTGTTTGGATCCCACGGCAATGGAGTGGGCGTCGCTGTGGGCGTCGGTGTGATGGAGGCTGTTGCCGTGGGGGTGAGCGTGACAACGGGCAAATCGGGTTCGAGGGAGATAGTTATCGTGGAGAAGGATGCGCGTCCCGAGAGGTAGTTGATGCGACCTTGAACTTCCTCGATCTGTGCTTCAACTGCCGCCAGTTGTTCGTTCACCTTGAGGGCATCGTCAACGGTGTTTGCCCTCTTTAGGAAATCCAGAATACGATCCCTGGTCGCCTCGAGACTCTCTAGCCTGGATTGGAGATCAACGTACTCGTCGGTAACGTCCTGGCCCGAGCTTGTCTCTTCATTGATCCTCAGTGCCAGGGCGCGAAGTCGCCGGAGAGCGCGTTCGAACTCATCGGCGGGGACCGCCATCGTGATAGTGGCGAACTTGTAGGTCTTGTCAAACCATTGCTGATTGGTGACACGGGAACTGATGACATAGCCGCCGACATCGCCGACCACCTGCATGATCCCATCAATCACCCGGTCGGTATCGTCGACGAGAAGTGTCAATTGGGCGTCTTTGACGATAAGGTGAGGTACTGCCGCTGCCGGAGCCACCTCGGAGCTCGTTCGATAGATGATGGCGCCTGAAGGTTGACTCTCTGCGGGCTGCTCGGCGGCTGCCTCGGGAGCGCCTCCGATCCCTGGCGGGGGAGCTTCCAGTGGCTGCGCAGCAGGCGGCTGAGCTAGAGGGGCCTCTACCGGAGCAACCGTGGGGGAGGCGCAAGCGGCCAGCAATTGGAGGAGAAGGATCGAGGATGTCAAGGTGGCGAAGGAGTTGCGCATTGTGGATGCCTCCCTGCACTCGAAGATGCGGCGCCTACCAACCTTGAGATGAGCTCTGGACGAAGCCCAGGATCTTTGACCGCCTGGCCAGCTCAAGGATACTCCTGGATGAGCCGGCGCCGGGAGTTCGCCGGTGGGTCGCGAACAACGTCCGGGTGTTCTCCAGGGAGCACCCAGAAGAGGGTTTCATCGAGTTGTTAGGCAGCCAACGATAGGCGAACGGCCTTGATCACAAGAACTGTGTTGACTGCCATGCCGTAGGGAAACCTGATGTGGCGGATCCCTTTGCCTGAACCCTCGAGCTCAGGAAGCTGACGGGCGATCTTCGCACCATTGTAGATCTGCAGGTTGATGTGCTTGGGATGGGGGACCAAGACGAACGCGTACTTCACTGTTGGGGTTGAGAATGCGAGATAGCCCCAGGGGTTGAGTGTCAGGGCAAGAGACGGTTTGGCCTTCAGGATGGCGTTCCTAAGCGCAGTCACCGTTCTTCGTTGCTCGGATGGCAGCTTGGCCAGATAGACCTGGACGTCTGACGGTTTCTTCAGCACTTCTCGCTCCGGAAGCCGGCGATCACGGACACCTTTGGACGCCTAGCCGCCTCGAGATGAGCCCTGGACGAACGCCAGGATCTTCGACCGCCCGGCCAGCTCCACGATAGTATCTCAAACTCTGTTGGCCGCAGCTGGCCGGGTCGGTCGCGAACACGGTCGCGGTGCTCTCCCGGAAGCACCCAGAAGGGGCTCCATCGAGTTGTTAGGCGGATTGGCGCGGTGTCGCGAAATGGGGGCTGACCTCCTCCCATTCGCGTGGCAAGGTGCGAATTGAACCCTTCCATTGGGCATAGCGGAATGGGCGCGGCCTCTTTGATCGAAAGTCGCTCATCGCACTGGCATGGGGATCCTGGAATTGGAATCGCCGCAGCGATTCGACGTTCTCCCAGATGGAGACAGTTGAACCCTGCAGAGGCCTCGTGTGCAGTGAATAGGCCAAGCATCCTTCAGCGTGGCGGAGCTGCGCAAGGATGCCAAGTGTGTATGCCGTAAAGCGCCACAGACGGATTGGGCTTAACCATGGAATCCTCAAGCCGGTAGTGGCAACGAGCACGTACTCTCGATCCTTCTCTAGCTCGCGGAGGAACTTCCAATGGATCCGTGCCATCTGTTGTGGACTCTCGACCTCGGCGTGAGCCTTTCAGGCTAACGGCCTCGAGTTGTGCCCTGGACACAGACCAGGATCTTCGACCGCCTGCCAACTCAAGCATACTCCTGAATGACCCTGGGCCGGAGCACGCCGGGTCGGTCGCCAACACCGTCCCGGCCGTCTCGCCCCGGCGGGCCAATACCCTGCAAACGATCCATGGGGCTCGCCGCCCGAACGGGGTGTCTTCCCGGAGCGCCCGGAAGGGGCTCCATCGAGTTGTTACGCCGCCGGCTCAGAGAATGACGAGGGAGCCGTTGCGCTTTGCCGAATGGTGACGATGGGCGAATGCCCGTACCACCTACCTCTTACGAGTCTTGGAGGGCTTTGCCTTGGTCGAGTTGTACTTCACGGCAGACCTGATGATCGCTTTCAAAGCGGCTTCGTTTGGCTTCTCGCCTTCGAAGACGTCGATTGCCCTTACATTGGCGCTATCGAGCCTGGCGTTGAACAGCTTGTGTGGGTCGGGCAGCCTCGCCCCTGCGGGGAAGGTTAGCCTGACCCTTTCCTTCAAGACATTGCCTATGCAGACAATCCCGTTGTGATCCCAGACTGGCGCGCCCATCGGGCTACTTGGGCGCCGCCATTTCACTTCCTCAATCATCTCAGGGTCGGCGATACGAACGATCTTTCGGAGGTTCGCAAGGGTTGCGCCGCGCCAATCGGAGGTCTTGGCAATCAGATGGTCAATAGGGTCGGTTGGGTCAGGCATAGTCCCTCTAGATATTCACCTGCGTCCACTTGCGTTTGTACCAGCATCCCTTCCCGTTGGAAAGATCTGCTCGCCTGTGTGGCCCCGCCGCAGGCAGCCTGACGGCCTGGAGATGAGCCCGGGACGAACACCTGGATCTTCGACCGCCCGGCAGCTCTTGGAGCCTATCGTAGACCTGTTTTGCCGCATCTGGCCAGGTCGGTCGCGACCAACGTCCCGGTGTCTTCCCGGGAGCACCCTGAAGTGGCTCCATCGAGTTGTTAGACGCTGGGAGTCTAGCGTTCCGGTGGGACGTCAGCGGGCAAGAAACTCCCAGAGTGATGCGATGGCGAACAGCGGGACGACGAGGGTGTAGATCCACAGGACATCGCGGAGGGCTTCTTGGGGAAGGCCGATCCATGTCGGCTCGCCACTCTTGGGGCGACGTAGGTAGGCCAGCCCCAGGCGGACTCCGGCGCCTCCCGCTAGGGAGTACGGGATCAGTTGAAGTATGAGCGTGAGCAGATAGTACTCCCGCTCGGCAGGGTCTATTAGCCGGCTGACGTGGCTACTGTCGATGGAAACGATGCCGCCAACCCAGCCTCGGTGGATCGCGATCAGATATGGGATTCCTATGCCTAGGCCCCCGACTGTGCTCGGGACGGCACCGAGGAGCAGGTTGCGACTGAAATCCCATGCTGCCGCCTCAAGACGATGCCCGCTCGCCAGGGCCAAGGAGGAGGGATCTTGAAGGTGAGCTCGAGCGACGAGCTGGTCCCTATATCGAAGCGCGAAGGGGTTTCCGTTGTTCACCATGATCGCGCCAACGAGCACACTGCCTGCGTGTACGCAGAACATGAGGGCCGTCGGCAGCCAGGCCCGTCTCATGGCCATGAACTGTCTTCTTAGCATGGTGCGCATCGGCGCAGGATCGTCGGCACGGCGTCTTGCCCCAGGATCTTCGACCGCCCGGCCAGCTCTTGGAACCTACCCAAGACCCGATTCTCCGCAGCTGGCCGGGCGGTCGCGAACATCCGTCCCGGTGTGTTCCCGTAAGCACCCAGAAGGGATTCCATCGAGCTGTTAGGCGGAATGGTGGAAGGGAGTCGGCTGGGCACCATATGCCTGGTCGGGTTTGAGCCCGGCGCTCCGACATGGGAGACTCTACGAAGTCGACGAGAGCGACCGTCCCCGGCGACGTCGGGAACCGCAACTTACTGTTGTCTGACTATATCGACTGAGATTTCCACCGCCGGCGTCGTTCCTCTATTCTCAAGCCAGTGCGTGGTGCTCTTGTCCTCGGGCCAGCCCACTCCCGGCCCGTAGTCCTTAGCCACTCCGTTTCGATGGTCCGTGATCGTTCCTTGCAGAATGTAGACCATGCCCGGCCTGTCCTTATGGTCGTGAACCGGGCCGAAGACGCCTCCAGGTTCGAAGGTCACGATACGCATTCGAAATTGGCGACCTGCCATGCCCTCGATTTCAGCTCCAAGGTCAAGCGCTGCTAGCAGCTTCACCGTAACACCCTTCGTCTCATGTACCACCTCTTCGTTGCTCATGCCGTCTCCTTTCCGCATGTCCAATCCGCCTAACGGCCCCGAGATGAGACCTGGACGACACCAGGATCTTCGACCGCCCGGCCAGCTCAAGGATACTCCTGGATGAGCCTATGCCGCAGCTGGCCGGGTCGGTCGCGAACACCGTCCCGGTGTTCTCCCAGCAGCACCCAGAAGGGGCTCCATCGAGTTGTTAGGCGTCTCCGCCCGCTCGGGAGGGCATCTCTTCTCTCAATCCTCCGGTCCGGTGAACAATGGCATCATGGAGAAACTCGAACCATTCGCCGGCAGCAGGTACGCCGTAGTGAATGCGGAAGCCTAACCAGATTGGACGGGCTTTCGGCCACGCTAGAAGGATGGGCCCCGAGAGAAGGTCGTCCAGCAAGTCGATAGGCGCAAGCCTGCGCTTGAGTAGCAGTCCCATCCCCTCGAAGAAGACTGTCACTACAGTAAGGGATACGAAGTCTTCCTCAGTGCCCTTCTCGAGGTAGGCCTCGTATGTGGGGAAGTCCCAACTAGTGACCCGGCGGAAGTGCCGTACGAATGGGTCTTGCCCGAAGGATGAGTACAGGCGCATGACCGTGTCAATCTGGCGAAGACGATGCTGATTGCGGAGTTGAAGGAGGGCGATGACAACTCCGACGGCCACCGCCAGAGGGGACACGACGCCGAGGATCTGCTTCAAATCATCTAAGAACACGGCAATCCTCCAATACCCGCGAACAAGTGAAGGTCCATCTAGGCTTGAGCTGAGGGCACGCCCAACGGCCTCGAGATGAACCCTGGACGAACACCAGGATCTTCGACCGCCCGGCCAGTTCCTGGAACCTATCGTAGAGCCGATTCGCCGCACCTCGCCGGGTCGGTCGCGAACACCGTCCCGGCCGCCTCGCCCCGGCGGGCCAATACCCTGCAAACGATCCATGGGGCTCGCGGCCCGAACGGGGTGTTCCGCCGGGAGCACCCGGCAGGGGCTCCATCGAGTTGTTAGGCGGCCGGTCTGATCGAACGAGTCGTTGGCCTCGTGCAGTCTAGGCGGTTTCTCGCAGTGGCCAATTGCTCATGTCTTGCTGGTGCAGTTGAACATCCACGGTACGCCGAATTGGTCGGTGAGGCTCCCATAGTAGTCTCCCCAGAACATCTCCCTCAGCGGCATCTCGACCTTGCCATTCTGCGATAGGGCAGCGAAGAGCCGATCGGTCTCGGCCCGCGTGTCTGGCTCAAGGTTGATGTGCATGTTGTTGCCGGACGTTAGGGAAAAGCCCATGGACTCGGGAGCGTCCGTTCCCATCAGTGCATGGCCCCCAAGGATCGATAGTTCAACGTGGACAACAAGGTTCTTGTCTGCGTCGGCGATCTGGGGTTGGCCGGGGGTGGGGGGAAGTTCACCGAAGCGGCGTATTGGTCCGGAGAACTCGCCGCCGAAAACAGACCGGTAGAAGTTGAATGCCTGCTCTGTTGAGCGGGGGAAGTTCAAGTAAGTGCTGACACGTGCCATAGGAAGTCCTCCTTCAAGGCGAGTATTCTCTTGTGCGGTTGCCTAACGGCCTAGAGATGAGCCCTGGACGAACACCAGGATCTTCGACCGCCCGGCCAGCTCTTGGCACCTATCTTAGGCCCGTTTTACCGCAGCTGGCCGGGTCGGTCGCGACCACCGTCCCAGTGTTCTGCCGGGAGCACCCAGGAAGTAGCTCAATCGAGTTGTTAGGCGGAGCGGCTCATGAGTTGTTGGAGACAATGGGGCTAATCCAGTATCTTCCAGAATGAGTCCTTGCGTGTCACCTTGCCATCGCGGAATTCCAACAGGTCGACGCCGCGAACCACAATCGAGCCTCCATTCTTCCTCGTGCCGGAAAGCGTCCACTCAGAGACCCCGAGGTTCCCGCACGTCCAATGGGTATCGTCCCCGTAGTGGACGTCGGGGATGCCTTCGAAGCGTGTCGCCAGGCCGGCTCGGACTTCTTGCTTTCCAACATACCGGTCTCCCCGAGGCGCCTTGCCGCGCGGCATGTAGAACACACAATCATCGTGGAAGTAGGCCATGATTGTGTCCAGGTCGTGGCGGTTGAAAGCGTCGAGGAAGCCTTTGAGCGTATCGAGGGTGACTTCTGTTGGCATCGGAAGGCTCCTACAATTGGGGGATTCGACTGCAGCGGTGGCTGTTCCGCTCAACGGCCTCGAGATGAACCCTGGACGAACACCAGGATCTTCGACCGCCCGGCCGGTTGTTCGAACCTATCTTAGGCCCGATTCGCCGCAGCTGGCCGGGTCGGTCGCGAACACCGTCGCGGTGTTCTGCCGGGGAGCACCCAGAAGGGGCTCCATCGACTTGTTAGGCGGCTTCGGTTTCTCGGTTTCGGATGCTACGTCGGGATTAAGTCGCGGAGACGACCTTCGCTGTCTTGGCCAGCGGGACGCTCTTATGCCTCTCAACGCACCGGCCAGAGGGCCGGCACGACGACCTCTATCAGGAGGAAGATGCACACCGCGCTGAGGAAGATCGGTACGAATATGAGCCAGGCCCCTGCCGGAAAGAAGTCCGGCCTCGGCCAGAGCTGATACCACTTCTTGCCTCTCATTGTCAACTTCTCTCTGCCAAGTCTACCACTCGTTGGACCAGTGACCCAAGGGGAACCGGGTGTGGGGCGACCCATTGGGGTAGAAGCCGCCTAACGGTCTCGAGATGAGCCCTGGACGAACACCAGGATCTTCGACCGCCTGGCCAGGTCTCAGAGCCTATATTGTCCCGTCTTGCAGCAGCTGGCCGGGTCGGTCGCGAACACCATCCCGGTGTTCTGCCGGGAGCACCCAGAAAGGGCTCCATCGAGTTGTTAGGCGCCGTCCGGGGGCCAACGCATTTGGGTCTCCTCCCCAGTCTGTCAGGCTCCCAGGAGCCGCCCAAGCAGCTGCTGGATGCCCCAAACGGCGACCGGTAGCAAGAACGCCGCCACCAGCCCGCGTACTACTCCTGGCTCCCAGGGCCACGTGGAGATTCGGCGCAATGCGACCTGCTCCGTCTCGAGGCTGGCTATGGCCTTGTTGGGATCATTCATCCCACGGATGCGTTGGCCATTCAGTTGGCGGTGGAGATCTTCCGTGGCTGCCTCGAATCGGGAAGAGGCCTCCGCGAGTCGCCTGTTCTTCTCGGCCGCGAGCCGGCGATGGGCTCCGATCAAGGGTAAAGCGAAGGTCGCGCCGGCGATCGTTACAAAGAAGAGCGAGAGCGCGATCTCTACCGGCCCCGGGTAGCTGCCGCTTGATGTGGCGAACCAAGCATAGATGTAGAGCATGATTCCTATCGCTGTGAACGCGCCCGGGCGAGACAGGGCGTACAAGTGCTGGAGTTGGTAGATGCTGATGGCGGCATGCCGCGTGTAGATCCGGCTTACAAGGGCTAGCTGGTGAATACTATGGTAGGCCAGCGTACCGGAGAGAGCGTTGCCCAAGACCAGGAAGGCGAGCGACGAGAGAGTGGATAGCATGGTACCGGCCGTCCCGGTCAAGTAGCTCGGCGTCGTCCCGTTGGCCGTAAGGAGAAGATGCACAACGATGGCGAAGGAGGCGCCTGCAAGCGCGGCGAGGAGAGTTGGTATAGGTGGAAGCGTGGTTAGTTGATAGGCGAGGTGCGCGTACGTGGAATCACTTTGCGAGGACCGGCGTTCCTTGCTCCTGACAGTCGCGAGAAGGGGACGGAAGGATGCTAGGGCGGAGGCGGCGGATTTGTCGAGGTAGTGCATCAAGCCCAACAGGAAAGCGAAGCTGCTGGCTGTCCAAACATGCATAGGATTGAACGTGCCAGCGGGATAGGCTCCCTCTCCCCACTGTATTGCGGAGTCTGCGAGGCCTGCCGCGAGGCCGAGGATCAAATAGATGGCCCACGCGGGCACGGGCAGTCGGTCCACCCATGCCGTGAGGCGATCGAGCCAGCTGGGGGGATACGGGGGGACGAATGGTTCGCTCGCGTCTAGTGCCCTTGGCCTTGTCTTTCGTTGCGCGGTCATGAGCCATCTCCCGGTCAGGAGGTGTTCGGCGCCTACCGGCCTCGAGATGAGCCCTGGACGAACACCAGGATCTTCGACCGCCCGGCCAGCGCTTGGAACCTATCTTAGACCCGTTTTGCCGCAGCTGGCCGGGTCGGTCGCGAACACCGTCCCGGTGTTCTGCCGGGAGCACCCAGAAGGGGCTCCATCGAGTTGTTAGGCGGCGCAGACTCGCAGAATCGGCCAGCTTCACGCGGCTTTCGACCTTAGGGCCATGACGGCCGAGGCGAGCGCCGGAATGCCTACGATCAGGTTGGACCAGATCAAGACCTCGCCCAATGGCCAAGCGGTTTGGCAGGGCGAGGGGCAGAAGGACGCGAGGGTAGCGATGCCGAACACTACGAGGAGGAAGGCGAAAGCAAAGAGTGCATAGAGCGCCGTCCGATTGTTGTGGGACGCCGCGAGAAGCGCCCAGATCCATGCTGCAAAGAAGGCGAGATTCAACAGGGTGGCCAGAGAAAGGCCGGACACCAGGAGTCCGATCTCCTGGTAGACGAAGCGGAAATCGAGGAAGGTCCGGCCGAGGAAGGAAAGCAGAGCGGCCAAAGACCAGATGATCGCAGCCCTCCAAGCCCGTGGCAAGTTGACCATCCGTACCTCCTTCGAGGCAATCGCCGGCGAGCGACGACCGGTTGCCTGCGCCGCCTAACGGCCTGGAGGATGAGGCGCCCGGCCAGCTCTTGGATCCTATCTTAGACCCGATTCGCCGCAGCTGGCCGGGTCGGTCGCGAACACCGTCCCAGTGTTCCGCCGGGAGCACCCAGAGGGGGCTCCATCGAGTTGTTAGGGCGCCCTGAATCCTAGGGAGTCCTTTAGAGCCTGCCGAATTGGGGGGCCCAGAGCGCGGCCCCATCGAAAGCGTTCAGGACCGGCCCACGGCTCCTCCTGAAGCTGGTGGAACCAGGCGACCGGAGCAGGGGCCGCTTGGTCCCATTGGACCGCCTTGGCATACACAACGTAGAAGTCCCAGGCGATCTTGTCGGCTCCGCCTAGGCTGTGGGCGACAGCTGCGCCTACTGCGCGCGAAGGATCATAGAAATGGTAGGCAGCCGGGAAACCAGCGAAACGGGAGGACGCCCTGGCGGCAGCTTCAGTGCTGTCGCCTTCGAGCATGTTGATCCAAGAGAAGATGAGGAAGACGGCTCCTTCTTGGACGAGCTTCCTAGCCGCTTGGAAGGCCACACGGGCCCCGGTCAAGCAGGGGGGTCAAGTGGGCGAGACGATAAGAAGGAGCCGCGGGGCACTTGCGTGCGCGTTGAACACGGAACGGAAGGGGTCGATAGTCTCGTAAAGCGATGTGATCGAGGGCATCTTCTAGGGCTGCCTAACGGCCTCGAGATGAGCCGCCCGGCCAGCGCTTGGAACCCATCTTAGACCCGATCCGCTGCAGCTGTCCGGGTCGGTCGCGAAGCACCCAGAAGGGGCTCCATCGAGTTGTGCGGCCGCTCGAGCGGCCTCGGGCTGAAGACACAGGGCTGCCTTACGGCCTCGAGCTAAGCTGCCCGGCGGAAGCGGGCAACCCCTCATCACTCTACGTCATGCCGGCAGGCCGAGCAAGCATCCCCGAAGGCCTAGCCCGCCGGGTCAGCTTCAGCGAGTTGTTGGGCGGCGGCGCCGACTGGCGTTCCTCTAATCGGTCATCCTATTGTCCAGACGCCATCTTTCGACCCGGCCGCAAGGGTGCTGAAACGACGCCAGTCAAGTGCGATGACTGCGATGGCCGCCACACTTGCAATCCCCGCGAGGAGGGAAAACAGAGCCGGGAGGCCGATAGTGCCCGTGACGTTCAACATGAGGTTGAAGGAGAAGTGATACAGGAACACAGGGATCAGACTCCCGCCAGTATGGTTGAATGTCCATGTCACAAGGACTGTCAACGCGAGGGATGCCACGATGAACGGGAGTATCGGAAGCTCTTGCTGGGGAAACCCAGAAAGGAGAAGGGCAGGAAGGTGATAGAGCCCCCACAGCAGACCGAGAACCAGACTCGAGATCAACGGGGTCCAGCGGGATTGAAGACGAGGTAGGGCAGTACCGCGCCAGCCCAACTCCTCCCCCAGGGCACCTGTGAACACAGTGATTAGAACGATTGGCAATAGCTGACTTGCTGGAGCGAATTCAGGCACTGTATTGCCGAGCAGCGTGTACAGGCCGATTGCGAGAAAGGTCAAAGCTACCGGCAGGAGCAATGCAATGGCGAGCCATCTGAGACCAATGCGCCACAGTACAACCTTGTCGAACAACTCGCGCAGGGCTGGGCGGCCGCGCGCCACGCCTGTGACGAGTAGCCCAATCGCATTGGGCAGCCAGGAGCCAATCAACAGCGCGATCATCGCGGGCACGAACGATGGAAGAATGAGAACAAGAAGCCACTCAATCCCGAAAACCAAGACAAAGTAGGCGACCAGGGGAGAGACTCGAATCCATTTGGCCAGCCGCACGGTCATGACTGCACTCCTGGAAGCAGAGTCTTGTGTGATACTAGCGGCCTAACGGCCTCGAGATGAGCCCTGGACGAACACCAGGATCTTCGACCGCCCGGCCGGGTCTCAGAGCCGATATTAGCCCCGTTTTGCAGCAGCTGGCCGGGATGGCTCCATCGAGTTGTTAGGAAGCCCGAAGACAGGTCGCGTCTTCCAGAGCAGACTAGGTAGAAGTGCCGGGAGGCCTGTAGGGCAGCCCTTGTGCCTTTTCCAGCATTACGATCGCCTCCTCCACCGTAAGGAGAACAGTGGTCTGGGCGGAGCTGAGCGAACCGCCTGAGGAGATCCCGACGGAGAAGGCGCCGGCGGACAGGTTGTCAGGAGCTTCAATGAGAACAAATCCGTCGTGGTCGCCGAAGGCGTACCAGAAGCCATGTAGCTTGCCGCCAAGGCTTTCGACGACCGCCCGGGCGACAGCGCGGCGATCCTCCGGTTTTCTGATCAGGCGGGCCCAAGCTTCCGGCGTGTAGCTGAAGCGCATGAGATAGAGCGGCATCGGAACCTCCCTCTGTGATGGCGCGACACGGAGAAGTGTACTCGACCTGATGGTTCGGGCTGCCTAACGGCCTCGAGATGAGCCGCGCGGCCAGCTCAAGCATACTCCTAGATGAGCCAATGTCGCAGCTGGCCGGGTCGGCTCCATCGAGTTGTTAGGCCGCCTGGAGGGCGGGGGTAGGCTCAGTAGTGCTTGTCGATGCCACCAAACCCGATCCGCTTGTTCAGTTCGGTGA
>DATIFK010000094.1:0-6078 GCA_035455265.1 Anaerolineales bacterium
GGACTATGTCCTGAAGGATTTCACCGACTTTGAATGGCCCACGGTGGAAGAAACGCTGACACGCGCCGTCGCCTGTATTCGCGCCTACATCACCGAAGGCCTCGCTGTTGCCATGAACCGGTTCAACCCCGGACCGGAGTAGCGCATGGATCTGTCTTCGTTGTTGGAGGTACTGTGCCGGCAGTCCGGTTATGCTTCCCTGTCGCGGGCGGTCGCCGATCGCGCGCCTCTGCCTGCCTCCTTGCACCTGCCTCGGTCGGCCCGGCCTCCAACAGCGGCCTCCCTCGCACTCGACCTCCATCGCGTCGTTGTGTTCCTGGCAGCCCGGCCGGATCGCCTTCAGGTGTTGGCCGAAGAGGTGCCAGTCTGGGCGCCCGAGCTGCCGCTGCTCATCCTCCCCGGCCCTGTGCCGCTCTTCTACGAGGCGACCCCGTGGGGACCGCGCACGGTCGCCGACCGCGCCCGTGTGCTGGCCCGGCTTGCGGCCAGGACATCGGCCCCGAACGACGCCGGTCCTCTACTTGTCCTCGCCGCCGCACATGGTGCGATGACGCGGACGCTGCCGGCGGAAGTCTTCGCGGAGCACAGCCGGACCGTCCGACGGAACGACGTCATCCGACCCGATGCCTTGCTGGACTTCTTGATCGGCACCGGCTACGCGCAGGAAACCACCGTTGTCGCACCCGGCCAAGCCGCGCGCCGCGGCGGCATCCTGGACGTCTGGCCGCCGGACGTCGACACGCCCGTGCGGTTGGAGTTCTTCGGGGATCAGGTCGACACACTGCGCTCGTTTCAACCGGCAACCCAGGTGACCGAAGCCGATATCGACCATCTTGAGATCACGCCGGCGCGTGAGGGCCTGCCGGCATTGGCGCGCGCACCCTGGACCGCCTCCGCACCAGCGCCGCCTCCGGGAGCCGCATTCCACGAACCGACGCTCGAGTTCCTGCTGCCGACGATGGCCGCCGAACCCGCCTCGTTCTTCGATTACCTGCCGCCGCGCAGCCTGGTGCTCTTCGACGACCGGGCGGCATTCGAGGAGGCCGTCGGGGAGCTGGAAGAGCAGGCCGTGGCGCTGCGGAAGGAACGGATTGCGGAGAAGACACTCAGGCGAGAATTCCCCCTCCCCTACCTTCCGCTCGAGGATCTTCGCGACGCTGCTTCGGACTTCAACCCCATCGACCTGGGCTATCTGACCGACGCCGCCGATGAAGGAGACGTCTGGGGCGATCGCTTCGCTCCCGGACCGAGATTCGCCGGCCAGCTCCGGCGGCTGACCGAGCACCTGGCTCGCGCCTCGGCATCGCACGAGACCTCGATCGTCGTCAGTCGACAGGCGCCTCGCCTCGCGGAGATCTGGTCCGAGGTCGGGCCGCCTCGCCCGGTGGTCGAGACCCTCGCGAGCGATCTGGTCCCGGGCGAGATCGCCTTTCTGCACGGCGCTCTGTCCGAGGGGTGGGCGCTTCGGCTGGACAACGACCAACCGCTTCACTTGCTGACCGATGCCGAGGTCTTCGGCTGGGGCCGGCCGCAGCCGCGCGCCCGACCGATTCGGACCGCAGAGGCGCCCGAGACTCCGTTCGCTGACCTGCAGCCGGGGGATTGGGTCGTGCATGAAGACTACGGGGTCGGCCGATTCCGCGATCTGGTCGAGCGCACCCTCGACGGGCTGCGGCGCGAGTACCTGTTGATCGAGTACGCCGACGGCGGCCAGGTCTACGTCCCGATCCATCACGCGGACCGCGTCTCGCGCTACGTCGGCGTCGACGGGGTGCCGGTTTCGCCGGCGCGATTGGGGACGCAGGAATGGGAGCGGGCCAAGGGTCAGGCGCGCCAGGCGGCGGAAGAGGTCGCACGCGATCTGCTCGATCTATACGCGCGGCGGATGGCCGCCCACGGGTACGCCTTCAGCTCCGACACCGCCTGGCAGCACGAGCTCGAGGCGTCCTTCCCGTATGTCGAGACCGAGGACCAGCTCGAGGCCATCCATGCCGTGCGGGAGGACATGGAGCGCCCGCGCCCGATGGACCGCTTGATCTGCGGTGACGTCGGCTACGGCAAGACGGAAGTCGCCTTGCGCGCCGCGTTCAAGGCCGTGCAAGATTCGAAACAAGTCGCCGTCCTGGTGCCGACCACCATCTTGGCCCAGCAGCACTATCGGACATTCCGCGAGAGGTTGGCGCCGTTTCCCCTGGATGTCGAGATGCTCTCCCGCTTCCGCTCGCGCGGCGAGGCGGCCGCGATCCTGGGGCGCCTGGCGGAAGGATCGATCGACATCGTCATCGGCACTCATCGTCTCTTGCAGAGGGACGTCGAGTTCCGCGACCTGGGCTTGCTGATCATCGACGAGGAGCAGCGCTTCGGCGTAACGCACAAGGAGTACCTCAAACGGATGCGCACCGAGGTCGACGTCCTGACGATGACGGCCACGCCGATCCCGCGCACCCTGTATCTGGCCCTGACCGGCGCGCGCGATATCTCCAACATCAACACCCCGCCGGACGAGCGCCTCCCGGTGGCGACCCACATCGGGCCGTATGACCCGGCGCTGGTGCGCCAGGCCATCCTGCGCGAGCTGGACCGCGGCGGCCAGGTATTCTTCGTCCACAACCGCGTGCAGACGATCCCCGGCGTGGCCCGACGGATCGAGCGGCTGGTGCCGGAGGCCAGCCTGGCGGTGGCCCACGGCCAGATGCCCGAGCAGGAACTGGCCCGCGTCATGGAGCGGTTTGCATCCGGCGAGATCGACATCCTGCTGACAACGAGCATCATCGAGTCCGGACTCGACTTCCCCAACGCCAACACGCTGATCGTCGACCGCTCGGACTGGTTCGGCCTGGCCCAGCTGTATCAGTTGCGCGGCCGGGTCGGGCGCGGCACCGCCCGGGCGTACGCCTACTTCTTCCGCCAGGCCGGCGGCCGGATGGGCGAGGATGCGCTGCGCCGCCTGGAGATCCTGGCCGAACACACGCAGCTGGGCTCCGGTTACAGCATCGCCATGCAGGACCTCGAATTACGCGGCGCGGGCGAAATCCTGGGCACCCGCCAGCACGGCCACATCGCCGCCATTGGATTCCATCTGTACACGCGCTTGCTGGCGGCGGCCGTGCGGCGGCTGCGGGCAGCCGTCCCCGGCGATGAGCGCGCCCTGCTCCCGATCGCGGTCCTCGAGGACCCGCTGGCAGTGGACGTCGACCTGCCCCTCGCCAGCGCCATCCCTCCGGACTACGTTCAGGATCGCGAACTGCGTCTGCGGCTCTACCGGCGCATGGCCCGCCTCCGGACCGAGGAGGACATCGCCGGTTTCGAACGCGAGATCGCCGATCGCTTTGGCGCGCTGCCGCTGGAGGCTCAGAATCTCCTCTTCCAGTTGCGAGTCAAGATCCTGGCGGCCCGCGCCGAGCTGAGCGCTGTGACCGTCGAGAACGGCCAGATCCTGCTCCAGCATCCCGATCCCGAGGCTCGCTTCGGGTCCATCGATTTGGATGCGGAGGCGCGCCGCAGCCGCCGCGGGCTTTGGCTCACGCGGCTCACCCACCCCGCCTGGCGGGATCGACTCATCGTCTTCTTGCGTGAGTTGGGGCCCGCGGAATAGCCACACGCGTTCGTCGAGGACGAGACCGGGAGGCAACGCGCGTCGATACCGTTATCGTCGCCGTCCTGCCTCCGGCCGCTCGCGGCGCACGAACCCTACATCCACCGCCCAATCCACCAGCCAAGGGAACGTGCGCGCCAGCCAGATCATCGGCCGCATCCGACCGGGGACGATCCATACCCGCCGCGGCCGCTCGGCCAGGCGCGCCACCGCTTCACCCGCCTGAGCCGCCGAGAGGACCCAGCGGCGCGGTGTCGTCACCCGGCTTCGCCGCCGCGCCACCGAGTCGGCGGCGAAGCCGGTGCCCACCGCGCCGGGCAACAACGTCGAAACGTCGATCCCCCACACCCGCACTTCCCTGCGCAGCGCGTCGGCGAAGGCAAGCATGCCGGCCTTGGAGGCGGCGTACACGCTGTAGGTCGGAGTCGAGACCAGCGCGGCCAGGGAGGCCACGAAGACGATGTGCCCCCGCCGCGCCAGGATCATGTGCGGCAGGACGAGGCGGGACACATAGATCGCCCCAGTGAGATTGACGGCGATCAGTTGCGCGATTCCAGCCTGGGGCTCGAGGACGTCCAGCCAGTCCATCACCCCCACCCCGGCATTGTTGACCAGGAGGTCGATCGAACCCATCGCCTCCAGACTGCGGCGGACGGCGGCCTCGACGCTCTCCACCCGCGTCACGTCGAGCGGGATAGGAATCGCTTCTGTGCCGGGGAGGTCCCGCCGGATCTCGCCGGCCAGATCGTCCAGCAGGGCCTCACGGCGACCGCCCAGCAGCAGCCGGCAGCCGCGCTGGGCGAGCGCTCGGGCAGCGGCACGGCCGATACCCGAGGACGCGCCGGTGATCAGAGCCACCTGACCCTTCAGGTCCGTCATGCTTTCAGCGGGTCCCTACTCGCAACACGGCGTGGGCTAGATCCCGGCTCGAATCAGAACCAGGGCGGCCAGATAGGGCTGGCCCTGGACGTACTCGACGCCGACCGCCCACGTGATCCAGGAGAACTCGCCTCCGCCTCCCTCCGCCGGGCGGTAGAAGGAGTAGTAGTTGAGGTTGGCGTACTCGCTGGGCCAGCGAACCTCGCGCAAGATCGAGCCCGTGCCCAACACGTCGCACGTCAAGATGGACTGCGGCCCCAGGACTCGATCGAGCAGCGGCAGGACGACCTGTTTGAAGCTGCCCTCGACCCTGGCGCCGCCGGGATTGATTCCCCAGTCCACGGAGGTCGGCGCCTGCATCAGGGTTCGCACCTGCTCCGGCGTGTACGCCACTTCCGGGCCGCGCCAGTCCATCCGAACTCTCAAGCCGCGCCGCGGGCTCGTCTGAGCCGAAAGGGCTTTCCCATCCCGACTGGCGACGGCTTTCGTGACCGCGTCGAGAACCTGAAGGACCCGCGGGTCGGCGCAGAACGCCGACGCGGCGGCCTCTTCGGTCAGGTTCTGGATGTTGACCCAGCCGGTACCGCCGTCGTTCCGCACGACCTCGACCCAGATCGAACTCCCCAGGGCTGTCTGTTGGCCCGTAACAACGATGTCGCGCTGGTCAAAGCCCAGGGTGCCGGAGGCAGCCCCCTCAACGCCGGCTACGGGGCGAACGGTCAGGACGTCGTCTTCGCCGACACCGATGACGGCGTAGGGGATCTCCGAAGCGAGCTGACCCGAGTAGGGAGGCCGCGGCGCGCGAGTCACGACCGCCGCGGCGGTCAACGTAGACGGAAGCACCGCCCCGGGGTATGGGACGGCGGACCGCGTGCAGCTTACCGTCTCGAGGAGCAGCAACAGGGGAAGCAGACACCTGGCCCAGAGACGTCCGGTGTGGGCTCCAGGGGCCCGGGAGACCGATCGCGCCGTCATTCGCCAACAGCTCGCTATGCGGGTGGAGTGCTACCGGCCGAAGGTGTGGCGGGCGAACGCTTCGACGCGGGGGTGGGCGGCGTGGCGGGCTTTCGCCTGGGCGTGCTCGCCAGCGCCAGCTCGAGCACGCCGTCCATGTGCCGCACGAAGCGGATGTCGAGGGATCGACGCGCCCGCCGGGGGACGTCGACCAGGTCTTTGCGGTTCTGGGCTGGGATGATCACCGTCCGGAGATGAAGCCGGTAGGCGGCCAGGACCTTCTCGCGCACCCCGCCGATGGGCAGCACCCGTCCCCGCAGGGTGATCTCTCCGCTCATCCCCACTTCCCGGCGTACCGGGCGCCGCGTCAGGGCCGAGGCCAGCGCCGTGGCCATCGTGATCCCGGCGCTCGGGCCATCCTTGGGGATCGCGCCTTCGGGGACGTGGATGTGGATATCGTTCTTCTCGAAGACCTCCGGCTCGACCCCCAGGTCGCGCGCCCGCGACTTGATGTACGAGAGCGCCGCCTGGGCCGACTCCTGCATGACATCGCCGACCTGACCGGTGATCTGCAGATTGCCCTTCCCCTCGACGAGGAGCACTTCGACCGGCATGGTCTCGCCGCCGTTCTCGGTCCAGGCCAGGCCGGT
>DATIFK010000095.1:0-14525 GCA_035455265.1 Anaerolineales bacterium
TTCCCGGCAGCGTGGCGTCGGCTTCGAGGGTGAAGGACGGCTCGTTCAGCCCGTCGGCAACGACCCGCCAGGTCTGGCCCTGATCGGCGGTGTACAGCACGGTGAAGGTCAGAGGATCTCCGTCCGGGTCGGAGGCCTCCCAGGCCAGGCTCACAGGAGGTTGAACTGGCCCGGTGGGCTCAAGAACGTGAATCGTCGGCGCGGAGGCGCTTGCCCGACGTTCACCGAGAATGGCATCCGCACTTCGAACGCGCAGGACCTCGCCGCCCGGGACATCCGGCAGAATCGCCGAGAACGAGAGTGTCTGCACCGGCGCGTGATAGGTCGTGCTGTCGATCACGGGAACGAAGACGAGGGGAGTTCCATCGGCCGCCTCCAACTGCAGGTGGAACGGTGAGGAGGCTCCGCGTTGGAGCAAGGCCTCCCGCTCGGTCACCATGGCGTCCAGCATGACCGCCGGGGGATCAGGAATGCGAGCCACTTCGTCGATGGTCGCCGTGCCGGCCTGAGGGTCGACATTCCCGCTGACCACGATCACGCTCGAGGCGGTTTGCGGGAAATACCAGTCCGGACCGCCCTCCGAGGTCAGGCACAAATCCCACAAGGGGGAGTTGAACGGAGTGGGGAGCCCTTTCGGCCCGGTATTCGGCGTGCAGTCGGCGTGCGGGCCGACGCCGCCCCCGCCGCCGGTGCTCGGCGGGCTGAGCTCCAGGTTGCCCGGATCGCAGTCGACGCCGTAATGGTCGAGCAGCAAGCAGTAGTCGTAGGCGTCCGTCCAGCTGGGCTTGGCGTAACCCATCAACGGGAATCCGCGGTTCGGAGCACTTTCGCCGGGATCATTGCTGATGACGGTCGGTCCGGTGTTGTAGGCCCACAGGTCCCAGTAGACGTCGAATCCATAGAAACCGTCGGGGTCGACCGGCGCCAGCGAGCAGTGAGGGAAGCCGGTGGGGAAATCCGCGTCGATGGAGCCCCCGGCGATCTCGTCCGGGACGCCGTCGTTGTCGCCGTCGGCGCAGGCGGCGTGGAGCAGCCCGGCCAGATGCCCGAGCTCATGGGCCAGGGTCAGCCCGCCACGGATGTTCCACAACGACGTCGGGTAATGCTCCGGATTCATGATGACCCAAGAAACGCCCTTGCCGATGCGCGACAGGCCGGTGTAGTCCTGGTCGAAGACCGGCGAGACCATCCCGACATACCAGGGAGCGTGATCCTCCCAGTGACGGTACCACTCGAGCAGGTCGAGGGGTTTTCCCTGTTTATCCGCGTCGTTGAGTTTCCACTCATCGCCCAGCCAGTGGAACGAGGGCGAAATCACCTCGCTGGCGAGCTCCACGAACATCTCGGCCACCGGGTGCAAGCGGAACATGTCGTAGGAGATGTCCCAGCCGCCGACGATGCCAAAGGTGATCGGCGTGGGGAAGAAGGTCGCCGTCGGATTGTCCCGGTCATAGCCCTCGTGCAGATGGAGTGGGATGAAGCGAAAGGCGACGGCGTTGGCCGGCTGGAATTCGACCTCGACCGTTCGGAAGTTGTTCGAATCCTGGTCCTCGTACTCGAACGGAGCGTGGGGGTCGGTGCCGTAGACGAAGGCGCGCAGGCTGACGTCGCCCGACGTCCAGCTTGTAGGAAGGTAGAAGTAGAGGCTGTCATCCAGATGGAGGCGATTGCCGCAGTCGTCGTGGGCGACGATCGGCCCGTTGGCGGGGAGCAGGGCTTTGCCGACGGGCTGGCCGGCGCCCGGCGCCAACGCCTGTCCGTTCCTCCACGCCTGCAGCCCGCCGCGCACGTCGGGCCAATCGAGACCGTCGGTGCACACGTAGACTCGCACGACGGTCAGGCGATGCTCGACGAGCGGCATGTCGTTGTCCAGATTCTGCATGCCCTGCGTCACCTCGACCCGACGGACGCTCAGGTCAGGGACCTGCGGCCCGGTGAAACTGCCGAGGGTCGGCGTGATGCTCGGCAGCGTCAGGGGCAGCTCGGGCGTGTAGTACGGGTCGCCGTGAGGTGTGACCGTGGCCGGCAGCTCTCCGGCGAAGCTGCCGGGAGTGAAAGTGGGGGAGGGGACGGCCAGGTTGGGCAACGTCGGCGTCGGGCTGGCCGTGGGCGTCGCGGTTGGGGTCGGGGTCCGGGTCTGGAAGCTGCTGGACGGCGGCGTCGGCGTGCGCGAGGGCTGGATGATCAGGATCGGCGGGGTAGGCGAAGGCGCCAGGATGATGACCCTGCCGGTGGCGGTGGGCGCCAGCCGGCTGGGAGTCGAGGCCCTGGCAGCCAGAATCGGCACGGCCAACAGTGCCAGGACGAGTGTCCAGAATGTCCGTCGCATATTTTCCTCCGTCCGAGTCCCGCGGTGGGCGGGGGAGAGTGGCGAACCCTCATTGTAGAGTGAACTTGTCCAGATCACAATCCTGTCCGCGTTCCTCCGGGGGGCGGCTATACTTCGGCCGCATGGGCCCAACCACACCGGCTCCTGGGGCGACGATCGAGGCGGTCAACAGCGCCTCGCGGTTGCGGTCGCGCTGGACCGGTGCTGGGCTGGTGGCCCTATCGGCCGCCGGCTTCGCCACCCTTTCCGTCTTCGGCAAGATCGGACTCGCCGGCGGCATGACGCTGGCAGGCATGCTGAGCCTGCGCTTTGCCGGCGCGGCTCTTCTCCTCGGCCTGGGATTGGCGGCGGCCAGGCGCCTGCCGCGCGGCCTGACGTTGCGGACGGCCGCCGGTCTGCTGGCGCTGGGGGCCTTCGGATACGGTGTCCAATCCACGCTCTACTTCAGCGGCCTGCAGCGCATCCCGGCCTCGATCTGCGCCCTGCTGCTGTATGTGTACCCGTTGTTCGTCGCGCTGTACGATCGCCTGTTCAACGGGCGTCCGTTGCACCGCGCCGCGCTGACGGCACTGGCTCTGGCGCTCGCCGGAGTCGTGCTGACGGTTCGCCCCACGGCCTCAGGTGCGCTCGACCCGCTCGGCCTGGCCTTCGTGGTCGGCTCGGCGGCCTGGTACGCCGGCTACATCATCCTCTCGGAGCGCGTCGTGCAGCGTCTGGGAGCATGGACGAGCACCGCGGGCGTCTCCGTCGGCGCCGCCCTGGCGTTCACTGCGGCGGGATGGATCACCGGCACGCTCGACTGGAGCCTCAGCGCGGACCAACTGCGCCTACTGCTCGGGTTGGTCGTCGTTTCCACCATCCTGCCCGTGGCCACCTTCCTGGCCGGGGTGGCCCGCCTCGGACCGACGACGGCCTCGATCGTCAGCACTCTCGAACCTGTCTTTACCGCGCTCCTGGCGGCGTGGGTGTTGCGCGAGTCGCTGGCGCCGATCCAGGCATTGGGCGGATTGTTCGTGCTGGCCGGGGCGGTCTGGGTGCAATGGAAGACCTAGTTGTCAGTTGTCAGTCGTCAGTTGTCGGGCTCTGCCGGAGGCATCGTCCTTCCGGAGAATGCACAACTGACAACGGAGAACGGATGACTCAGTGGAGGTGCCTATGACGGCGGATGTTCGCATCGATGCCTTGTTGCCGGCCGAGATGGCGCGCCGGGCCGAGTACCTGGGCGTGCGCAAGGCCGAAGCGCCCCTGCTGGCGACGTTCACTCTAGCCGTCCTGGCCGGGGCCTTCATCGCATTGGGGGCCATCTTCGCTACGACCGTGGCGGCCGGCACCTCCGGGGTCGTGCCCTACGGGGTGGCGCGCCTGTTGATCGGCTCCGTGTTCAGCCTGGGCTTGATCCTGGTGGTCGTCGGCGGCGCCGAGTTGTTCACCGGCAACAATCTGATCGTCATGGCCTGGGCCAGCCGCAAGGTCAAAACGACGGCGATGCTGCGCAACTGGCTGGTGGTCTACATCGGCAACTTCGTCGGCGCCGTCGGGACGGCGGTGCTGGTGGTGCTGAGCCGCCAGTACACTTTCGGAGGCGGCAGCATCGGCGTCGCAGCGCTGTCGATCGCCAACGCCAAGGTCGGATTCGGCTTCGTCCAGGCGGTGGCCCTCGGTATCCTGTGCAACGCGCTGGTCTGCCTGGCGGTGTGGCTCAGCTTCAGCGCCCGCAGCACCGTCGATCGCATCGTCGCCATCATCTTCCCCATCGCCGCCTTCGTCGCCGCCGGCTTCGAACACAGCATCGCCAACATGTACTTCGTCCCCGTGGCGCTGTTGCTCAAGACCTTCGACCCGGCCTTCGTCGTCGGCAGCGGCGTCGAGGTCGGGCGGTTGACGTGGTCGGCGTTTCTGACGGCCAACCTGATCCCCGTCACCCTGGGCAACATCATCGGCGGCAGCCTGCTCGTCGCCGTGACCTACTGGTTCGTGTTCTTGCGCGGCAGCCAATCCTGAGGACCATCGGAGGTTCTGGATGAAAGCCTTCGTGCTCATCAACGTTCGAACCGGCGAGGTCCGCGACGTCGTGCGCCAATTGCGTCGCGTCGAGGGCGTCGTCGAGGCCACGATGACTTTCGGCCCCTACGATGCCGTCGCCGTCATCGAAGGCGCGGACGTGAACGGCATCGGCCGGATCCTGGCCAGCGGCATCCAGCCGGTACCGGGCGTTACCCAAACCCTGACATGCCTGGCCGTCGAGGCGTAGCGAACGAGTGGTAAGTGGTGAGTGGTCAGTTGTCAGCGGCTGGCAATCACCAATCATGCGATCACTGGCCACTGGCCACTGGCCACCGGCCACTGACCACTCGATGAGTAGCCTTCCCTGGGACCAACCGGGCTGGCTGGAAGAGGTCACGACCTGGATCGAGACCGAGCTTGTGCGCGTGGGGCGCCCTGCGACCGGCCCCGTCGAAGTTCTCCACCGGCGGGCTTGGTCGGCCTTCGCGCAGATCCCCTCGGACGGCGGACGCGTCTACTTCAAGGCGGCGGCGCCGGCGGTGCGTTTCGAAGCCGGGCTGACAGCGGCTCTCGGCCGCTGGCACCCCGAGCTGACCGTTCCGCTGTTGGCCGTCGACGTCGAGCGCGGCTGGATGTTGTCCGCCGACGCCGGCCCGACGCTGCGCACCCAACTCCACGACGTCGAGGATCTGCGTCTCTTCCATCCGATCCTTCGGCGTTATGCCTCGATGCAGCAGGGACTGGCGACGCGCGCGGCGGAACTGGTGGCGCTGGGCGTGCCCGATCGGCGCCCCGAGCGACTATCCGAGTTGTACGATGAGCTCCTACAGGATCCGTCGGCGCTGCGCCTTGGCCTCGAGGGCGGGATGACGGCGGAGCAGCATCAGCGCCTGGCGGCGCTTCGCCCGCGTCTCACGCAGGAGTGCGTAGCTCTGGCGGCCGCCGGCCCGCCGCCCACGCTGGTCCACGAAGAGATCCACAGCGGGAACATCCTGGTCACTCCTGGCGGCGATCTCCTGACCGACTGGGGCGACTCCTGCTTGGCTCATCCCTTCGTTTCGATCCTGGTGATGCTCCGCAGCGCCGCCTGGTGGCTCGACGTGCCGGAGACTCATCCCGAGGTCCAGCGATTGCGCGACGTCTATCTGGAAGCCTGGACCTCCTATGCGCCACGCCCTGAGTTGCAGGCCGCCATGGCCACCGCCTATCGTGTCGCAATGGTCGTGCGTTCTCTGGCCTACCAGGCGATCCTGGGGCCGCTTCCGGAGTCGTACCGAATCGAGAACGATGCCATTCACGGATGGTTGCTGGACTATCTTGAAACCGAGGAGCAACGGGGGACAGCGTAGAACAGTGGTCACGCCGCCCCGGCGCACCCCGTCCGGGCCGGCGGCCTGCGGGTTCCGGCCCGCGCCCCTCCGGGATACTTCGCGAGGGCGAACGGCCGAAACGGGTGCACGGTCCCGGTGTCCTTCCGGGAGGGTTCAGTGGCCGGCGGCCACCTCAAGCCTCGGCGCCCACTTCTTCCAGCCGATGGCGCGTCCGTTCCAGATCAGGAACGGCACCGGCTCGTTCGAAGATACCCAGCGCTTCGGACAGATCGAGACGGGCGGGTCCGGCGTCGCCCTGCTGGCGGCGAATCGACGCGCGCAGGACGATCGTTCGGCCCAACTCCAGCGGATCCGAGCGGTCGCTGTGGAGAGCGATGGCCTGTTCGGTCAGCTCCAGGGCTCGCGGTGTCTCGCCGGCGGCGGCTGCGACGGCCCCGAGGACGCGCAAGGCCCGAACCTGCTCGCGCAAGGCGCCCGCTCGCTGAGCCAAAGCGAGGTGTTCTCCTGCGACCTTCTCGGCTTCCTCCCGGTCTCCTAGGCCAAAAAGCGCTTCAGCCAAGAGCCCTCCACAAGAGAGGCGCGCGGCCATGTTCTCGGTCGGCTGGTAGATACGCCGGGCGTCTTCGAGAAATCCCAGGGCCGACGAGAAATCATCGCTTCGCAGGGCGAGATAGGCTGCGGCAGCACGCGCGACCGATTGATGGAACACCTGGTTGAGCTTGTCTACCCCTGCAATCGTCCCCACGACAAGGCCTGCGGCCTCGGCCTGGCTTCCGCGATCGGCCAAGATCATCACCAGCGTGACCATCAGCAGGAGGGCCAGGCGTTGGTCCCCGATGCGATCAGCGAGCTCCAGGCCGTCACGGGCAGTCTGCTCAGCCAGCCCGAGTTTCCCAAGCCCCCAATGCGCCCAGGCGAGCGAGAAGTTGGCCCAACCCATCCGGTCGAGCGATCCAATGCGTTCACCCAACTGGCGATCCAGTTGGGCATGTTCTTCGGTGCGTTCGAAGCGTCCACAACTGCTGGCGTTCTCGGCTAGGTACTCGTGGCCGACAGCGGCGGCAAAGGTGTAGCCGCTCGACCCGCCGAGGGAAATGAGCCGATCCGCCCAGGCGTCACTCTCCTCGAAGCGGGCCAGGTGTTGATAAGCTCCGGCGTAGTGGGCGAGGGTACGGGTCAGCATGTGGAGGTCGCCCACCTCTTCCAGGACCGGCCGCGCCTGGTCGAGGAGCTCGATGGCCCGGGTGAATTGGGCGGCGTAGTGCCAGTGACGTGCCAGCTGCGCCCGGGCGGAGGCCAGCTCCAGTCGTTGTTCTTGCGGGTCAATCTCGGCAATGGCCTGGTCCAGAATCGCCAGGGCCCGGCTGTCGCCGACCATGGTGTACATGTCGCCTAGCCGAATCTTGAGGCTGATCCGTTCGCGGGGCTCGACCGTGGCGTCGAGCGCGCGCTGGTAGGCAGTGATCGCGTCCCGGAATTGACCTTTGTCACTGTACGTGGCGCCGATGAGCGCGTCGAGGCGGGTCACCTCGTCGGCCTGCTCCAGGGCCACGGCGCATTCCCGCGCGGTCATCAAGAACTGGACGGCCTCGTCCCAGGCATACAACTTGCGCGCTTGCTCGGCGGCTTGAAGCGAGTATTCCCATCCCCGTTGGGAATCGCCTGCCGCGGTGAAATGGTAGGCCAGGTCCTGGGCGCGCGCCCGGGACTCCCCGGCGCGGCGTGCCTCGAGCGCCTGCCCGACCTGTTGGTGAAGGCGCCGCCGCCTTATCGGGTTGATTTCTTCATAGAGGGTTTCCCGGATCTTGTCGTGGGTGAAGATGTACGACTCGCCTTCCGCCGGCGTCACGAGCTGCGCCGTGGTCGCCTGGTCGAGCGCCGGCAGCAGGTCGCTCTCGTCTTGGCCGAGGCTTTTCGCCAGCACATCGTAGCCAAACGTCTTCCCGATCACGGCCGCCGCGTGGAGTACATCCAGCGTTGCCGGGTCGAGACGGTTGAGGCGTCGCCCGATGGCTTCTTTGACGCTCTGCGGAATCGCCAGTTCCTCGATCGCCTTCCGCTCCCACCGCCCGTCCTCGCGATAGACCATGCCGCTCTCGATCAGAGCCTTGACGACCTCTTCGATGAAGAAGGGGTTGCCTTCCGTTTCGCGTTGGATGGCTTCCACAAATTCGGGGGAGACCGTCTCAGCCTGAAAGAGGGAAGCCAGCATCGAGGCGGATTCGTCTTGGGATAGCCGGCCGAGCGCAAGGCGAACCGGCCGGCGCTCGCGATTCCACTCGACGATCGCTTCGGCCAGCGGGTGCGAACGATCGAGCTCCACTTCCCGGTAGGCGGCCAGGATCAAGACGCGGTCCTGCCGGAGATGGCGAAGCAGGTAGTGCAGCAATTGGAGCGTGCCGCTGTCGGCCCAGTGCAGGTCGTCCAGGAAGATCAGCAGCCCATTCGGCACCGCCATCCTCTGGAACGTGCGCGCCAGGCTGTCGAACAAACGCAGTCGCTCTTCGCTGGGTGTCAGGGGCGGCCGGGCTGCCGGGTGGCCAAGCTTCTCTTCGGCTTCCGGCGCCATCCGAACCACTTCGGGAGCGCCGGTGTCGACCACGGTTTGCAGGCGCTCCGGCGTTTCCTCACCGACCCAGACTTGAATCGCCTCGATGAACGGCAGGTAAGGCGTCGTCGCCTCGAGTTCGTAGCATCCGCCGCTCAACACGGTGGCGCCGCTCAGCCGGGCGGTGGCGATCAACTCGCGCGCCAGCCGCGTCTTCCCAACGCCGGGTTCGCCGGAGAGCAAAGCCAAAACGCTTTGGCCGGCCAGAGCCGAAGACCAGAGCTGGCGCAGTCGATCGAGCTCGCTGCGGCGCCCGATGAGGCGGCCACGAGCCAACTGATCGATGCGGACTTCGTCGACCGCGGCTGCCTCGTCCGCATCCGATCCAAGCTGGGTGTCCGCCAGGGCCTGGTCGACGGTCAGTGCGTCGACCGGCCGGTCTTCGGGCTGCTTGGCCAGCAGGGCCAGGATCAGCCGCTCCAGCGAGGGCGGCAGGTCCGGGCGGATCGTCCGCGGCGGAACCACGGGCGCATGCAGGTGCTGAGTGATGACGGTCAACGGATCGTCGGAGGTGAAAGGCAGGCGACCGGTGGCCAGCTCATACAGCATCACGCCCAGGGAGTACAGGTCGGCGCGCACGTCGATCGGCCGGCCGAGAGCCTGTTCCGGCGCCAAGTAGAAGACGGTCCCGCTGATCCCGCCCTCGGTCGACAGGCGGGCGGTGATCGGCCGGGCCAATCCAAAATCGAGAAGCTTGACGCGCCCGTCGGCCGCGACGATGACGTTCTCGGGCTTCAAGTCGCGGTGGACGATCCCGTGCGCGTGGGCGTGAGCCAGGGCCTGGCACACCTGACGGGCGACATCGATGACGCCTTGCAGCGAGTCGGGGCGCTGATCATGCAGCGATCGCCCTTCGACCAGCTCCATGACGATATAGGCGTCCCCGTTCGCTTCGCCGGCATCGTAAAGGGAAACGATGTTCGGGTGATTGAGGCGCGCCGCCGCTCGGGCCTCGTCCAGCAGTCGCTTGCGGGCTTCGTCTCCGAGGGAGTGCTTCGACAGCGTCTTGATGGCGACGGGGCGGTCGAGGACGGTGTCGTGGGCGCGCGATACCGTTCCCATACCGCCGCGGCCCAGCTCCTCCCCGATGCGATAGCGACCCGCCAGAAGATCCATGCCGTTCGAATGCCTCTCCAGGGAAGACGGCCGGTGGTCAGTGCCTTCACCGATGACTGAAGACTAGAGACCCGCGTTCACGGCGGATGCAACCGGGCTCACCATCCCGGACCGGCCGAGGTCGCGATTATACCTGGCCCCGCGTCGGGGGCATCACAGGCCTGCCGCGTCGCCGAAGACCTGAATCTCTCCCCACGCAATCTGCGAGGCCTGCGTTCCGCCTGCCGCGGGCGCTCTCCTCGGTTCCCCGTTCACCGTCTCCGCCTTTGAGTTGTTATCCCGCCAGCAACGCCTCGATCAGCCGGGAGGTGGACTCCTTGACTTCGCCTCCTCCTTCACCGACGGGGCCGACGCAGGCCGGACAGCCGTCGAGGCAGCCGCAGCTGCGCACCAGATCAAGCGCCCCCTGCAGCAATTGAGGCATCCACTCATACAACCGCTCGGCCATGCCCAGGCCTTCGGGGATACGGTCGTACAACGTGATGGTGGGGCTGCGCGTGCCGCGGCCGCGCGTCTCGGCCATCGTCCCCAGGTCGCGCGGGTCGCACATCAGAAACAGCGGGGCGATGTTGCCCAGCGCGTAGGTCAGCCCGCCCAGGGCTGAGCGCGTGCCGCGGGCGGCCTCGGCGCGCTGGTGGCAGGCGGTGCAAAGCGTGATCAGGTTCTCGAGGACATTGGCCTGGCGGTCGTTGCGGTTGACCCCGGCGACGTAGCCGAACTCACGAAACGGGCGCAGGTGGTGCACGTCGTGGGCGCGCCCCTGGCGTTCCGGCGCGCCACACTGGCGGCAGCGGAAGCCGTCGCGCGCCCGGGCCGCGTTGCTGACCTGCGGCCAATCGGGGCCGTAGTCGTTGGGCGCCAGCAGCACACCTTCCATCTCGAGGCGCCGCACCATGTCCGGCGCCAGCCACATCCAGCATGCGGTCGTTTCGAAGGCCCGCTCCGGCAGATCGATTTCGCCGTAGCCCAGAGTCTCGTGGGTGTAGCGTTTGACCTTGCGGTACGACGTCGCCTGGGCCGTCAGGCGCACCCGGCCGTGGGCGCGGCGCGCCGCGCGGCTCTCGTCGGCGTCGTCGACGTAGAGCACCTCCAGGTCGACGGCCTCCGAAGCCTCCGTGTAGTAGTCGACCTCGGCGGCCTCGACCTCCGCCAGGGCGCCCTCCCAGTCGAGGCGGCGCACCAGGAAGGTGCGGCCCTCGTGGATGTAGACCGCGCCTTCGTGGACCAGGACGGGCGCCGTGGCCCGGTCGACCTCACCGATGACGATGGGACGCCCCTCTCCGGTTTCCTGGATGACGACGGTGTCGTCCCCGCTGGCCCGCAGCGAAACGGATTCGGCCGGATAGGCATCGGCGACCCAGCGATAGGCGCCGCCCGAGTGATGCAGGTCGCCGGACTCGGCCAGTGCGGCGAGCAGGTCGGCCGTCTGCGGATACCTCCCGAACGCTTCGCCTTCCTGAAAGGGGAGCTCGAACGCGGCGCAGCGCACATGCCGCGCCACGATCGCCAAGTTGTCGGGCTCGATCAAGCCATGCTCGGGACTGCGCTCGAACAGGAAGGCCGGATGACCGACGACGAACTGGTCGAGCGGGGCGCCCGAGGCGACCAGGACGGCCAGCGAGGCCTCGCTGCGGCGGCCAGCCCGACCGGATTGCTGCCACATCGAAGCCAGCGTTCCGGGGTAGCCGGCCAGGACCGCCGCGCCGAGCTGGCCGATGTCGACGCCCAGCTCGAGCGCGTTGGTGGCGACGACGGCGCGCACCTCACCGCTGCGAAGGCCGCGCTCGATGGCGCGGCGCTCGAGGGGCAGGTAACCGCCGCGATAGCCGCGCACGCCGGCCGCATTACCGCCGGCCCGCGTCACGCTGTCCTTGAGGTAGCCCAGGACGACCTCGGTCGTGCGCCGCGAGCGGGCGAAGACCGCCGTCTGTACCTCGTCGGCGATCAAGCGCGCCGCCACCTGGGTCGCCTCGAGGGTGTAGGCGCGGCGGATGCCCAGGCGCGGATCGAGCACGGGCGGGTTGTACAGCACGACATGTTTCTCGGCGCGCGGCGAGCCGTCCAGGTCGGCGGGGATCAGTCGAACCGGGGCTTCGATCAGCCGTTCGGCCAGCTCCTTGGGATTGGCGATGGTGGCCGAGGTCAGGATGAAGTGCGGAGCGGAGCCGTGGAAGGCGCACACGCGGCGCAACCGCCGCAACAGGTTGGCCACGTTCGAGCCGAAGATGCCGCGGTAGACATGCAGTTCATCGAGCACAACCCACTGCAGGTTCTCGAGGAACCCGGCCCAGCGGGGGTGATGAGGCAGGATGCCGGTGTGGAGCATGTCGGGGTTGCTGATCAGAAGGCGGGCCTCGTCGCGCACCGCCCGCCGCTGAGCCTGCGGCGTGTCCCCGTCGTACAGCCGCACCGATACGTCAGCGCCGATGGCCTCCAAGAAGACGCCCAACTCGGCCGCCTGATCCTGGGCCAGGGCCTTGGTGGGGAACAAGTACAGGGCACGTGCGTCGGGATTGCCCAGCAGCCCGTGGAGGACCGGCAGGTTGTAGCACAGGGTCTTGCCCGAGGCGGTGCCGGTCACGACCGTCACGTTCTCGCCGTCGAGGGCGGCCTCGACCGCAGCGGCTTGATGGGTATACAGAGGCAGGAGTTTGCGCTGACTCAGCGCCGCGCTGAGTCGCGGATCCAACGCCGCCGGCGGATCCGCGTAGCGCGCGGCACGCGCCGGCAGGCGCTCCCAGACCGTGACGTGCCGCATCCACTCTGAATCGAAGCGGAGAGCTTCCAGCGCGTGCTCACTTCCCACGCCGAGGGATTATAGCGGCAGAGGCGAAGGGGTCAGTGATGGGTGGCCAGTGGTCAGCAGGTTTTCACTGACCGCTAGCCACTCATCACTCCCGGCAGGACACCGGGACGGTGTCACCACTGAACTTGGGGTGTCGCGCCGCGGCCAGGTTGACCAAGCGGCTGACGACGTCGGCCTGGGTGTAGCCGAGTTCCTCGGCGCCGACGATCAAGCTTCCGTCGTGGGCCAGATCAGGGTTGGGGTTGACGTCCAGGATGTAAAACGTGTCGCCGCGCAGGCGCAGGTCGAGGCGGCCGTAGTCGCGGCAGCCGATGGCCCGGTAACCGGGTAGGGCCACTTCCCACAGGCGCCGCCGATCATCCTCGGCCAGCGGCGCCGGCAGGAGCAGTTGGATGTCGTGGAAGTGGCGCGAGTCGGGATCGAACTTGGCGTCGTAGACGCACAACCGGTCGCGCACGTCGTCGAACGCGGAGAATCCCATCTCGGCCACCGGCAGCGCGTCCAGCGTGCCGTTGCCCCACAAACACACGCGGAACTCGCGCCCATCGATGAAATCCTCGACCAGGGCGGGCTGTCCGTACTCCTGCAGCACCTGGCCGACGCGCAGGCGCAGTTCATCGGGCGTCAGCACGACGGCGCCGCGGTCGACACCGACACTGCAGTGCTCCCAGGCGGGCTTGACGATCGCCGGGAAGCTCGCCCAGTCGTCGGCCTCGGCCGTGGTGTAGACCCGCCCGCTGGGCGTCGGCAGGCCGCAGGCTTCCAACGTGCGCTTGACACGCGGTTTGTCCCAACTCGCGGCCAGAACGGCGGAGGTCGCTCCGGTGTAGGTGTAGCCCAACCGCTCGAGCGTACGCGCCACACGCGCGTCGCTGCGTGGGACGTTGGGCAGCTCCTCGCACCAGTTGAAGACGATGTGAGCGGCAGGATCGTGCTCGGCCAGCGCCGCGGCGACGTCGTCGTTCGACACCACCACCGGCGTGACCGGGTGACCGAGGTCCCGCAGTTGCGCCGTCAGGTTTTCGATCTCATCGAGGAACACTCGCGCGAACGGCGGGTCCCACTCGGGATCGAGGTTGTAGAGAAACAGGATCGGCAGGTCCGTTCGTAACGTCTCCGTAGCGGTGACCTCCTTCGTTGGTTCCGCACGACTGGCTATCGTCGCTGCGGTGGATACAGGATCTGTGCCGCATTATTCCCGAAGAGGACGATTCGCGCAAGTGAAGCAGTTATCAGTTGTCAGTTATCAGTTCTGACTAAGAACGGACCGCGACCTTTGGGCCCAGAGAGTGGTATTCGCGTAGAAGCGGCCTCGGGCTCCGTGTTCTTGACTGACGACTGACAACTGCCGACTGACGACTCCCCCCGGAGGTTCCGATGAAGCGCTGGCTCACGCCCGCTCTCGTTCTCTTCCTGCTCTCGCCAGCTATCGGCGAGTTGTTGTCCTCTTCCTCGCCGCCGGCGGAGTTCTTCAAGCCGTTGGCCTTCTTGCTCCTGGCGTCGCTCTACGGCAGCGGGGCCCTGCTGGTTCGCGAGCTGGCCCATCGTTGGGGCGGGGGCTGGTCGAGCGTGCTGCTGCTGGGCGCGGCGTATGGGATCGTCGAGGAAGGCCTGGCCGTCAAGAGCTTCTTCGACCCCGGCTGGATGGACCTTGGTCCGCTGGCGGTCTACGGACGGTGGGCGGGCACGAACTGGGTGTGGGCGCTCGGGTTGACGATCTACCATGCCGTCTTCAGCATCGGAATCCCCATCCTGCTGGTCGGATTGATGTTCCCGGCGCAACGCCATCGACCATGGCTGACGACTCGCGGCCTGCGCGTCATCAGCGCGCTGTTTGCCGTGACAACGATGTTCATCCACTTCGCGTTGACTCCCTACCGGCCTCCGCTGGCAGGGCTCATCCTGGCGGCGGCCGCCGTCGTCGGACTGGGTTGGTGGGCGCGCCGGGTTCCAGCACCACGCGTCGAGGATGCCGGCGCGCCTCCGACATCCCCGCGGCGGTTGGCGGTGGCTGGCTTTGCCGCGACTCTCGGGTTGTTCTTCCTGCTGTGGTTCCTGCCGAACACGCCTCTGCCGGCCCTCGTCTGGATGGGCCTGGTCGTGGCCTACGTCGCCTGGTTATGGATCTCGCTCGGACGCAAGGCGATGCATCCCCGGTGGACGGCGCTTCACGCATGGGCCCTGGCCACCGGCGCGTTGACGTTCTTCATCCTGCTTTCCCCGCTGATCGAGATAGACCGCAACCGAACGGACAACAGAAGCGGCATGACGCTGGTCGGGCTGGCGACGGCGGCGGGGTTGATCTGGCTGGGGAGACGACTTCGCGTGGAG
>DATIFK010000096.1:0-2442 GCA_035455265.1 Anaerolineales bacterium
AAGGCCGTCTCGGCCACGCCAGACTCAAGCACCGTGACAAGGACACGTGCGCCTGGCGGCAGGACCAGCGGCTCCTTCGGCCGGATGTTGCCCTGATCGTCGACTTCAGCTTCAACGGTCGTGTGCACGTGGTTAGTCTAGCACCCTCGGGCCCCACCTGGTCCGTCGAACAGGGTGTGCGTCGTGAATGTGGGTCCGGTCAGGCGGACCGGGCCTCCCAGAAGTGCTCCCACCGACCGCTGAGGTCCCAGCACCGAAGTGTCAGGATGGCGTTGGCTCCCCTGACGGTCCAGTGCATCCCGGATTGTTTCAGGCGCCGGCCGACGATAGTCCTACAGCCCGCCTCGACGACACCGGAGCCGACGAAGAGACCCTGCCGTCGAAACTGCTGGTACCGCATGCGCTCCGCGTTGGTCTGAAAGTACTCCATGACCTTGCGCAGCTCGTCTTGTGCGGTTTCGGCGGTCGGCCGTAGCCGTCCCATGGCCGCGAGGACTGCCTCGACACCACCGGCACCCGGTTCGTCATTCTCCGGTTCGTCATCATCCAGTTCATCGATTCGCGCCTTGGCCCACTCCTCCCCTTTGGAACTTCCAGGGCCGTAGAGGACCTTGGCGAGATCGGAGAGGTGTTCGCGAGCGTGGTAGAGGTCGACGATCTGGGTGGCACCAGGGAAGTGCTCCCCAGCGAGGGTCCAAATCCAGGGCGCACCATCGCCAAGGACGATGACCTTCTCGGCACATCGGATGCCGCGCCGGATCGCCTCGGTGAAGATCCGAGGCCCGAACTGCTCGGAGGTTTCGATGGCCCCGACGTAGGTGGTTGAGTCGTCGTCACGGACCGGCCATCCCTCATCATCGACGGTGGTCTGAGTGAAGACGCATCCCAGCTTGGCCTCGCGGGTCTTGGCTTTGCCGCCGGGGTCCTTGCCCTGTCGACCTTCCGTCTCGCGTGGGACCATCGGCACCCCGGTACCGTCAATCGCGATGTACATCTTCGGTACCGGCTTGGGTAGGAGGACGATCCTGCCCGAGAAGGCCGCGGCGCGCTGCCTGCCCGCGATGGCCTCCATCTGCTCGCCGATGGCTTCCGAGACCCGTTCTACCTCCTTGGTCTTGACCACGATTCCGGCCAGTTCTTCCAGATCGCGACGGCCTTCCGCGAAGGGCTCCTTGCCTCCGACCCGGCCCATGAGGCGTCGGACTCCGGGGGAAAACGACGTGCCGACGACGTCCAAGTCGGAGTCCTTGGGTATCAATCCCTCTTGGCATGGCGTGCAGTGGTAATAGGCGCGGCGCACTCGGATTCGGGACAAGACGGTCAGTACTTCCTTGCTGCGGTAATCGATGAATTCGGCTTCGTGCCCCTGCCGGCATTGCACCCGAGACCCGCGGTAGCCCAAGTCCGAGTCCAGAAGCCTCTCCAGCAACACGCCACCCACGCCGTGCATGGAGGAACGGATGGCCATCTCGGTGGCTTCCAGGTCCACCCGCCAAGCCACCTCCCCATCCTTGCCCAGCAGCAGTGGGAGAAGGCGGTCTACCTCCCGCCCGATTTCCTCCTGGACGAGCCGCGCGAGGTTTTTTTTAGCACCGCCCGCCCAGGAGTCCCTCCCTCTTCATCTGAGCGCCTGTCGCAGATAGCCTCGTTCACCTCCAGCAGTTGCTCCGTCAAGCCCCTGAAGCGGCGGTAGGCGTCCACTTCCCGCTGGAACTTCGTCAGGCGCGAGCCCGCACGCAGCTGGACCGTCTTCGTCTTGCCGGCGACCTTGGTGGTGAACGCATAGTAAGGCCCATGCCCAGGGTGGTCGGCCTGCGAACAGGCGCAGTTGGCCTTGCCACAAGGGCGGAAGGCCTCCGTGATCGAGCCTCGGCGCATGTCACCCATCTGAGCCATCTCCCTGAGAATGGCGTTGCGCTTGGTCACAAGCGTGGTGAGGGGATCCTGCATTGGCACCCTCCTATCCGATAGTAATACTACTATCAGACAGGCCGCCATTCAACCGTGATGGCCGCCTACGGCCCCCATCGATGACGCACACCCCACGTCGGGCGGCCAGCCCGCCGAGCCGTCCTGCCCCCTTCAAGCGCCGCCCTGGTAGCGGGCGATGAGGCGGCGCACGGTCTCTCCGACCTCCGCGCAGGCCGACTCGTCGAGGCCGTGCTTGCGGCGGAGGTCGCGGGGGTCCTGACAGGAGTGCGGATCGCTCTGCACGCTCAGGCAGAGCGCGTCAGAACCCGCGGCGGAAGAGGCGGGCGTGGTTCCGGAGCGCGAGGGCCCCGACGTGCTCGAGCCCGACGCCGCGAAGGGCCGCCACCGTCCGCGCCACCTCGACCACGAAGGCCGGCTCGTTCCTCCTGCCCCGGTGCGGGGGCGGGGCGAGGTACGGCGCGTCGGTCTCGACCAGCAGGCGGTCGTCCGGGACCTCGCGCGCCACCTGCT
>DATIFK010000097.1:0-4666 GCA_035455265.1 Anaerolineales bacterium
CCCCGCGACCGGCTGGTCGTGATCTCGGGGATCTCCGGCTCGGGCAAGTCGTCGCTGGCCTTCGACACGATCTTCGCCGAAGGGCAGCGGCGCTACGTCGAGTCGCTCTCGGCCTACGCCCGCCAGTTCCTCGGCCAGCTCGACAAACCGGACGTCGATCACATCGACGGCCTATCGCCGGCCGTCTCGATCGACCAGAAGGGCGTGTCGCACAACCCACGCTCGACCGTCGGCACGGTGACGGAGATCTACGACCACCTGCGCCTGCTCTTCGCCCGCGTCGGTGTCCCTCACTGCCCGATCTGCGGCCGTGAGGTGCGCCAGCAATCGGCTCAGGAGATCGTCGACGCCGTCGAGGAGCTGCCCGGTGGCGCCCGTGTGCTGATCCTGGCGCCTCTCGTGCGCGGCCGGAAGGGAACCCACCAGGCGGTGTTCGATGAGATTCGACGGGCGGGGTTCGCCCGTGTCCGCGTCAACGGCCGCGTCGTGGGCGTCGACGAGGAGGTCGAGCTCGACCGCTACAAGGCCCACACCATCGAGGCCGTCGTCGACCGTCTGGTCATCCAGCACGAGGCGGGCGAGGAGGCGCTGGCGTTCCGCTCGCGGCTGACGGACTCGATCGAGACGGCGCTGCGCCTGGGCGATGGGCGCATGATCGTCACCCAGCTGGCCGGTGACGGCGCCAAGGGGCCGGGCAAGTCCGGCGGCGTGGACATTCCCTTCTCCGAACATCTGGCCTGCCCCGAGCACGGGACGACCCTGGCCGAGATCGAACCGCGCACGTTTTCCTTCAACACCCCCCATGGGGCCTGCCCCGAATGCCAGGGGCTCGGCATCAAGTTGGAGATCGACCCCGACCGCGTCATTCCCGACCGCAGCCTGTCCATCGCCGAGGGCGCGGTCGTCGCCCTCGAGTGGGCCAACCAGGCGCGCGACAAGCAGGGCTACTACTGGCAGATGGTCGAGGCCGTCGCCGATCACTACGACATCGACCTCGAGGCGCCGGTCCAATCCCTGGCCGCCTCCAAGCTCAAGCTGCTGCTGTACGGCACCGACGGAGACGAGATCCCCGTGCGCTACGTGGGGCGTGACGGCCGCCGGGCGACCTTCCGCTCCGCGTACGAGGGGATCATCGGCAATCTCGAACGGCGCTATCAGGAGACGCAGTCGGAGTACATCCGCTCCAAGATTCAGGAGTACATGGCCGAGCGGCCGTGCCCGCGCTGCGGCGGGAAGCGCCTGCGGCCGGAAGCCCTGGCGGTGACCGTCGATGGCCTCAACATCATCGAGGTTACGGCTCGCCCGGTCGGCCCGACGCTGACATGGATCCGCCGCTTGCAGAGCGACAAGGGCCCGTTCACCTCACGCCAACGCAAGATCGCCGATCGCATCTTCAAGGAGATCCGCGAGCGTCTGCAGTTCCTGGTGGACGTCGGGCTCGACTACCTGACGCTCGACCGTTCGGCCGCGACGCTCTCAGGCGGCGAGTCGCAGCGCATCCGCCTGGCGACCCAGATCGGGTCGCGGCTGATGGGCGTTCTGTACGTGCTGGACGAGCCGTCGATCGGTCTGCATCCGCGCGACAACGACCGCCTGATCCGCACCCTGATCGGCATGCGCGACCTGGGGAACTCGGTGCTGGTCGTCGAGCACGACGAGGCGACGATCCGCGCCGCCGATTGGCTGATCGATCTGGGTCCCGGCGCCGGAGAGGCCGGCGGCTACGTGGTGGCCGAAGGCACGGTCGACCAGGTTTCGCGCAATCCCAAGTCGCTCACCGGCCAATACCTGTCCGGCCGCCTGCGCATCGACGTCCCCTCCCGCCGCCGCCCTGGATCGGGGCAGTACCTGACCATCGTCGGTGCTGAGGAGAACAACCTCAAGGACCTGACGGTCCGCATCCCGCTCGGCATGTTCGTGTGCATCACCGGCGTGTCCGGCTCGGGCAAGTCCACGCTGATGGTCGAAGTGCTGTACAAGGCGCTGGCGCGGGCCCTGCACGGGGCGCGCGAGCAGCCCGGGAAGTACCGCGCCATCGAGGGCGTCGAGCGCATCGACAAGGCCATCAACATCGACCAGAGCCCGATTGGGCGGACGCCGCGTTCCAACCCGGGCACCTACACCGGAGTCTTCGACGCCATCCGCTCTCTGTTCGCCGAGTTGCCCGAATCGAAAGTGCGCGGCTTCAAGCCGGGTCGTTTCTCGTTCAACGTGCGCGGCGGGCGCTGCGAGGCGTGCGAGGGCCAGGGGCAGCTCCGCATCGAGATGCAATTCCTGCCGGACGTCTACGTTCCGTGCGAGGTGTGCCACGGGGCGCGCTTCAACCGTGAGACGCTGCAGGTTCGCTTCAAGGGCAAGAACATCGCCGACGTTCTGGATACGACCGTCGAGGAGGGATTGACCTTCTTCGGGGCCATCCCGGCCATCCTGCGCAAGCTGGAGACGCTGCACGACGTCGGTCTGGGGTACATCAAGATCGGCCAGCCGGCCCCCACCCTGTCCGGAGGCGAGGCGCAGCGAGTCAAGCTTTCGCGCGAGCTGTCGCGCCGGGGCAACGGAGGAACGCTGTACGTCCTCGATGAGCCGTCGGTCGGGCTGCACGCCGCCGACGTCTACCGGTTGATCAGCGTCCTGCAGGCCCTGGTGGACCAGGGCAGCACCGTCCTGATCATCGAGCACCACCCCGACATCATCAAGGTCGCCGATTGGGTGATCGACCTGGGCCCCGAGGGCGGCGACGCGGGCGGCCGCCTGGTCGCCGAGGGCACCCCCGAGCACATCGCCCGGGTGGCCTCATCCTACACCGGAAAGTTCCTCAAGCCACATTTGGAGTGAGGGCGGTCCAGGGCGAAGCATTCGAGGGTTCCGAATGCTCCGCCCTATTCTCTTCCCGAAGCGTAGTACTCGTCTGAGACCCAGCGAAGCGGGTTCTCCTCGATGTAGGTTCGGATCCGCCGCAGGTCTGCCTCGTTCCTGATGACATGGTCATAGAAGCCACGCTGCCAGACACGGCGAGTCCTCGCACCCCAGAGCGAGCGGATCCTCCGAGAGGTCACGGCCTTAAGGTTCTGGATAATCGCTGACAGCGATCCCACGACCGTACCACGTGACCTGGAGAGGGTCCGTAGGGGCGAAGCATTCGAGAGTTCCGAATGCTTCGCCCCTACCCCCGAATTGTGGATGACCACAATGCCGTGGATGTGATTGGGCATGACAACGAAGGCGTCGCCTTCGGCGGACCCGCGGCCGCTGGTCAGGCGTTCCCACGCCTGCAGAACACAGAAACCTTCGGGCGTCAGTGTCATCTCCGTGCCCACAAGGGAGGCAAGGAATGGCTCCCTTTGGAATGTGCACACCGTGACGAAATACGCCCCGGCTCCGGTGTAATCGTGACCTTTGAGGCGCGTCGAACGCCGCCTGGACGTAGCCTGCTTCATCTGTCCCCCTCGCGGTTCGATGTGACCTACCCGATTCCCACCGCGCCGGCGAACCGCCGCAAGGCCTCGAGGTGCTTCGCCGGTGTATCGAACCCGGCGTTCATGGTATTGACGTCCAGGTGCGTGGCGCCGGCCGCCGTCCACTCCGCCAGTCTCGCCGTCCACACCTGCGGGTCGCCGTCGCCGTAGGGAAGGCGAACCTCCAACCCGACGTCGGCGCGCGAACGCCCGGCGGCCGCCAGGTAACCGTCGAGGGCTTCGAGCGACGGCGCGGCATCGGCGGCCGATCGGTAGTTGACGACCCAGCCGTCGCCCAGGCGGGCGATGCGGCGGATCACCCGATCATGGTGGCCGCCGAACCAGATGGGGATCGCCCGCGTGGGCCGAGGCTGGATCCCCGCGTCCTCGATGCGGTGCCACCGTCCGACATACGTCACCAGTGGCTCGGCCCACAGGCGCCGCATCACCTCGATCTGCTCCTCGATCCGCCGCCCGCGCGTGTGGAAGTCCTCTCCGAGGGCTCCGTACTCGACGGCGTTCCAGCCGATGCCGACGCCCAGCCGCAAGCGGCCTCCGGACAGCAAGTCCAGCGTCGCCGCCTGCTTGGCGACGAGCGCCGCCTGGCGCTGCGGCAGGATCAGGATTCCCGTGAAGAGTCCCAGATGCACCGTGTGGGCAGCCATGGTGCTGAAGAGGACAAAGGGTTCCAGGAAGGACGACAGGTAGGTGTACGGTCCGGTCCAGCCGCCTGGACGATCGGGATTGGCGCCGAGCACGTGATCGTAGGCGGTGACGTGCGAGAAGCCCATCCCCTCGACGGCCTGGGCATAGTCGCGGACGGCAACCGGATCGGGCGGGAACTCGACCTGGGGGAAGATCGCGCCGAAGTGCATCGATCCCTCCTCTGACTGGTAGCCTGTCTCCAGTTCCCAGTCGCCCGTCAAGGACTTGGCCTGGCCCTTGTCGTGTACGTTGGACGGACGGGCAACTGGAAACTGGGAACTGGAGACTCTATTCGTACCGCAGCGCCTCCACGGGTTCCAGATCGGCGGCTCGCTTGGCCGGGTAGAGTCCAAAGAACAACCCGACGGCGGCCGAGAACAGCGTCGCCAGCAGCACCGCGTCCAGGCTGACCGCCGGGTTGAGCTCGGCGTTGGAGGCGCGGGCGATGAACCCGACCACCGTCGAAAGCGCCCAGCCCAAGGCGATCCCGATCACGCCGCCCATCA
>DATIFK010000098.1:0-34717 GCA_035455265.1 Anaerolineales bacterium
CCGATCAGAATCTGACGGAAGAGATCGAGCGGCTTATCGACGGCGAACAGGGCGGCGATCAGGAGCGAGGCGCGCGCCACGGGCGAGAGGCGCAGGGCGCGCCGGCGAAGCCAGCCGGTTCGAACAGCGTCAGCCATCGAGGCCCAGCAGGCGGAGTTGATACAACGCCGGCTCGAACCCATCGTGGTACGTCAGGGCCGTCCGGAAGTCCGCGATGGCGCCGTCGGCGTCGCCGATGGCTTGGCGCGCCAGGCCGCGCCAGTAGTAGCTCTCCTCGAGGATCGGCTCGCTCATATTGCCAAGCGTCTGTGTCGCCAGGTTGATCACATCGTAGTAGCGCCCGGAGTAGAAGTAGGCCCAGTACGGGCCGGTCTGGTACCACAGGATACGCCACGGGCGAGTCTCGGGGTCGAGGATGGCGAGTTCGGCGTCGATACGGAAGGCCTCATCGTAGGCCGCCGCCGCACCGGCGTAGTCCTGTTCGTCAACCAGGTTGGTGCCTCGGTTGAACCAGGCGAACAACTGATCACGGCCCTCGAGGGCGAAGATGTCATCGGAGGCTTTCTGGGCGGCGGCGACGATATTGGTCTTTTCATCGGCGTCGGCGCCCAGGAGGGCGAGAACGTCCGACTCACGGTCGGGTGGGTACAGGATGATGTAGGTGAAGTTGAAGGCGCGCCAGTAGGACTCGAGTTCGGCGTACGGGATCGGCAGATCGGATCCGATGTAGGAGTCCTGAGCGATGAAGCGGCCTCGGCCGTCATCGTAGCCGGTCAGGAGTTCGTAATGCCCCATCCAGCCGTCGAAGCCAGGCCCCTCGAAACCCTTTTCGACCATGACCGGGAACCCGGCGGCGATGAGGGACTTGAGGCGATCGAGGTCGCCGCCCACGCGGACGAGGGCGCGCAGCTCGGTCTGGTTGTCGACGAAGGCCTCCAGCTCGTAAGGCATAACGTTCTTGTCGCGAGGGTTGGGTTTGGTGTAGGCGGCAATCGGCCGCTGGTCGCCCTCCCAGCCCCAGTACGACAGCGCCATCGAGAGGGTGGCGGGGCCGCAGTTGTTGTACTTCTGGTATTCGTGGCGCGTGCCATGGAGTTCGACGTGTTCCGGCACGGGTGTCGGCACGATGGTCGAGGTCGGGGTGGGGCTGGGAGGGGCCGTGGGGCCCGGGCTGGGCGTCGTCGTGGGTGTGGGGGTGAAGGCTGACAAGGTTTGCTGGACCATCGCCGCCAAAGTCGGGTTCGGTGTGAAGACCGATTCTTCGGGCGGAAACAGCGCGTAGAAGACCGCGGCGCGGGCTTCGGAGATGCGCCAGCCAAACCGCTCCTGGAACGAAGGCAGGTTGTAGACCCAGGCGCCCAGCCCCCCGCAGGCGATGAGCGCCAGGGGGATGAGCAGCCACCAGCGGCGGCGCGCCTTCCTCATGGCCGTCGAACGACGGGGCGCCGTCAGCATCAGGCCGGTTCCCACGCGACGTGCGCCCGCCGGCGGAAACGGTCCAGCACTCGCAGCAGCGACGGTCCCAGGACCAGCAGCAGGACGAAGTTGCCGATGGAACGCATCGTGTCCCAGGCCAGGGATGTCACCAAGTAGTAGCGGGCGTAGCGCGTCAGCGTCGCCCCCAGGCCGAGACCCGGCTGCCAACTGATGTCGGGCGCTCCCAGCGCGTACGGCCAGAAGTACAGATTCGTCAGCGCGCCGAAGACCCATCCCCACACGGCGGCGTAGACAGCCAATCCCCAGATGCCCGCCTTCTTCGGCAGAAACGCAGCGCCCAGGCCAACCCAACCGGCGGCGAGCATCTGGTAGGGAGTCCACGGGCCGAGCCCGCCGGGGCTGACCGGATCGGACACGAGCAGGGTCAGGGCCCCCATCAGGAAGCCCAACCGCGCTCCGAAGACGGCCCCGACCAGGGTGATCAGGAGGAAGACGGGGGAGAAGCCTCCCGGCAGCGGAACCAGATTGTCGACCACGCGCAGCGCCGCATTCAAACCGACCAGCGTACCGAGCATGGCGACGGTATGCGCCGTGAGACCCTCCTGGGCCTCACTGAGCAGCGCCAGGAGGATGAGGGCCAGCGCACCGCTGAACAGAAACAGCGCCGGCCTGATCTGGCTTGGGTCCATGCGCGCCGGGGCCCAGAACGGATACGCGAACGCCAGCGCACCCGCCAGGGACAACGCCGCGAACAGGAAATTCGCCGGCGTCCAGCGCCGGCCGAGGAACGTCATCCGTTTCGTCCTGTTGCCACGACCGGCGCCAGCTCATCCGCGATACGAATTGGTGGCAGGAAGATCGGAGTGAGACGAGGGCCCGGCCGGGGAGTGCGCGGCAGTATACCAGCCTTCAGCGGTCAGTGGTCCGCGGTCAGGGGGTCAGGCGTGTATCGGCAGTGGCGTCCAGTTCACGTCATGGCGAGCCGCCCTGCGTGTGGTCGATGGTTGACGGCTGACCGCTACCAGCAGGAATTCGGGTGCGCGCAGAGGGCGCTATAATCGATTCATGAGCACGCGCATGACCTACGGCGCGGGTGGGCTCCTCGTCCTGGCGGCGGTGGCCGCTCTGGCCATCGCTGCGGTTCCGCCATCTCCGGACGTCCCGAAGCAGGCGAACTTTGTCACACCCACCCCGGGGCCCGACGGCAAGATCATCTACATCGTCCAGCAAGACGACGTCCTGTGGACGATCGCCGCCTTGAGCGGGAAGTCCGTCGAGGAGATCATGGCGCTCAACGGTCTCCAGGCCGGTGACGTGTTGCGGCCGGGGATGCAGTTGCTCCTTGGGTTCGGGGGGCCGGTGCTGCCGACGACGCCTCCCGACCTGCGTCCGACGGCGACGCTGGTGCCGCCGACCCCAACGGCAGTCTTCGGGGTGGGCGACGTTTGCGTGCTGCTGTTCGAAGACAGCAACGGCAACGCCGTGCTGGATGAAGGCGAGCCGCCTCTACCTGGCGGCGAGATCAGCGTCTCCGAGCTGTCCGGCACACTCGCCGGCGAACACACGACGGATGTCAGTCCCACGGGTTATTGCTTTGCGAATCTGCAGAACGGGGACTACAACGTCAGCGCCGCAGCGCCGACCGACTACAATCCAACGACCACGATGAACGTCCCCGTTCGGCTGCAACCCGGCGACGTCCACTACATCGAATTTGGGGCACAACCCAGCTCGGCGCTGGGAGGAGGGGCCGGCGGAGCGGGGGGACGCTCGACCCTGTTAGGCGCCGTCGGCGCGGCACTGCTCCTGACGGCCGGAGCGCTCGGGTATTTCGCGCTGCGCTATAGCCGGCATTCCCCTATTGGTTTGCGCTAGTCGTACGGAGGCCCACGATTACGCGGCCCAAAAGGCTGCGGCTACCTCGACGCGCGCGGTGGGATCCGGCCGGCGCAGGCTTTGGCTTGCGACCAAGCAGCCCAAAGGCTGCGGCTACCTCGACGCGCGCAGCAGCTCTTCGAGTGCAGCCAGAAGGGTCAGCACGTTCTCCGGCCGGCTCGAGTGGCCCATCAGGCCGATGCGCCAGACCTTGCCGGCGAGGGGGCCGAAGCCGCCGGCGATCTCGATCCCGAAGCGGTCGAGCAGCTGACGGCGCAGCGCGGCCTCGTCCCAGGTCCCGGGCAGGCGGGGAGTGGACAGGGTCGTCAGGCGCAGAGGCTCGGTAATGAGGAGCGGCAGGTCCATCTCCTCCAGGCCATGCCAAAGCCGAGTGGCGTTGTCGCGGTGGCGCGCGTAGCGCGCCTCGAGCCCCTCTTCGAGGGCGAGGCGCAGCGCCTCCCTGAGCGCATAGGCGGTGCTGATCGGCGCGGTGTGGTGATAGGCCGGCTTGTCGCCCCAATAGCGGTCCAGCAGCGCCAGATCGAAGTAGAAGACCGGCGGCGGTGTGCGGCGGCGGCCGATGACCTCGCGTGCCCGCGCGCCGACGGTGATCGGCGCCAGTCCCGGCGGAGCCGAGAGCGCCTTCTGGGATGCGCCGTAGGCGACGTCGACGTCCCAACTGTCGACCTCCACCGGAATCCCTCCCAAGGAGGTGACGCAATCGAGGACGAGCAGCGCGCCGTGCCGATGGCAGATCTCGCTGATGGCGGCGATGTCCGGCTGTAGCGCTCCAGTCGAGGTCTCGGCATGGACCAGCGTCACGACTTTGGCCGGCCGGCGGCCCAGCGCCTCGTCGATCGCCTCGGGCTCGAAGACCGTGCCCCAGGCGCGCTCGAGACGCTCGACCACGGCGCCGTAGCGACGGGCGATCTCGGCCAGGCGGTCGCCGAAGTAGCCGTGAACGCAGGCCAGGACGGCGTCTCCGGGCTCGATCAAGTTGCTGAGGGCCGCCTCCATGGCGGACGTCCCCGTCCCAGAGACGGCCATCGTCCACTCGTTGTGAGTCTGGAACACCTGGCGAAGCATCTGGCGGATGTCGCCCAGGACCCGGAGGAAATCCGGATCGAGGTGGCCCACCAGGGGCGTCGCCATGGCGCGCAGGACGCGCGGCGGCACCATGCTGGGCCCGGGTCCGAGCAGCAGGCGAGGGGGAATGTTCAATTCATTGAGCATGTGGGTGTCCCGAGGTCGGTGGTGGGAAAGGGGCGGCGAAAGGCAAGGGGCCACGCCTCCCGCATCACTCTACGCCCGACCTCGGCGGCGGGCAAGCGCGACGGCGAGCCCTTGCCCTGGGCGAGGGCTCGCCACCACCAGGGCCGAGCACGGAGTCTAGAAGGCCAGGTATCGCGCCGTCGCCATGGCGGCGACGGTCACGACCAGGAGCAGGGCCACCCATCGCCCTCCGGCGCGCAAGGTGGCCTGCAGTCGCTGGACTTCCTGTGCCTGCGCCGTCGTCGGAGGGCCGCCCGAGCGGGCGATCTCCCCGCCGAGCCTCTCGAGGCGTCGGCTGGCGCGAAACTGGACGGTGAATCCGATCACGGCGGCCGCGATCCCCGCCGCTCCGCCGATGGTCAGCGTCAGGCCGGTCCCCGTCGAAATCCAAGCAGGATTCAGCCCGCCGGAATCGATCCAGAAAAGCCACAGTCCGGCGAGCGTCGCCAGGGCGGCGGCCATCCCCATCGCCATCGAGTAGCGGGTGTGGGAGGCCAGGTTCTGCATAACCCGGCCGCCCTCCGGTCCAGACCGGCGGATGGCCGGTTCGAAGAACCCGGCCAGGGCCATGGCCGATCCCGCCCAGAACACTCCGGCGAAGATGTGGACCAATCGCAGGACCAATACAATCCCAGGCATTCCACCCTCCGGGACCGCGACGGCATCGCGGCCGGGTTCTAGAACCCCGCCGAGGGCTCGGGGCCGCGAGGTTTCGTTGTCGGGGGGAAGCAGGCGCCGCTTGGCCGCTTCCTTGGGGTGTCGCCCCGGTCAGCGGCTCCGGGACGCAGAGGCGGCCGGCTCCGGGCCGGGGGTCAGTCTCTCGAGCAGCCGGCGTGTCGATCCGGCGATCTCGTCGACGGCCTGGTCGAACGCCGCGGCGTTGCGCCTGGCAGGGACTCGATAGCCGGACACCTTGCGGACGAACTGGAGCGCCGCCAGGTGCAGCTCGTCCTCCGACGGGAAGGAATCTGCTTGACGCAGTCTCTTGATGTTCCGGCACATTCGAGGGACCTCCCGTGTGGAGACGGCTGGTTGGCGGCCTCAGGTCGTGGCCGTGGATGGGGCCGCCTCGGGCATGCGGCGGCTGCTGACGATGTAGCCCGAGAAGATGACCGCCACCGCCGCCAACTCGCTGATGCGGAACAGCCCGGGCCCACCCAGGACGCCCAGGCTGTGGGCGCTGGCGGCGATCAAGCCGCCGATGGCGATCATGCCGATACCGAAGGCGCGCGCTCCGGAGATGCCGTGGGCACGCAACTGCCACAACGAGTACAGGGCCGATCCGACGAAAGCCAGTGTGCCGAGAATGTTGGCCAGGATGACGAACAACCGCACCGGGATCATCGGGAAGACCTTGACGTCGACGAAGCCCAAGGCATCGGTGCGACTCAACATGGACGGATCCACCGGATAGGAGAACACGCCGGCCAGTCCGGCGAGCGACAGCGCCCCGATGATGAGGAGGTAGAGGCGAGCCAGGCGCGCCGGAGATGTCAGGTGAAGCGATCCGGCCCCCAGCCAGGCGGCGACCATGAGCGCCCCGCAGGCGTAGTACAGGCGATAGGTCACCGGACTCCAGGCACCCTGGTAGGCGGCGACCGTCTCGGCCGCGACGGCCACCGTCCAGACGAGCAGGGCCGCCGACCACAAGAGCTGATGCGGGCGGCGCCGGACCACCCACTGGGCGGCGACGACCAGGGTGAAGGCTGCGCTGACGACCAGGTCGAGTGTGGACAAGGCGAGGGCCATCGGTGGGCTCCTCCGGGGTTGGCGTGCCGGAACGGTAACGCTGAACGACCGCACCGTCAACGGCCGGCAGCCGGGCTTCCCCATGAACTTACAGACAGTCTACAGTCCGCCCGCGAACGCCGGACGAAATCTAGAATGGAGGCCATAGAGCCGGCGCGACGTCCGCGCGACCCAAAGTTGAAAAGCGAGGCCTTCTGCCGCCGCCTCGCTTTTCCGTTTCGAAGGCCGATTGCGCGTCGCAGCGGGGAGACCGTATACTAGTCAGGTCCTCGGGCGCCTAAACCCCAGCGCCCACCGCGGTCCGCACGAAAGAAGGCGCTGGGGTGACCCCAACGCCCACCGCGGTCCGCACGAAGGAAGGCGCTGGGGTGACCCGATGGGGGCCGGGCCGAGGCACCGAGCCGACTACCGCTCGAAGGTGCTTTCGCCGATGGTCCGGTCCGTACCCGACTACCAGCGCCTCGCCGACCTTTCCCCCGACGCTGTCTTTCGCTGGGACTTCGCCCGTGGGTTGACTTTCGTCAGCACGGGATTCGAGCGCATGACCGGCCACGCGGCCGGAGACGTGTTGCTCCGCCCCGAATTCCTCCCGACCCTGTTCCATGCCACCGGATGGGCGGACTTTCAGTCGGCCGTCGCCCGTGTGCGGGACGATGGCGCCGATTCAGCGACGGTTGTCGCACAGCTCCGGACGCGCGACGGCAAGCCTGTCTGGGTGGAGGCGTTCGCCATCCCGGTGCGCGACGAGCGCGGCCGGGTGGTCGGAGTGGACGGATCGGCCCGCGACGTCTCCCAACACCTGTCGGTCGCCGACCAGTTGAGTCGGCGGACGATGGAGCAGGCGACCCTGCTGCAAGTCCAGCGGGAGCTGTTGACGCAGCTCGACCTTCGTCGCACGCTGGGCAAGATTGTCGATCGGGCGCAGCGCTTGCTGCGGGCGACGACTTGCACCGTCTTCATGCTCGAGCCGGACGGCGCCAGCTTGCGCCCTCTGGCGTCGGCCGGCGAATACGCCCAGCAGCTCATGAGCCAACGGCCGCAGCTCGGCCAGGGGCTGACGGGGTGGGTGGCCGAACACGGCGTCCCGCAAAAAGTGGATCACACGGCGCGGGACGTGCGCGTGTCCCTTGTTCCCGACACGCCTGACGAAGACGAGAGCCTGATGTGCGCCCCGCTGGAACTTGGAGGGCGGGTCACCGGGGCCCTGCTGCTAAGCGGAAGACCGGAGCAGTACGCGGAATCGGACCTCGACTTCCTGGTCGCCCTGGCGCAAGTGGCGGCCCTGGCGATCGCCAACTCGCAGACCTTCGACCAGATCCAGCGCCAGGCCATGACGGACTCCCTGACGGGGGCTTTCAACCGGGCCTTCTTTACCCAGAACCTGAGGGCCGAATTGAACCGGGCCCAGCGCCTGGGCTATTCGGTGGGCCTTCTGATGGTCGACGTCGACGACCTGAAGCGTGTCAACGATCGTCACGGCCACCTGGCCGGGGACGAGCTGCTCCGGATGGTGGTCGAGGGTCTGCGCATGGCGACCCGTGAGACCGACTGGGTGGCGCGCTACGGCGGGGATGAGTTCGCCGTCGTCCTGCCCGGCTGCGCCCCGGACCAGCTCGAGGCGTTGGGCGAGAAACTTCGCCGAAACGTGGCCGAACGGAACATCGGCCTGCCGGACGGCCGGCGCCTGGGAATCACCATCAGCCTGGGAGGCTCGGTCTTCCCTGGGATGGCCGCCACCCTTGAAGATCTCATCGAGCAGGCCGACCAGTGCGAGCTGCAGGCCAAGGCGGCCCGCGGGGACCGTGTGGTCATCCACATGGGGGCCGCCCCCATCGGTCGCGGTTGACGACCCGGGCATGCCCTCGGCCAAGCCGGGTTCCAAGTACTTCCCCCTCTTCCAGCACCTGAAGCGTCAGCGCGGCGAGCGCGTGTCGCTAACGTTCGCGCAGATCGAGGCCATCCTGGGCCAGCCGCTGCCGCGCTCGGCGCGTCGCGCCAAGGCCTTCTGGAGCAACCGGGCCCACGGCGGTCTGCAGGCGGAGGCGTGGCTCGAGGCCGGGTTTGAGACGCAAGAGGTCGATCTTCGTGGACGACGCATCGAATGGGCGCGCCCGGTCCAGCGCTACGTCGTCCACCGCGAATCCGGCGTTGTGCGTTGGAACGCCGACATGGTCCGGGCGCTGCGGCGGCATCTCGGCGCCGATCAGGCCGGGCTGGCCGAGGTGTTGGGTGTCCGGCAGCAGACGATCAGCGAGTGGGAGACCGGGCTGTATGTCCCGAGCCGCAGCCGTTCCAAGCACCTCAGTCTGATCGCTGAGAGGGCCGGCTTCCCCCTCGAAGGTGATTCCTCGCTCAGGGATTGACAGCGATTCCGTTACCGTGTACGATGTCATCGCCCGAGGTTGACCTCGGGAACCGGGCGGCTGAGGTCGCGGAAGCGACCGCCGAGGATGCGCCCGAGGCGGACCCCAGGGGGTGCGGATACCGCAGATGGGTCTTCCCTCGGGCGCATCCCATGCCGGCGGCCATTTCGTCAGTGGTCAGTGGTGGGAGACCAGTGGCGATTGGCCACTGGTCAATGGCGGGAGGTCAAGGGCCGAGGGGAGGATCCGTCGGAAGCTCCTACGGTCAGCCAAGGGCCGGCGACGGATGCTCGTTGCCGGGTGCATGACGATTGACGACTAATGACTGACGACTGACAACTGAAAACTGATGACTGATGCCTCCTTGGGGATCAAGCAGGCGAGGGCTGAACCAGCTGGCCCAGTTTGGCGATGCTGCGGCGGAACTCGGGTGTTGCCATCAGCCGGTACATCAAGACTCCGACCAGCCGGGGGCGCATCGTCACGCGGATGCGGAAATCGATCGCGGTGCCCGTTTGGGTTGGGTGGAGCAGCACGGTGGAGATAGACTCGGGGTGCCTGGCGGAGGGGCTGCGCGATTCGTAGGTGAAATAGTCGAAGGGGCGCCAATCCAGGATGGTCTGAATGACACGGACTTTGCTGCCGTGCAGGCAATGGCTGGCGCTGCCGACGCCCCGACGGTCAGCAGAGCCTCGCGCCGCCTCTACCGGTAGACCCTCCCAGCGCGTGCGCTTGCCGGGATCGTTGAGCCAGTCCCACGCCTCGGCCGGCGGGACAGGCAGATCGAAGGTGAAGCGCAGATCGGCCTGGTGCGGTTCGACGATCACATGCCGCGCCGCGGTGACCCGGTCGTAGATCGGGTGCAGGTTGAAGCTGAAGGTGCGGATCGGGGGCAACGACTCGTAGGTCTCCACCTGGGCGTGCATCCCATCCGTCGGGATGGACAGGCGCTCCACACACGGCTGGGTGAGTAGAGCGTAGGCGCGCCAGCCGGTCGCCTGACCTACGGAGTTCTTCAACAGACGGTGGACCAGGTTGACGTCGGAGCCGAGCGGCTTCCGGCTGCCGGCGATCTCCTGGAGGATGTATTCGCCAAAGTGGGCGATGAACTTGAGATCCAGCATCAGGACGGACCGGCAAGCATTGCACACGCAGGTCGAATGGCGCTGGATGGCGTCGACGCGATCCCGAAAGGCCGTGTAGGTTTCTTCGATGAGGGCCAGAAGCGTCTGGCCCGAGGGCAGGGCATCCGCCGGGGCATAGACGTAGACCGCGTCGCCCTCCACCTCGACCAGCTGGAGGCCCGGGGTGAGCCGGCCGACGACCAGTTGGATGAGCTCGCCCAGCACGTCGTGGGCATGCTCGAGCTCACTGGCGCTGAGGAAGGCCGTGAAGCCGGAGAGATCAGCGAGGAGCAGATAGCCTTGCTGTGTCCTGGACTCCATCACGGAAAGACCCCGGGGGACGGCGATGGGACGGGATGATGAAGGAGTGTGCGGACGTTCAGTTCTTGCGGATCATCTGGCGCAAGACGGTCTGCAGAATCCCACCGTTGCCATAGTAGTCCAGCTCGACGGGAGTGTCGATGCGCACCAGGGCGTCGAACGCGGACTTGGCGCCCTCATCCGACTCGACTGTCACGGTCACCCGCGAACGGGGTCTCAGGTCCTTCACGCCGCGCAGGGTGTACCGTTCGCGGCCAGTCAGCCCCAGCGACGCAGCCGACTGGCCCGGGAGGAACTCGAGCGGCAGGACGCCCATGCCGATGAGATTGGAGCGGTGGATGCGCTCGAGACTTTCGGCGATGACCGCCCGCACGCCGAGGAGACGCGGGCCTTTGGCGGCCCAGTCCCGCGACGAACCGGATCCGTACTCGCGCCCGGCCAGCACGATCAAGGGTACGCCTTCCTCGCGATAGCGCACGGCGGCGTCGTAAATCGACATCCGCTCGCCTTCGGGCGCGTGCAACGTCAGCCCGCCTTCGACGCCCGGCACGAGCAGGTTCTTGAGGCGGATGTTGCCGAACGTGCCGCGCGTCATCACCTGGTCGTTGCCGCGCCGGGAGCCGAACGAGTTGAACTCACGCGGCTGGACCCCGTGTTCGATCAGGAAGCGCCCGGCCGGACCGTCGGCAGGGATGGCGCCGGCGGGGGAAATGTGATCGGTGGTGACGGAGTTGCCAAGCTGGACCAGGACGCGGGCCCCGACGATATCGGTCAGAGGGGGTGCCTCGAGCGTCAGACCGTCGAAGAAGGGTGGCTCCTGGATGTAGGTGGAAGACGGGTCCCACGAATACAGATCGCCCCCGCTGACGGGAATCTGGTTCCAGGTCTCGTTGCCGGTGAAGACCTCGCTGTAGCGCTTGCGAAACAAGTCCGGCGAGACGACGTCGTGGATGATCTTGTCGATCTCCTGCTGGGTGGGCCAGATGTCGCGCAGGAACACCGGCCGGTCGTCGGCCCCCATGCCGAGGGGCTCGCGCGTCAGGTCGATGGAGACGCTCCCAGCCAGGGCGTAGGCCACCACCAGCGGCGGGGAGGCGAGGTACGAAGCGCGCACGTGGGGGTTGATCCGGCCCTCGAAGTTGCGGTTGCCCGAGAGGACGGCGGCCGCCACCAGGTCCCCCTGGCTGATGGCCTTCACGATCTCTCCCGAGAGCGGCCCGCTGTTGCCGATACAGGTCGTGCAGCCGTAGGCCACCAGGTTGAAGCCGAGCTCGGCCAGCGGATCCAACAGCCCGGCGCGGCGCAGGTACTCAGTCACGACGCGGGAGCCCGGCGCCAGGCTCGTCTTGACGAAGGGCCGCACGCGCAGGCCGCGCGCCAGGGCATTGCGTGCCACCAACCCGGCGCCGACCATGACGCTGGGATTGGAGGTGTTGGTGCACGAGGTGATGGCGGCGATGACAACCGCGCCGTGTCCGATCTCGGCCGAAGCTCCGTTGGTGCCGATGGTCACGCGCGTCTGGAGGGCATCCTGGGCCACCCCGAATCCGCCATCGCCGGTCGCGGCGCGCAGGCTGGCCTCGAACGCGGTCCCGACGGCAGGCAAGGCGACCAGGTCCTGCGGGCGTTTCGGTCCGGCCAGGCTCGCCTGCACGCTGCCCAAATCCAGCTCGACGATCCGGCTGAATTCGGGCTCGGTCGAGTCGGCCGTGCGAAACAAGCCCTGCTCTTTGGTGTAGCGTTCGACCAACTCGATGAGGGACTCGTCGCGGCCCGTCAGGCGAAGGTAGCGCAGGGTCTCATCGTCGACGGGGAAGTAGGACGCCGTGGCTCCGTACTCCGGCGCCATGTTGGCGATCGTGGCCCGATCCGGCAAGGGCATCCCGGCCAGGCCAGGTCCGAAGACCTCGACGATCTTGTCCACGACGCCGACGCCGCGCAGGAGCTGTGTGATGGTCAGGGTCATATCGGTGGCCGTGGTGCCCTCCGGCAGGCGACCCGTCAGGCGCAGGCCGACCACCTCGGGCAGGACCATCACGATCGGCTGACCGAGCATGGCGGCCTCGGCCTCGATACCGCCCACGCCCCAGCCGAGGACCCCGAGTCCGTTGACCATCGTGGTGTGCGAGTCGGTGCCGACGAGCGTGTCCGGGAAGGCGACCGTTTCGTCGCCATCCTTCCGCGTGCCGACGACGGAGGCCAGGAACTCCAGGTTGACCTGATGGACGATCCCGGTGGCCGGCGGGACGACGCGGAAGCGCTCGAAGACCTGCTGGCCCCAGCGAAGGAACTCGTAGCGTTCGCGGTTTCGCTGGAATTCCAGTTCGGCGTTGCGGCGCAGCGCCTCCGACGAGGCGAAGAAGTCTACCTGCACGGAGTGATCGATAACCAGATCGACGGGAACGTGCGGGTTGATGCGGCGGGGGTCACCGCCGAGTCGGGCCACCGCCGCCCGCATCGCGGCCAGGTCTACGACGGCCGGGACGCCGGTGAAGTCCTGCATCAGGACGCGAGCGGGCAGGAACGGGATTTGCGGGCGCTCCTTCGGGCGAGGCGACCACGCGGCCAGCGCCCGCACGTCGTCATCCGTGATCTCGCGGCCGTTGACCTGGCGCAGTGCCGCCTCGAGCAGGATGCGGATCGAGTAGGGCAGGCGGTCGAGGCGCGCGAGTCCCGCCCGTTCGAGGGCCTCGAGGCTGAAGTAGGTAATCTGACCGGCCCGGGTGCGCATGGCGCGGCGCGCCTGGAAGGTATCCTGCATGGACATGGCTCCGCGTCTGGGTGGGTGACCGGCGCAGGTTGGGCTGCGGCCAGCCGTCGGCAGGCGCCTACAAGTCCGGTGAGTATAATCCAAGTCATCGAAGCACTCCGCCGTTGGCGAAGTTCCTCGGTGGGGGATTGACGGGCACGATGGGTGCATCCGAAACAACGACCAGGCGCCGGCCAACACCGGGCCAGACGCCGTCCGCAGGCCCGAATTGACAAGTCGCAAGCCCGCCACCGGGCGGAGCAAGGGCAGTGCGAAGGGGGGATCCTCTCCGGCGTCGGCCCGCCGGCGGAGCCTGAACGCACGTCGCGGCGCTGCCAAGAAAGTCCATCGCCTCCCCGATCAACCGGCGCTCTTTGAGTCGATCGTCGCCCATGCCGTCGACCTGCTTCGTGGCGACGGCGGAGGCATGTACCTGGTCGAGCCGGGGGCCCGGCAGGTGCGCTGCGTCGTCAGCCTGCACACCATGGGCTCCTTCGTCGGCACCGTCCTGGCCTACGGCGAGGGTGCCGCCGGGATTGTGGCTGAGAGCGGACAGCCGATCAACATCTCGGACTATCGTGCGTGGCAGCACCGCTCGCCGGTCTTCGAGAAGGCGGCTCCCTTTCGCGCCGTCATCAGCGCACCGATGGTGTGGCAGGGCGGCGTCACCGGGGTCATCCACGTCCTGCGCAACGAAGGCGGATCCCCGTTCAGCGACTCCGACCTCGACCTGCTGACGGTCTTCGCCGACCAGGCGGCTGTGGTCCTCGAGAACGCCCGGCTGCTGGAAGCGGCCGAGCGGCGCTACCGCCAACTCTCCCAACTCCACCAGCTGACGCGCGCCGGGCTGGCCGTGACCGACATCAACACGCTGACGCGCGAGTTGGCCGAAGGCCTGTCGTCCCTCATTGGCGCCGACGCCTGCTACCTCAATCTCTGGGACGAGTCGCGGCGTAGTCTTTCCCCGATGGGCGCGTCGGGTCGCTTCGGCGAGATGTATCCCCATACGGACTTCCCGCAGGGCGAGCAGACGTTGACCGAGACGGTGCTGGCGCAGGGCCGACCGCTGGCGATCGAGGACGCCAAGAACACACCCTATGTCAGCCGGGTCATCATTGATCGATTCCTCGTGCAGTCGGTGCTGGGCCTGCCGCTGGTCGTCGGAGACGTCAAGGTTGGCGCGGCCATTCTGGCCTTCGAAACGAGGCACAGTTTCACCCCCGAGGAGATCGAGCTGTGCGAGCAGGCGGCCGGCCAGGCCGCGCTGGCTATCGCCCGCGTCCGGGCGTACGAGTCGGAAAAGCGGCGCCGGGTCGAGCTCGAAGCCATCCGGCGCGCCAGCCTGAGGCTGACGTCGAGCCTGGAGTTGCGTCCGGTGCTGGAGGGCGTGCTGGAGGAAGCCCTCAAGCTGGCGGCCGCCACCGATGCCCACATCTTCTTGTACGACGGGGAGAGGCTGACTTTCGGCGCGGCGAATTGGGACGGGCACTTCCATTCCTCGCCCTTCTCCGAGCCGCGTCCCAACGGTCTGACCTACACCGTGGCCCGGCAGGGGCAGCGGGTGATCGTCCTAGAGGCCAGGGATCACGGACTCTTCCGGAACATGCCCTGGGAGGGAACGATCCTCGGCCTTCCCATCCTGGCCGCCGGCCGGGTGCGGGGTGTGATGACCATGGCCTTCAAGCAGGCGACCGACCTCGATGACGGCGCCTTGCGGGCCCTCGAATTGCTCGCCGACCAGACGGCCATCGCCCTCGAGAATGCCCGTCTGTTCGAAACGATCGATACCGAACGCCGCCGCTTGCGTTTGTTGTTTGACACGACGCGGGAGCTTTCCACCAGCCTGGATGAGACCGAGATCCTGCAGCGCGCCATCCGCCTGACCAGCGCCAATCTGGACGCCCGATGGGGCACCACCTACCTGGCGCGAGGCGATCGGCTGCAGTTGATGGCCATCGCGGGGGACCTCGGCGCGACGGTCGAGGCTCTCGATCAAGCCCTGGACATGCGCCTCGGCCGCGGCCTGGAAGGCTGGGTGGCCCAGCATCGGGAAGCGGTGCTGGTGCGCGACGTCCAGACAGACGAGCGATGGATGCGCATTCCCGGTTTGGATCATGGGCCCGGGTCGGCGATCTCCACTCCGATCTTCTCCGGAGCCGATGTCCTGGGGGTCATGACGGTCCTGCGGCCCGAGCCCTTCCAACCGGAGCACCTGCACTTGCTGGAGGCCGTCGGGAGGCAGGTCGGGCTGGCATTGACGAATGCGCGTCGCTACCAGGAAGTGACGCGGCGCCTGGCGGAACGGAGTGCGCTGCAGCAGGTGGCCGAGACGGTGAACCGGCGCCTGGAGATGGGGCCGCTGCTCGAGGAGATCGTCATGCAGGTCGGCCAGGTCCTGGGCTACCCGGTGGTCGAGATCTTCCTCATCGAGGACGGCATCCTCGTCTTGCGGGCGGCGAAGGACACCCTGAGCGTCGGGGAGAAACGCCTGCCGATCACCCGCGGCGTCATCGGGCGAGCCGTGCGCACCAACCGGCCGGCCTTCGTGCCCGACGTGTCGCTCGATCCCGACTACGTCGTCGGGCTACCCAGCACGCGATCCGAAATCGCCGTCCCGCTGTACAAGGAGGACCTGGTCGTGGGGATCCTCAACGTCGAGACGCCTGAGCCCGGCGGGCTGACGGATGAGGATCTTCACTTGCTGACTTTGCTGGCCGACCAGGTGTCGGTCGCTTTGGAGAACGCCGCGCTCTACGAACGCTTGCGGCGGAACATGGCCCAGCTCGAGCAGACGGTGTCGCAGAGGACGGCCGAGCTGGCCCGCGCCCTGGAGCAGGCACGCGCCGCCGACCGCTTGAAGACCCAGTTCGTCGCCGATGTCTCGCACGAGCTGCGCACGCCCCTGACCAACATCCGCCTGTACCTGGAGCTGGTCGACCGCGGCAAGCCCGAGAAGTTCGGCGATTACATGGAAACCCTCAATCGGGAAACCGAGCGCCTGGTCGTCCTCATCGAGGATCTGCTGGCGGTCTCACGCCTCGACGCCGGCACGGCCATCCCGCAACCGATCCGTCTCGATCTCAACGCACTGGCGCGCGGCCTGGTGGAGGACCGTCAGCGGTTGTTCAGTCAGAAGAAGCTGTCGGTGACCTTCAACCCCGCCTCGACTCTGCCGGCGGTCGAGGCCGACGAGCGCATGCTGACTCAGGTTCTGGCCAACCTGATGACGAATGCTATGAACTACACCCAGGCCGGTGGCCGGATCGACATCTCGACCGACACGGCTCGCGACGACGGCGAGCCCTGGGTTCGCCTGACGGTGGCCGATACCGGTCTCGGGATTCCCGAGGACGAGAAACCGAACCTGTTCAAACGATTCTTCCGTGGATCGGCCAGCCGGCGGACGAACGTCGCCGGGACCGGGCTCGGGCTGGCCATCTGTCACGAAATCCTCGATCGCCACGGGGGCCGAATCAGCTTCGTGAGCCGCGAGGGCGAAGGCACCGCCTTCACCGTCTGGCTCCGGCCGGCGCCCATCTCGGCCTGACCCAACGTCTTCAATCGCCCGAAGACTCGCTCGCAGACGATCCCTATCGACGACGCGCTTCAAGCGGGCCCGCCGGGCGGGGATGCGCCCGGTCCCGATCCGAAATCCGATCGGGGCCCGCGGCGTGTATATCAGGTTGGGCGGAGCTTCCGGCCCGGCCCAGTAGGACCGCCAAAGGAGGGATGGTATGCCGAAGAGGATCCGTTACCTGTTGGTGTTCGTGTCTGTGCTGATGCTTGCTCTTGCCGCGGGGCCGTTCTCCGTGCTGAACGCCAAGCATCCGAAGATGCTCGAGTTCGACAGCATGGTCGGTGTGCCGGCCGCCCTGACCGGCACGCAAAGCCCCATCCGCGGCGTGAACGGGGGAGGGTTGCCGTGGACCGTCGGCTCAGCGCATGGCGAGCTGACCGCAGCAGGGCATCTGGAGATCGAGGTACGCGGGTTGGTGTTCGCCGCCGGCCCGAACACGGGCAAGAACACCGTCTCGAGCTTTCGCGGCCTGGTGAGTTGCCTGCAGAGTGATGGCAGTGTCGCCAACGTCCTCACCGGACTCTTCCCCGCCACGGTGGGCTTCGCAGACGAAGGCGGCGGCAACGCGGATATCGAGGCCAACCTGGCCCTGCCCGAGGCGTGTCTCGCGCCCATCCTCTTTGTGACCAGCCCGGGCGGGTCTTGGTTCGCCGTCACCGGCCGCTAAGCCGTCAAACCCCCGGCCACATCCAGAAGCGGGCGCACCAGCGCCCGCTTCGCTTCCCACTGTAAGAGCCCGATGGATCGGGCGGCCGCGCGCCCTCGTCAGGTGATCGGTGAATCGCCGCCGAGGGGGGCGGTTTCATCCAGCGCAAGCTGCGTCAGCACCTCCTCGCCCATGGGATGAAACGTGAGCCTGTGAATTGGGCTGGGTCCGTGCCGGTCCAATGCGGCCAGGTGCTCGGGAGTCCCGTATCCCTTGTGGTGCTCGAAGCCGTAGGCCGGGAAGTCTCCGCCATAGGCGCACATCACTTCGTCCCGCCAAACCTTGGCGATGATCGAGGCGGCGGCGATCGAGAGGATCAGGGCGTCGCCGTGGGTGATCGACGTCTGAGGAACGAGGACACCAGGGAGCCCGATGTGATCGAGCAGGAGATGGCGCGGCGCCAGCGGCAGGTCGGCCAGAGCGCGCTCCATCGCCAGGCGCGTGGCGGCCAGGGGTCCGATGGCGTCGACCTCGGCGGCGGTGGCGACTCCGATGGCGGCGGCCGTGGCTACCTGGCGGACACGCTCGGCCCAGCGGCGTCGCTGCGCCCCGGTCATCTGTTTCGAGTCGCGCACGCCGGCAAGGGTGCGCTTCAGCTGACGCCGCTCGAGCGGGAGCACGACGGCGGCGGCGACCAACGGGCCGGCCAGGGCCCCGCGGCCGACTTCGTCCAGGCCGGCCACGGGCACGTCGCCCGAAGCCGCCAGCCTTCGTTCAAGCCGAAGGGTGGGGAGCGGCCGGCGCACGGGGCGCATACAGGCCCTGCCTCCAGTTGCGGCGGATGCGGAACAGATCGGCGAACATCGCCAGCGAATCGCGCAAGATGCGGACGCGGCTGCCCGGCTCGTAGTACCAGGGGATCGCCACTTCGGCCACGCGGTAGCCGCGCCGAAGGGCGATGTACAGCACTTCGACGTCGAACGTCCAGCCGTCCAGACGTTGGACCGAGAACAGGTCGAGCGCCGCGGCGGCGCGGAAGCACTTGAAACCGCACTGCGTATCCTGGAAACCGGGAATGGCCATGACCCGGACGATCAGGTTGAAGGTCCGGCCGATCCAGTGGCGAACGGCGGGCTCTCCGTAGCGCCGCGCGCCGGGCGCCTCGCGCGAGGCGATGGCGACGTCAACCTCGGGCAAGGCCGGCGGAAGGAAGCGCGGCACTTCCTCGATGGGCATCGACAGGTCGGCATCACAGATGAAACGAAAGTCCCCGGCGGCCTCCAACATGCCGCGACGGACCGCCCGTCCCTTCCCCGGGCGTTCCTCCTGGAACAGGCGCAAATTCGGCTGGCGCGAGGTCAGGGAGCGGACAAGGTCCGCCGTGCCGTCGGTGCTGCCGCTGTCGACGACGACGACTTCGGAGGGGTAGGGCTGCGTTTGGAGGAACGCCTGGACGCGAGCGAGGCTGGCGGGCAGGCGTCGCTCTTCATTGTGAGCCGGGAGGATGACCGACAGGTGCGGCGCCAAGGGAGGAAGGTCAGCCCCCCAGGATGTTGATGTAGATGACCAGGGCGAAGATAGCCACGACGATCAACTCGCCCAGAAACAGAAGGCCCAGCAGAATCCACTGGCGGCGCGTCAGCCCCAGCCAACGTTGGCGCCGGGAGATCTCCTCGGCCCGTCGGCGGGCCAGGGGCGCCGCTCGGGCCTCGAGGTGGAATGGGCTGGGCCCGGCAATGGGCGCTGCTTCGGGAACGTGCTGCGCGGCCGCAGACGCCTCGGGAGGAGCCGTGGCTCGAAGCCTCGGCGCCGGCGGCGCCGCGGGACGCCGCACCGGGGCGGGCGCTGGCTCGGGCTCGGCGATTCTCGGGTGAAGGATCGCCTCGACGACGACCTTGACGTCCTCGGCGTCCATGATCGCCTGCGCCTGGCGCAGGTTGGCGGCGAAATGCTCGATGGCATCCGCCAGGACGATCCGGGCGCGCGGGGTGGCCGCATCGACGTGCGCCCGCGCGTTGCTGAAGACCAGGACCGCCTCGACCTCGGGAAGCGCGTAGCCCTGATCGCGCAGGTACTTCAGCACGACCTCCGAGGTGTTGAGGGCGAGCTGCTGGAGGTTGGGGTTGCTCTTGCGGAACCCGCCCGAGGCCTGTACCAGCCACTCATCGGCCTTGGCGCGGTAGACACCGCCGATAGGCGAGGCCGTCAGGGTGCGCACTCCCTGGGGTCCAACGAGGATCATCGACGCGATCAGGCCGGTGCCGGGGACGAGGACGTTGCGCAGCAGGGTGTAGTCGTTGGGCAGGCTCTTGCTCAGGCGCTCGCTCACCACGAGCTGCGCCTGGAGGATCCCATACCACGGCAGCCCATAGCGCAGCGTGCCGCGGATGCGGTTCTGCAGGGTGATCTCGCCGTTCTCGTCGCGGAATTCGGACTTGTCGATGATCTTCATAGATGACCCCACGGGCGGAGTCTGCGACGGCCATGAGGAATTATAGGTCAGACGGCGCGCGGCACAAGCCGCGGACTATAATGCTGCGGAGAGGTGGCATGCGGCACTGGCGCTGGAAGCTTCTGACGGCCTTGACCGTGCTCACCCTGGCGGCCTCTCCGCCCCAAACGGCCTCACCGCACGTCCTGTTGCTGCGGGCCAGCGGGGCGCTGACGCCCGCCATGGCGGAGTACCTCGAGCGCGGCCTGGCGACGGCCGACGGCCAGGGCGCGGCGGCTGTCGTGCTGATGCTGGACACGCCCGGCGGTTCGATCGACCTGATGAACCGCATGGTCCAGGCGATCCGCGCCAGCACCACGCCGGTGATCGTCTACGTGGCGCCGCGCGGCGCCATCGCCGGCAGCGCCGGGACGGTGATCTCTCTGGCCGGGCACGTCCTGGCGATGGCGCCCGAGACGGCCATCGGCGCCGCCAGCCCGGTCGGGCCCCAGGGCGAGGACCTGGGGCAGACGCTGGAGGCCAAGACCAAGGAGATCCTCAAGGCGACCGTGCGCGGCCTGGCCGAACGCCGCGGCCCCGAGGCCGTGGCGCTGGCGGAAAGCGCCATCGAGTCGGCCCGCGCCGCGTCGGCCGAAGAGGCGCTGCAGGCCGGGATGGCCGACTTCATTGCGGATGACCTGGATCATCTGTTGACGTCGCTGGACGGGTTCACCGTCCAGTTGGCCTCGGGCCCCGTCACGTTGCACACCCGCGGTGCGACGGTGACCGAGCTCACCCCGTCATTGATCGAGCAACTGCTCGGCGCACTGACCAATCCCAATATCGTCTTCATCCTCTTGGCGCTGGGCGTCCAGGCCATCCTGATCGAATTGTCCAGCCCCGGAGGGTGGGTGGCCGGATTCGTCGGGGTGTCGGCGCTGGCCCTGGGGGCCTATGGCCTCGGCATCCTGCCGGTGAACTGGTTCGGGTTGGTGTTCCTGGGGACGTCCTTCGTCCTCTTCGTGCTCGATATCAAAGCACCGACGCACGGAGCGCTGACGGCGGCCGGGCTGGCCAGTTTCATCGTCGGCGCGCTGGTGCTCTTCAATTCTCCCGGGACGCCGTCTTTCCAACGTGTGTCGGTTCCCCTGGTACTGGGCGTCGGAGCCGTCATGGCGGGCGCGTTCCTGGCCGTGGTGAGCTTCGTCGTGCGGGCGCATCGTCGCCCGGTCGGCACGGGGAGCCAGGCGATCGTCGGGCGGGTGGGCGTCGTGCGGGAGGCCCTCGAGCCCGTCGGCCAGGTTCAGGTGGCCGGCGAGCTGTGGTCGGCGGAAGTCGAGGACGGGGCGGCCGCCATCCCGGCGGGCAGCCGGGTCATCGTGGAAGCCGTCGTGGGGGTCCGTTTGCGTGTCCGACCCGCCGACCGGCCGGGCGGTTGACGCCGCCGCGCAGTCCCTGTACACTACGCCAGCCAGCGCCAGGAACGAGGAGGAAAAGCCGCGATGTCTCCTGCATCCAGCCGCCTGATCGTTCGCACCGGCCCCAATCCCGGGATGGTCTTCGACCTGACGAAGGAAGTGACCATGCTGGGGCGCGACGTCACCAATGACATCGTCATCGGTGACGCCGAGATTTCGCGCCAGCACTCCCGCATCACACGCACGCCGGGCGGCATGGTGCTGGAAGACCTCGGCTCGACGAATGGGACGTTCGTGAACGGCGACCGGCTGGTTTCGCCGCGGGTGTTGGCGTCGGCGGATCTGGTGGGGATGGGCGAGAACGTCACCATGACGTACGAATCCTCGGCGCCGGAAGCCGCCGCGACGGTCTTGGGCGTGGCGCGCGGGACGCCTGCGCCGCGCACCTCGGCGCCTCCGGTGGCGGCTGCGCCTGGCGTGGCGACCCCGATGCCGGCCCAGGCGGCGCGCCCGGCAGGCTTCGTTCCCCCTGAAGAAGAAGCCCCCGCCCGCGGAGGCGGTCGCAAGTGGCTGTTGGCCGGCTGCGGGTGCCTGATCCTCTTGGTGGTGTGCGTGGGTCTCTTGTACGTCCTGGACAGCTACTATCCCGACGTCCTGTACGCACCCTTGCGAATGCTCGGCATCACGCCCTGACATTCCATCCGGCGGCATGCGGGGCGGCCCTGAGCTTGTTGCAGGGCCGCCCCGCTTTTCGTTTTCTGGAAATCACCGGCGGTCGGCCCCTTCGGATCGGGTCCCCCGGAAGCCAGATGGCCGTCAGTCACCGCGGATCCAATGTGCCCAGAAGTGCCGGTGGCGAGCGAAAGGACCGTACAGCCGGTTCGCGATCCAACGAAAGGGCCTCCACGACCCGATGTCGCCCAACCAGCTCCACGGAGGCGAGAGGGTCTGCAGCACGGCCATTACGGCCGTGCCGCCGTGAACCGTACTCCCGTCTTCCAGGACGACATGCAGGGCGCATTCCAGGTCCTTCGTCGATACTCCCGCAGGCAGGTCAGAACTATCTTGAGTCTGGAAGGGGATGAGGACGAGCCGTCCGGTGGGATCCCTTCGATCGGCCTGCGCCGCGAGCGCGCGACAAACGGCGCACTCGCCGTCGTAGAGAACGCGGCGGCGGCCCGGCGGATCGGCGAATGGGATCGGTGACACGCGTATCGGCTCCCGACTCATCCTACCGTATTCTCACGTGAGGTGGTGGAGAGGCCATGGAGCTCAACGTTCGTTTCCCGGGTGGATTGCGCGTCGATGCGGCGTTCGATGGATACGTGGTTCAAACGGACCAGCCGCTGCGGGATGGCGGCGAGGCTTCGGCGCCCTCGCCTTTCGACCTGTTCCTGGCCTCCTTGGCCACCTGCGCCGGTTCATACGTCCTAGGTTACCTGCGCCGCCGGGGATTGCCGACGGCTGACGTGCACCTCGTCGAACGGGTCCACAGCGACCCGAGCTCGGGCGTGGTGGATGAGATCGAAATCGAAATCCGCGTGCCGGTGGGCTTTCCCGACAAGCACCTGGCGCCCATGATCCGCTCGGCCGAGCTGTGCGCGGTCAAGAAGCACATCGAACATCCGCCGCGAATGTCGGTCGTGGCACGGGCGACCACGGCGGAGGTTGCCTAGGCTAGAATCGACCCGGCGGAGCGGCCTCGGTTTCTCACGTGCGGCCGGGCCGCAGCATCGGGAAGGTCGAGATGCCTGAGGAGACGAACGCCAGCCACCGTCCGTCCGCCCGGCTCCGCGTCCTGGCGTCTGTCGGAGCGCTCCTCGTTTTGTTGGGAGTCTATCTGCGCGCCTCGCCCTCGACGCCGGCAGCGCCGACCGCCAGCGACGAGCCGGGATTCGATGCCGCCCGGCAACGCATGGTCGACCTCGGCATCACACACTGGGGGATCGACAACCAGGCCGTTCTGGATGCACTGCGAACGGTCCCGCGGCATCGCTTCGTTCCGGCGGAGTACCTCGATCAGGCGTACGAGGACCATCCCCTGCCGATCGGCTTTGGACAGACCATCTCGCAGCCGTTCATCGTCGCGCTGATGACCCAGGAGTTGGAGCTCGAGCGAGGCGACCGCGTCCTGGAGATCGGCACCGGCTCCGGCTATCAGGCCGCCATCCTGGCCGAGCTCGACGTCGATGTCTACACCGTCGAGGTCATCCGCGAGTTGGGCGACGCAGCCGCGGACCGATTGGCGGATCTGGGCTATGCCGACGTCCAGGTGCGCGTGGCGGATGGCTACAACGGATGGCCCGAACACGCGCCCTACGACGCCATCATCGTGACGGCCGCGCCCGACCACGTGCCACAGCCTCTGTTGAGCCAGTTGTCCGACGGGGCGGTGATCGTCATCCCGGTGGGGCCGGCGGGCGGCTACCAGGAGTTGTGGAAGATTCGGCGCGTGGGTGAAGACTTCGAGACGCACAGCCTGGGCGGCGTCCGGTTTGTTCCTTTGGTTCACGAAGAATGAGGATCGCCAGTAGTCAGCGGTGAGGGGCCGGTGGTCCGTGGGTATTGGTCGCCGGCCACTGACCACTGATCACTGATCACTGTCTTGTTCTCCGCTCGGGTGACGCCCACCACGCGACGAGATACGCCACGCCGCCGGCCACGAGTGTCGCGCGCAGTCCGAAACTCAGCGAAACCATCGCGGCCAGGACGCCGGCCACCCCGGAGGCCGCGCCGTTGGCTGCCCACGCCAGCGGCACGATCCCGCCGTCTGTGGCGGCCAATCCGCGTGCGAACGGCACTCCCATGAACAGGCCGGGCGGACAGAGAATGGCCGCTGTGACGGCGAGCCGCGCCTCCATCGGCCAACCCTGAGCCTGGGAAAGAACCGATGGAAGACCCCACGCGATCAAGCCGAGGGTCATCATCAGAACCGGAAAGAGAATGCTGAGGCGCAGGCGTGTGGAGAGAAGGCTGCCGACCCCCGAGGCCAGAAGCAGGACCGTCAGCACCGCCGTCAGGGCAACCGCGGGGCGGTCGAGCAGGCGCGTCGCCTGTTGAACCAGGCTGACCTCAATCAGGAGATAGCCGAAACCGATGGCGGCGAAATACACAACGGGGCGCGAACCTGACGGAGGTGGCCGGGCCGTCGTGCGCAAGCGCCTCCACGGCACGGCCACAAGGGGGACCGAAACCGCCACGATCAGTCCCAGCAGCAGGACGAGGACGAGGAAGCCGCTCCCGCCGAACGGCTGCCAGGTACGGCCAAGCTCGGCCAGAATCTCCGGCGTCTGCCGCCATCGAAAGAACTGGAGGTAGAACGGTCGATCGTCCGTGGCGGGACGAATGTCCAACTCATAGGATCGGAGGGTCGCCTCTCGATCCTCGAGCAACGCGACGAACATCTCGTGGTAGACGTCGCGCGGCAGTTGATTGTGACGATTCAGCTCGTCGGGTCGGAGCCCTGGCAGGTAGATGGGGTCGTAGCCGTTCTGGTTGAGAAACGCCCGAACGGTCGTGAGGTCCTGCGGCAGGAGCGTGGAGGGCGAGGCCATCAGGGTGGCCGTCCGCATCGAACGGAAGGCAAGGACGCGGCCGTTCAGAGGAGGCCGGCCGGGTCGGTCCGCCGCCGCGAGGAGGGTCGCCCAGGCGCGCGACTCGTCGCTCGGCGGCGTTCCCAACCAGCGCGTCACCATCAGCAGGCCGTCCGGCGTGAGACGGTCGAAGGCCTGCTGAAGGGCCTCGACCGTCAGGTCGTATTCTTCGTTCAGGCTGAACGCACCCGACCGGATCGGCCGGTCGGGGTCGCGCAGCGCGAACTCGATCACTTGGAACGGCCCCGCGCGAGCCGCCAGGGCCGAGCGGGTCGAGGTGGATACGATCGTCACGCGGCTGTTGAGGGCGATGGCGCCGCTCTGCTCGACGAAGGATCCGCGCAACCGATCGGTCACCAGGGGCTCCTCGATCACGGCGGTCACGGAAGCCGCTCCCGAGGCGAGCGCCAGGCCGACCTCGGTGCCGGCGGCCGAACGGAGGAGAAGAGTCGAGGCGGAGGGGCGCAGGCGATACGCGAGATTGGATGGCAGGGCGGCCGCCAGAAGAGGCGCCGAGGGGGCATCCGGGTCGAGGGCCGTCAGAGGGTAGGGGCCTTCCCCATCCAGGAACACCCCAATCTGATGGGGAAGATCGAGCGTCGTGTTCAATCGCAAACCCGGAAAGATATGAAAGGCGTCGCTTTGGACGACGTCCAGCCTGGTGGTGGGGCTCCACGCGGTCTCGCGCAGGACGGAGCCGGGGGCCTGCAAGGCGGCGCGCAGTGGTTTGTACGGGGAGAGGCGCAGCGACCAGGCGGTGGGCAGGCGCGCGGCGGGGATGAGGCATGCCAGCGCGACGACTGCAGCGGTGACTCGTCTGTTCGGAACGGTAGAGAAGGTCGCGGCGGCGGCCGCCCCCAGGGAGGCGGCGACGAACACGACCGCTTCTCCAGAGGCCGCGCCGCCGACCCAAAGCGCCAGCGAGCCCCCAAGGGAACCGCCCAGCAGGCTGGCCGCATAGGGGAGCCGCGACTCCGTCCCGGCCATGGCGATCGCGGCGCAGGTCAGCCATCCGGAGAAGAAGAAAGGTGCTGCCGCCGACAGGACGTACACGAGCAAGACGACAGCCTGGCGCCCGTCCCAAGCCAGGCTGTAGGAATCGAACGGCAGGACCTGGAGTACAGCGTAGGCGACCAGCGCCGCCAATGCGAATCCCCACGCCGGAACGGCGAGGGTGCCTGGTCGGCGGCCGAGGCTGAGGTAGACACCGCCGGCGGCCAGGCCCAGCACAGCCAGGCTGATGACCAGGAAGGCGAAGTGGTAAAACTGCTGAACGGCGAAGAGCCGGGTCAACCCGACTTCGTACGCCAGCGTGGCGCCAGAAAGAAGGGCCACGCCCAGGAATGACGACCGGCGGGAGACCATCGGTTCCTTCGCAACGCGATTCTAGACCCGTGACCCGCGCCCCGGAAGACGGCGCGAGCGGAGGCGACATGGACAACATCATCGTCATGGGCGAACAGAAGAACATCGCCCTGGTGGCGCACGATAACCGCAAGAAGGACCTGCTCGAATGGGCGCGGTTCAACCGCGGCTCCCTCTCGCAGCACACGCTGTTCGCCACCGGAACGACCGGCGCCATACTCGAGGAGGCGCTGGAGATGCCCGTGATTCGCCTCTTCCACGGCCCACTGGGCGGCGATCAGCAAATCGGGGCAAGAATCGCCGAGAACGTCATTGACGTGTTGGTCTTCTTCTGGGACCCTCTCGAGCCGTTGCCCCACGATCCCGACGTCAAAGCTCTGCTGCGCATTGCCGTTCTGTACAACATCCCGACAGCCTGCAATCGCGCTACGGCCGACTTCCTGATCTCCTCGCCGCTCATGACGCGGTCCTACGAACGGATTCAGATCGATTACCGCGCTCAGATGGCCGCCAGGCCGCTTGGGCCGGCTATGGAGTAGGTCGGCTCCTGCGTCATTGCTCGACCGGCTTGCACGGCGCGAGCAGGAAGTGCTTGTCCTGACCGCCGGGCTAGGCTATAGTTGGCCCCGCGGTGAGCGTGGGGATCGTCCGTCGGGTCCCGACCCAAGCTCCACAGTTGAATTCGGTCATGGTAGGAGACGCACGTGCGCTTGAGGCGCATCGTCTGCGCGTCGTCCTGGTTGCCCGGGGATGACCCCGACCGGCGCACGGCCGGCGGCGGGGCCGACGCACGAACCGGGAGGCCATCCGGCATCCATCACCATCTCGAGGAGGTCAAGGATGGGGCATCGTGAGGATTTGCTGAAGCTGTTTCACCTCGGACCCGAGGATCTGGAGGCGAACCGGGCGGGCAAGCTGAGCCCGCGCCAGGCGCGCTCCCTCCGGCAGAGCGGAGTCCGGAATCTGCTGGGATCGCTGTTGATCGGGGTGATCCTCGCGGCGATCCTCTTCCTGGTGGCCAACAAACCGCTCGTGCCGGCGCAGTGGATCACCGCGGCGGTGCTGGCCGGCATCGCCCTGATCGTCGGGTACGTCGACTACAACCGGACGCGCCTGGCCGCGGCCGAGGCGCGCGTCGAGATCCTGAGCGGACCCGCCCGCGTACAGATGCGCCGCCGCGAGGGCGTCTTCTTCAACATCGCCGGCCGCTCCCTCAAGCTCCCCGTCCACTTCTGGAACGTGAAGAACGATGCCCCCTACCGGGTCTACGTCGCGCCTCGGGCCAATCGGATCGTCGCCATCGAGCCCGACGGCTGGGACTGACCCTCACCCCAACGCCTCTCCCGCCAGTCGGGAGAGGGGGCGAGGGTGAGGGTCGTTCAGCCCGCGGCCTCGCCAGCTTTGACCGCGGCAAAGGTCAGCCCTTCAGGGCCGCGATCGACGCGGATCGTGTCGCCGGTGTGGAAGGTGCCGGATAGGAGCTGGAGCGCCAGCGGGTCCTGCAGCTCGCGCTGAATCAGCCGCTTGAGCGGCCGGGCGCCGTAGACCGGATCGTATCCGGCCTCGGCCAGGTACGCTCGGGCCGCATCGCTCACGTTCAGCGCCAGGCCGGCGGCAGTCACACGCTCGGCCGATCGCCGCAACTGGATATCCACGATGCGCACCAGATCCTCGCGGGTCAACCGCTGGAAGATCACGACCTCGTCGATGCGGTTGAGGAACTCGGGGCGGAAGTGGCGCGTCAGCAGCTCGCGCACTTCGGCCTCGGCCGCTGTCTGCGACCGGTCGCTGTCGCTCCACAGCTCGGAGCCGAGGTTGCTGGTCATGATGACGACCGTATTGCGGAAGTCGACGGTGCGTCCCTGGCCGTCGGTCAGGCGGCCGTCGTCGAGGAGCTGCAGCAGGACGTTGAAGACTTCTGGGTGGGCCTTCTCGATTTCGTCCAGCAGGACGACGCTGTAGGGCCGGCGCCGGACGGCCTCGGTCAGCTGACCGCCTTCGTCGTAACCGATGTATCCCGGCGGCGCCCCGATCATCCGGGAAACGGTGTGCTTCTCCTGATACTCCGCCATGTCGATGCGGACCATGGCGCGTTCGTCGTCGAACAGGAAGGCAGCCACGGCGCGCGCCAGCTCGGTCTTGCCGACGCCGGTCGGGCCCAGGAACAGGAAGGAGCCGATCGGCCGGTCGGGGTCCTGCAGGCCGGAGCGCGAGCGGCGCACCGCGTTCGACAGGGCCCGGATGGCGGCGTCCTGGCCGACGACGCGCTCGTGCAGGCGCTCCTCCATGTGGATCAGTTTCTCCACCTCACCCTCGAGCAGCCGGGTGACGGGGATGCCGGTCCAACGCGAAACCACGTGGGCAATGTCCTCGGCGTCGACCTCTTCCTTGAGCAGCGCGCCGGAAGCCTGGATCTCGCGCAGGCGCTTTTCCTGGGCGTCGAGGCGGGTTTCCAGGTCGCGCAGGGTGCTGTAGCGCAGGCGGGCGGCCGTTTCCAGATCGGCGCTGCGCTCGGCTTGTTCGATCGCCTGACGGGTGCGCTCGATCTCTTCCTTGACCCGGCGCAGCTCGCCGATGGCTTCCTTCTCCGTCTGCCAGCGGGTGTGCAGCTGCGACGATTGCTCGCGCAGCTCGGCGATTTCGCCTTCCAGCTTCCCGAGGCGCTCGCGCGAGGCGCGGTCCTTCTCCTGCTTCAATGCCTGGCGTTCGATCTCGAGCTGGAGGATCGCCCGGTCGACCTCATCCAGCGCCTGAGGCTTGGAGTCGATCTCGGTGCGCAACCGGGCGGCGGCCTCGTCGATCAGGTCGATGGCCTTGTCCGGCAGGTGGCGGTCGGCGATGTAGCGCTGCGAGAGCGTGGCGGCAGCGATGACGGCGCTGTCCTGGATGCGCACGCCATGATGGATCTCGTAGCGCTCCTTCAAGCCGCGCAGGATGCTGATGGTGTCTTCGACGCTGGGCTCGCCGACGAGCACCGGCTGGAAGCGGCGCTCCAGGGCGGCGTCCTTCTCGACGTGCTTGCGGTACTCGTCCAGCGTGGTGGCGCCGATCATGTGCAGCTCGCCGCGCGCCAGCATCGGCTTGAGCATGTTGCCGGCGTCCATGGCGCCCTCGGCGGCTCCGGCGCCCACCACCGTGTGCATCTCGTCGATGAACAGGACGACGTCGCCGGCGGCGTCGGTGACTTCCTTGAGCACCGCCTTGAGGCGCTCCTCGAACTCGCCGCGGTACTTGGCCCCGGCGACCAGCGCGCCCAGGTCGAGCTGGACGATGCGCTTGTTCTTCAGCCCCTCCGGCACGTCGCCGTTGACGACGCGCTGCGCCAGGCCTTCGACGATGGCCGTCTTGCCGACGCCGGGCTCGCCGATCAGGGCCGGGTTGTTCTTGGTGCGCCGCGAGAGGACCTGGACGACGCGACGGATCTCTTCATCGCGCCCGATGACCGGATCCAACTTGCCGCGGCGGGCAAGCTGTGTCAGGTCGCGGCCGTACTTCTCCAGGGCCTGGTAGGTGTCCTCGGGATTGGGGGAGACGACGCGCTGCGATCCGCGGATCGAGCTCAGCGTCTGCAGGATCGCCTCGGGCGTAACGCCGAGTTGCTTCAGGCGCGAGGCCTCGGGCCCGGCGGCCAGCGCCAGGAGCAGATGCTCGGTCGAGACGTAGTCGTCCTTCATCGAGCGCGCCTGGGTCTCGGCGGCGTCGAGCGCTTGGGCCAGAGGGCGCGCCAGACCGGGTTCGGCGGCCGCGCCGCTGACGCGCGGCCGGCCCTGCAGATCCTTCTGCACGTCGTCGATCAGGTACGCCGGGCTGCCCGCCAGGCGCGTCAAGATCGCCGGCACGACGCCGTCGGATTGCCGCGCCAGCGCCAGCAGAAGATGCGCCGGCTCGATGGCGGCGTGGCCCTCGTCCTGGGCCAGTCGTTGCGCCTCGAGCAGAGCCTCACGTGCCTTTTGTGTCCAGCGTTCCAGATCCATGTCGCCACCCCCGGATGCCAAACGGCGGCCCACCGGGTGAACCCGGTGGCCGCATTCAGTGTAACGCGGGGGACATTAGACCGCCGTCAGCAGGGGATCGGCGCCAGGTCAGCGGCCGGCCCGCACGGGTGAGAGTGAAAGTTGTGGCCCGACGGAACTGAGGATGCGGACTCGGCCACACGTCCCCGGCAGGGCCATGACCTTTGGGGTCCGCCGTTAACGCGTCTCCAACACAGCGCCGACCATCGTCTGACGCGCTCCGGCTAGTGTAGCGGATATCGACATGGTATGTCATGGAGGACACCGATGTTGACCTACTTCATTCGTCGCCCGTCGCTCTCGGCCTGGTTCGACGCCGACCGGCTTTCGGGCTTCAGCGGCGGCAGCCGTCTACCCGTCGATCTGCATGAAGACGCGGACGCGTTCGAGCTGACGGCACTCGTCCCGGGCCTCAAGGCCTCGGACATCGAGATCGAGGTCGAGGAAGACGTCCTGACGCTGCGCGGCAAGTCGCCCGAGCGTGAGGACGGGCAGGGCGAGTACCTGCTGCGCGAGATCGGCGCCCCGACGTTCGAGCGGCGCCTGCGACTGCCGGCGGCCGTCGATGCCGCCAAGGCCGAAGCTTCGGTCGAGAATGGGATGCTCAAGCTGCGTATCCCGAAGGCCGAGGAAGCCCGGCCGAAGATGATCCCGGTCCAGGCTCGCTAACCCTTCGACTTCGGGTGTCGAGCTTCGCTCGGCACCTCTGCTCAGGGTACAATGGGCGGCATCCGCCGCCCATTGTGATTCTCCCCCAGAGGCATCCCGCTTGTTTCCGCTGCGCGACACGGTGCGGGCGCGATCTTTCCCGGTCGTCAACTGGATCATCCTGGCGGCCAACGTCCTCGTATTCATCCTGATGTCGTCCGGCGGTGCGGCCCGCTTTGAACGCCTGACCCAGACCTACGCGCTGATCCCCGCCCAGTTGTCGCTGGCCCGCCCGGCCACCTGGGCCGGTCTGTTCACCTCGATGTTCATGCATGGCTCGTGGTTCCATCTGCTGAGCAACATGTGGACGCTGTACATCTTTGGCGACAACGTCGAGGACCGGATGGGTTCGGCGCGCTATCTGCTCTTCTACCTCCTGGCGGGCTTGGCCGCCGGGTTGGTTCAGGTCTACTTCGCGCCCGGGTCCACCATCCCGACGATCGGCGCCAGCGGGGCGATCGCCGGCGTTCTGGGGGCCTACCTGCTGCTGTTCCCAAGCAGCCGGGTGACGACGCTGATCCTGCTCTTCATCTTCCCCTGGTTCGTCGAGATTCCGGCGGTCTTCTTCCTGGGGCTGTGGTTCTTGTCGCAGTTGTCCTCGGGGCTGATGGCCCTCGGCGCCGCCGGGAACTTCGGGGGCATCGCCTGGTGGGCGCACGTCGGCGGGTTCCTTTTCGGAATGGCGACCGTCTACCTGTTCGCGCGTCGCCCGCGGGCCTTTGTCCGCTGGTATCCCGACGAGCACTGGCCATGGTGACCCCCATGCCAACTTCAATCCGCACCAAGGAGGCATGGGGGTGACCCCCATGCCAACTTCAATCCGCACTAAGGAGGCATGGGCGTGACCCCCATGCCAACTTCAATCCGCACTAAGGAGGCATGGGGGTGACCCCCAGGCTAACATTCGTCCGCAGAAGAGGCATGGGGGTGAGGGAACTGGAGGGCGTCGATGCAGGTGACTGATCTGCTGTGGGTCTTCCTCATCATCATCTCGATCCAGCCCATCATCCGCCAGCGCATTCTGGAGTCGGCGCGCGTGCGCATGCTGCGCGAGCTCGAACATCTGCGCAACAGCCGCGTCATCGTGCTGATCCACCGGCAGGAAACGCTGTCGCTGCTCGGCTTCCCGGTGGCGCGCTACATCGACATTCAGGATTCGGAAGACATCCTGCGGGCGATCAAACTGACCGACGACCACGTACCGATCGACCTGATCCTGCACACCCCGGGCGGGCTGGTGTTGGCGGCGGAACAGATCGCCTACGCCCTGTGCAAACACCCGGCCAAGGTGACGGTGCTGGTGCCCCACTATGCCATGTCGGGCGGCACGCTGGTCGCCCTGGCCGCCGACGAGATCATCATGGACGACAACGCGGTGATCGGACCGGTCGATCCGCAGATCGGCCAGTTCCCGGCGCCGTCGATCCTGAAGGCCGTCGAGCAGAAGAACGTCAACGCCCTCGACGATGAAACCCTGATCCTGGCCGACATGGCTCGCAAGGCCATCGACCAGGTGCGCAACACCCTCAAGCGGATCGTCGGCGACCGCCTGCCGCCGGACAAGGCCGAGACCATCGCCGACACCCTGACCAGCGGCCATTGGACTCACGACTATCCGATCAGCGTCGACGAGGCGCGGTCGATGGGGTTGTCGATCTCGACCGAGATGCCGGAACAGGTGTACCGTTTGATGAGCCTTTACCCGCAGACCTCCCAACGTCGACCTTCGGTGGAGTACATCCCCATGCCCTATGCCCCGCGACCGCGGCCGCCCGCCGGCGGCCGGCCGGAGACGGCCTGATGGCCGCCCCGCGCCTCAACCCCAACACGGCGACGCAGGACGAGCTGCAGCAGCTGCCGGGAGTCGGCCCGGCGCTGGCGGCGCGCATCGTCGCCGCCCGACCGTTCACCGACGCCGACGACTTGCGGCGCGTCCCGGGGATCGGCCCGGCGGCCCTCGACAGCTTGCGCCGCCGACTGACGTTCGACTCGGCACCTGCCGGCGAAGCGGAGAAGGCTCCGGATGTGGTGCGCGAGGCGACCGAACGCGTCGAGCACGCCGTCGCCCTTGCCAGCGACCGCTGGGCCGCTGCCACGGGCGGGCGACGGCTCCTGGTGGACGTCGGCCTGGTGGTCATCGCCGCTCTGCTGTCGACCTTCCTGACCCTGGCCGTTCTGGCCGGGATCAACGGATCGCTCAGCGTCTCGCGCCAGCGGGCCGTCGTGGATCTGACAACGGACGTCGGCGCGCTGCAGACGCAGGTGCAGGCTGTTCAATCCCATCTCGATTCGGTCGAGGGTCGGCTCCAATCGTTGGAAGGACTCACGGGCCGGCTCCAGGCCGCTGAAGACGAACTGGGGCGGCTGCGCAGCGAGACGCAGGCGGCCTCGCAGGCCGTGGAGGACATGCGCTCCGGCGTGGACGCGCTTGCCGGTCAGGTCCAGGTTCTCGCCGACCGCACCGAACGCATGGATGCCTTCCTCACCGGACTGACGCAGCTGTTGGACTCGCTCGCACCGCCGGAGACTCCGGCGGCCACCCCGACACCGTAAGGGAGGCGCGTTGACCCCCTCGATGAAAGAAGCCGCTGATTTGCCCGAGCCTGTGCCGATCCCGTTGGGGCGCCGCATCCTGCGCGCCCTGGTGCGCGTCCTGCTGGTGGGAGTGGTCGGGGTTGCCCTGGGCGTGGGGGCCTACTACGGACTCCCGGCCGTCTACACAGGATTCGTCCAGCCGGTCCAGGTCAACACACGCCAGATCTCCGATCTGGAGTCGCGCGTCGAAACGCAGCGCCAGGCCGATCAGGAAAGGCTGACCACGATCGAGACTCGCTTGACGACCCTCGAGACCGATCTGGCGGCGTTGAAGGAATCGATGACGGGGCTCCAGGCCGACGTCGAATCTCTGCAGACGTCTCTGAAGAGCGAAGGCGGCGACCTGCAGCGCGTGCGCGCCTTGGAGACTCAGCTGGCCTCGTTGAAGGCGTCGCTGCAATCGGCTGAGGACAGACTGTCCGCCGCCGAGGCGTCCCTGTCGCAGAGTCAGGAGCCGGTCGTGGCGCTTCAATCGCGCGTCCAGCTTCTGCGAGCGATGGAGTTGGTCCTGCGAGCCCGGCTGGCGCTGGCCGACAACAACCCCGGGTTGGCCGGCGACGACCTGCGCCGGGCGCGCACCATCCTGGTGGACCCATCGTCCCCGGACGACTGGTCTCCGATCGCCGACCGCCTGGACATGGCCCTCGGCAACCTTTCGACTGCGCCGCTGGTGGCGGTTCAAGACGTGGAAGCCGCCTGGTATCTGATGCTCGAAGCCAGCGCGCCCTGACCTCATCGACCCTCGGAGGTTTTCCGCATGACCGAAGACACCGCCATCCCGCCGGCACCTGAGACTCCCGCCCCTCCCAGCCGATTCAATCGGATGCTTCGCAGAACCATGCTGACCGCGACGGCGGTCGTGGTCCTGTTCGCGCTCGGCGCCCTGGCCAACTGGTGGTTCCAGGTACGGCCGCAGGCCGCTCGGCTGACCGACCTCACGGCCCAGCTGGCGACGGCGAATCAGGAACTGGCCACCGTGCGACCCAAGGCGGCCGCCGCCGACGAGCTACAGGCTTCGCTCGACCAGGCCCACGTGCGTCTGTTGACGCTCCAGGCGCTGGTGCTGGTGAACGACGCGCGCGTGGCGCTGGTGCAGGGAGACGTCAGTGGGGCGCGCTTGCCGGCGCTGACCGCCGACAGCGCCCTCGCACGGTTGCAGGCGGAGGCCGGCCCATCCAGAGCGGATGAACTGAAGGACATGCGCGACCGGCTGGCGCTGGCGCTGGATGAGATCGGGGTCGATGGGTTCGCGGCACAACGCGACCTGGAGGTTCTGGCGAACGACCTCGGCGCCCTGGCGAAGGACCTGGCGAAGTAGCAGGAGGAGGCGGGGAGTCTCCCCGCCTCCTCTTTGACCTCCTCCCCGGCTCATTCTGTTGGCCTCACCCCCAACCCCCTCTCCGCCTCGCACATTGGACCGACAGAAGGTACCGTGGCGGAGAGGGGGATGAAGCGCGGAAGGGCGGGGCAGCGAAGCTGCC
>DATIFK010000099.1:0-10810 GCA_035455265.1 Anaerolineales bacterium
TAGCCGTCCTTCATCGTCAGGCTTTCCGCGGGCTCGGCCGTTCGGAACTGGGAACTGGGAACTGGGAACTGGGAACTGGTGGCTGGTGGCTGGAAGCTGCTAACTCGCTCGGAGGAGGTCCGCCATGAGATTGGCCGGCAAACATGTCGTCGTCCTCGTTGAAGAGGGCTTCGAGGATCTCGAGTATTGGGTCACGGTGATGCGCTTGCAGGAGGAAGGCTGTCTGGTTGTTACGGCCGGACCGAAGCGGGGCGCCGTCGTACGCAGCAAGAGCGGCGGGTTGACCGCGGAGGTCGAACGGACGGCGGAGGAGGTCGACGTTTCCTCGATCGACGCGCTCGTCGTCCCGGGGGGCTGGGCGCCCGACAAGCTGCGCCGGTACCCGACCGTGACCAAGTTGGTTCGGAAGGCCTTCGATGAAGGAAAGGTCATCGGGATGATCTGCCACGCCGGCCTCGTCGGGATCTCGGCCGGCATCGTCCGCGGCCGCCGGGCGACCGGATCTCTCGGCATCAAGGATGACCTGATCAACGCCGGCGCCATCTGGGAAGACACACCGGCACTGCGAGACGGGAACATGGTTTGGGGGCGCGTCGTGCCCGATATCCCGGCCTTCTGCCGCGAGCTCGTCACGGCGATCGCCGGCGGATAGCCGCCCGAAAGCAGCTTCCTGCATTGCACAGGGGCCAGAGAGATTCCCCTCGGGCCCCCTACCAACGATCAGGTTTCCCCGGCGCCCCGGCGAATGTTAGAATCCCCGCGGGGAAGTGCTGGAACTGGCAGACAGGCGTGACTTAGGATCACGTGCCGCAAGGCGTGAGGGTTCAAGTCCCTCCTTCCCCACTCCCGGTACCGCACCCTTCGCGGGCAGACGAAAGGCTGATCGTTGACACTCCGGATCGAGAGCAAAGACCTCGACGACCGCCAGCTTCAACTCACGGTGGAAGTCCCCCAAGACCGCATCGAGGCGGCGATGCATCGTGCCGCCCGTCATCTCAGCGAGCACACGCGCATCGCCGGCTTTCGGCCCGGGAAGGCGCCCTACGAGCTGGTGCTCCAGAAGCTCGGCGAAGAGACCGTCTTCGAAGAAGCGCTCGACCATCTCGGGCAGGAGGTCTATCAGCAAGCGCTGACCGACACGTCCGTCGAAGCGATCGCGCCCGGTTCGCTCGATGAGGTCGTCAGCCGGAATCCGCTGGTGCTCCGCTACACCGTTCCACTGACACCCGAGATCGACCTGGGGGCCTATCGCGAGCTGCGCCTTCCCTTCGAGGACCCAACCGTCACCGACGACGCCCTGGAAAAGGTGCTCGATGATCTGCGCCAACAGCAGGCGTTGATCGAGCCGGCGGCGCGCTCGAGCCAGATGGGCGACGTCGTCGTTCTCGATGTCCACGGCAAGCTGCTGCCGCAGGAGGGCGCCGAGCAGCCCGCCGGGGGCGTGCTGCTCGACGAGCACGACGTCTCCGTTTTGTTGGGCCCGGAAACCGACTTCCCGGTTCCGGGCATCAGCGAACAGCTGGTCGGCCTGGCCTCTGGAGAGGCCAAGGCAGTGGATCACACCTTCCCGGAGGACTATCGCAACGAGAGCCTGCGGAATCGCAAGGCCTCCTTCGACATCAAAGTCAAGGAAGTCAAGTCGCGCTTCGTCCCGGAGTGGTCCGACGACCTGGCGCGCAACCTGGGCGACTTCAAGGACTTGCTCGACTTGCGTCTGAAGGTTCGAGAGAGCCTGACGGAACAGGCGATGCGCCAGGCCGAGGCGGCCTACGCCGAGCGCGTCGTCGACCGACTCGTCGAAGGCGTCCAGGTGCGCTTCCCTCCGGTGTTGTTGCGGGAAGAGCTCGATCTGATGGTCCGCGACCTGGATCGCCGGCTGCGCGACCAGCGGCTGACCCTCGAGGACTACCTGAAGATCGAGAAGAAGACGCAGCCAGAGCTGCGCACGGAGCTCGAGCCGCGCGCTCGCACCCGCCTGATCAAGTCCCTGGTGCTGGGGAAAGTCGTCGAGGTCGAGGGTTTGACGGTTGCCCCCGAGGAGATCGATGCCGAGATCGACCGCCTGTCCTCCCCGCTGAAGGACCAGGCCGACAACCTGCGTAAGCTGCTGGACACTCCGGCCAGCCGCCACCGCATCGAGCTGGACCTGTTGACCGACAAAGCCGTCCGCCGCTTGGCCGACATCGCCCGCGGGCGCGCTTCCGAAGCGCCCACCGCACCTACCGCATCTTCTGAGGAGAGCCATGCCTGAGCCACGAGCCGAATCCTTGATCCCGATGGTGATCGAAACGTCCGGCCGAGGGGAGCGCGCCTACGACATCTATTCGCTGCTCCTCAAGGAACGGATCGTCTTCCTCGGTACCCCGATCAACGATCAGGTCGCCAACCTGATCGTCGCCCAGTTGCTGTTCCTGGACCGAGAAGACCCGGAGCGTCAGATTCGGATGTACATCAACTCGCCCGGCGGCACGATTTATGCCGGGCTGGCGATCTACGACACCATGCAGCAAGTGACGGCCCCGATCTCGACCGTCGCCGTCGGCGTCACGGCCTCCTTCGGCACGGTGCTGCTCGCCGCCGGCGCCAAGGGCCTGCGCTACGCCCTGCCCCACGCCACCATCCACCTGCACCAGCCGCTGGGCGGGGCCCAGGGCCAGGCGACCGATATCGAGATCCAGGCCAAAGAGATCTTGCGCCTGAAAGAGGAATTGACTACGATACTCGTGAAGCACACCGGCCAGCCGCGCGAGGTGATCGAGCGCGACACCGAGCGTGACTTCTACATGGACGGGGACGCGGCCAAGGATTACGGGGTCGTGGACCACGTCTTGCACGCCATGGCAGAGGCTGAGAAGGCCTGAGCCAGGGCGAAAGCCGAGGACCGAAGACGTGCCGGGCAAAGAGGCCGCCGGTCGGCGCTGTTCCTTCTGTAGCCGGAGCGAGCAGGAAGTCCACCGCCTGATCTCCGGCCCGGACGGCGTCTACATCTGCAACGAGTGCGTCGACCTGTGCCGGGACATCATCGACGGCGACGGTCGGCACGCCGGCCATGCCTCCGCCTACGTCCGGCCCGCTCTTCCCCCGCAACAGATCTTCGCCAAGTTGGACGAATATGTCGTCGGCCAGGACCACGCCAAGCGCGTGCTCTCGGTCGCCGTCTACAACCACTACAAGCGCATCGCCAGCCGCGGCGCCTCGAATGTCGAGCTCGACAAGAGCAACATCCTGCTCATCGGCCCGACCGGTTGCGGCAAGACTCTGCTGGCGCAGACCCTGGCCCGCACCCTCGACGTCCCCTTCAGTATCGCCGACGCCACCGCTCTGACCGAAGCCGGCTACGTCGGTGAGGACGTAGAGAACATCCTGCTGCGTCTGCTCCAGGCGTCCGACTTCAACATCCCCCGCGCCGAACGCGGCATCGTTTACATCGACGAGCTTGACAAGACGGCGCGCAAGTCCGGCGACAACCCCAGCATCACGCGCGATGTCTCGGGCGAGGGCGTCCAGCAGGCCCTGCTGAAGATCATGGAGGGCGCCGTCGTCAACGTCCCGCCCCAGGGCGGGCGCAAGCACCCGCAGCAGGAGTTCATCCAGGTCGATACGCGCGACATCCTGTTCATTTGCGGCGGCACCTTCGACGGCCTGGCCGACATCGTCGCCGAGCGCGCCGGAAGCCGCGGACGCATCGGCTTCGCCGGGACGCGGTCGTCCGAAGAGTCGACCGAGCCCACCGAGGCCGACCTGCTGCGCATGGTGACCCCGGACGACCTGATGCGCTTCGGGATGATCCCCGAGCTCGTCGGGCGCCTGCCGGTTGCCGTCAGCGTCGACCCGCTCGACCAGACCGCGCTGAGGGCGATCCTGACTGAGCCGCGCAACGCCCTGGTGCGTCAGTATCAGCGCCTGTTCGAGATGGACCAGGTAGAACTCGTCTTCACTCCCGAAGCCCTCGACGCCGCCGCCGCCCTCGCCATGCAACGCGAGACTGGAGCGCGCGGTTTGCGCTCGATCATCGAAGGCGTCCTGTTGGATCTGATGTACGAGATCCCGTCGCGCCCGGAGATCCGCCGGGTGGTCGTCGACCAGCCGGCGATCGAGGGCCTGCGACATCCGGAGGCCTTCGACGCCGCTGGAGACCCGGCGGCACCCCGCACCGACAAGCTGTCCGACGCCGCGTGAGCCTGGCCGGAGCGCGATGAGCCGGCCGCGCCTCTCCACCTTCTCGATCGTCGCCTGGGACCCAGACGGCCCGGCCTGGGGCGTGGCCGTCGCTTCGAAGTTCCCTGCCGTCGGCGCCGTCGTGCCGTGGGCCGCCGCCGGTTCGGGAGCAGTCGCAACACAATCCTTCGCCAACACCAGCTACGGACCGCGCGGCCTGGAGCTGATGTCCGGAGGGATATCCGCCGAGGCTGCTCTCGCCCAACTGCTGGCGGATGACCCTGATCGCACCCAGCGCCAGATCGGCCTCGTCGATGCGAGTGGCGGGGCCGCCACCTTCACCGGTGCTGGATGCCTTGCGTGGGCCGGCGGCCGGACCGGACCGGGTTACGCCGTCCAGGGAAACATCCTGGCGGGTCCGTCCGTCGTCGATTCCATCGCCAACGAGTTCGAAGCCTCCCGAGGAGCGCTACCCGAGCGCCTCGTCGACGCCCTCCTGGCCGGAGACCGCGCCGGCGGGGATCGACGCGGCCGGCAAAGCGCCGCCATCTTCGTCGTTCGCGCGCGAGCTGGATACGCCGGCTTCAACGATCGCTGGATCGACTATCGCGTCGACGACGCCGAGGATCCCGTCCCGCGTTTGCGTGAGCTTCTCGAGATTCACCACCTGTACTTCGATCAAAGCCCGGTGGACGACCGACTGCCCCTGGAAGGCGAAACCCTGGAGCGTCTACGGTCCATCGCCGCCCGCCTCGGCTATGCGCCATCGGCGCCGGCCTCCGGCCTGGACGACGTCACACGCGCCGCCTTACGCAACTTCCTCGGCAACGAGAACTTCGAGGACCGAGTCGACTTGCAGGCTGGGACGATCGACCGGCCCGCATTCGAGTACTTGATGAAGCGATTCGAATGAAACCAGTGGTCCGTGGCGGGTGGTCGGTCTCCAAGACGGACCCCCGGCCCCTCACCACTGACCACTTGCCCAATGAGGCCCAGGTGATCGACCCGGCAAACGTGCGCGCATTGGTCCTCGACATGGACGGGGTCCTATGGCGGGGTTCTGCCTTGTTGGACGGCGTCCGCGAGCTGTTCCAGGTTATCGAGAGACTCAAGCTGGCTTCCGTGGTGGCGACCAACAACGCCACCGTCGATCCAGCCTCCGTCATGGAAAGGTTGGCGCGGGCCGGCGTCGCGTTTCCGGCGGCTCGGGTCTTGACCTCGGCCGATGCGGCCGGCGGGTATCTGGCTCGAAACTTCCCCCCTCCCATCCGCGTGCATGTCATCGGCGAGGAACCCTTGCGCCGATCCCTGACGGCATCGGGATGCCAGGTGGTCGACGGGGACGGCGAGCCGCAGGCCGTGGTCGTCGGGATGGACCGCCGGCTGGATTGGGCCAAGTTGATCGATGCCACGCTGGCCATCCGTGCGGGGGCCGTCTTCATCGGCACGAACCCGGACCGGACCTTTCCGTCCGAGCGCGGCATCGGCCCGGGCAACGGGGCCGTGCTGGCGGCGCTCGAAGCGGCGACGGGAGTGGCGCCGATCGTCGTTGGGAAACCCGAACCGCATCTGTTCCTTGAGGCGGCGCGCCGAGTTCAGGTCGACCCGGACCAGGCTCTGGTCGTGGGCGACCGACTGGAAACGGACATCCTCGGTGGTCAGCGTGCCGGAATGCCGACGGCCTTGATCCTCACGGGGGTGACCTCCAAGGACCAGCTCTCCGCCTCGACGATCCACCCCGACGTCGTCCTGGACGACCTCCTCTCCCTGGCGGCCTGGCTCGAGGCCACACCTTGACGGATCTCCCGTCGATCCTCGACATCTCGCGCGACGATCTGGCTGAAGCCGTCGCGGCATGGGGCGAACCGACGTACCGCACCAACCAGATCTGGCAGGCCGTCTATCGGCAATTCTCTCCCTCAGCGGAGCGGATCACGGGCTTGCCCAAGGCGTTGCGGCACCGCCTGGACGAGACCTTCGCCTTTCGACAGCTCGAGATCCGCGGCGAGGCGCGCTCGAGCGACGGGCAAACCGTCAAGATCGCGCTGGCGCGCCCCGGGGAGCCGCGGGCGATCGAGGCCGTGCGCATGGGCTACCGGCATCGTACGACTCTGTGTATCTCGACCCAGGCGGGCTGCGCCATGGGCTGCTCTTTTTGCGCAACGGGGCAGATGGGGTTCGCACGGCAGCTCTCCGCCGGCGAGATTGTCGAGCAGGTGCTGGTCTTCGCCGCTCGAGAGCGGATCAGCAACATCGTCTTCATGGGCATGGGCGAGCCGTTCCACAACTACGAGGCAACCCTCGAGGCCGTCGATCGCCTGAACGATCCGGAGGGCATGGCCTTCGGCGCCCGGAGGATGACGTTGTCGACGGTCGGGCTGGTGCCGCAGATCGAACGCTTCACGCAGGAGCGCCGCCAGGTGAACCTGGCCGTGTCGCTCCACGCCGCCACCGACGACCTGCGCGATCGACTGGTTCCGATCAACCGCAAGTACCCCCTCGATGTCTTGATGGAGGCCTGCCGGGCGTACATCCAGGTGACCGGCCGTCGCCTCACCTTCGAATGGGCCCTGATCCGCGATGTCAATGATGGCGAAGACCAGGCCTCCGCCCTGGCTGGCCGCGTGCGCGGCCTGAACTGCCACGTCAACCTGATTCCCCTGAACCCGACGTCCGGCTATCCCGGGGAGGCGTCAACCAGGGATCGTGCAGCCGCCTTCCGCAACGTGTTGACGTCGCGCGGCGTTCCTTGTACCGTGCGCGTCCGCCGCGGGCTCGATATCGATGCCGGCTGCGGTCAACTGGCGGCGAAGAGCAGCGGTTAGCCGGCAGCGGAGATCGGTCAACGGTTAGCGGGCAGCGGTCAGAGGTTAGCGATTAGCAACTAGCGATTGGTGATTGTTGGCTGGTGGCTGGCAGCTGGCGGCTGGGGGCTGGCGGCTACCGGCTGAGGTATCATCACTCCTGTTTCGACCGTGAGGGCCAGGCATGGCGGATCGGCCTAACCCACTCGGCAGTGCGAGCCTGGGCCTTGGTGTGGCGTCGGCAGCCCTGGTTTTCGGCTTGGGTCTTTGTGCCGTCGTGGGCGCGCAGCAAGGGTGGTTGAACATCGCCGGGACGCCGCTGTACGTGTGCGGCGCAAGCAGCGCCTTCCTGGGCCTGTTGGCGGCAGGCCTCGGTGCGGCCGGACTCTTCGGGCGTGGGAAGGCAAAGACGGGCGCCGCGGCCGGGTTGATCCTCGGATTGATCGGCCTGTGTCTGTTTGGCGCCGTCGTCCGGGCCGTCGCCCGGTGACGTCTTGAGGGAAGGCGATGGGGAGCGCGGAACGCCTGGCCGCCTTCGATCGTTCTTTCGAACGCTTCCTCGGCGCCTTGGGGAACATCCCCGACTCCAGTTTCACCGAGAAGCTCGATTCCGCGACGCCCCGCGAACTGATGGCGCAGTTGATCGGCTGGAATCGCCTGGTGGCCGCCGGATGCCGGAAGCTGGGCGCCGGCGAAGCTCCCGAGTACTTTGCCCACGCGGATGGCGACTACGCTCAGGTTCAGGCAGAAAGCCTGCGAGCTATCGGTTCGCTCGATCGCCGTCAGATGGCCGAACAACTCAGCGCCACCAAGGTGGAACTCGCGTCCTATCTGTCCGGACTGGACGCGTCGGAATGGACGCGGGACCGCGGCCTGCGGCATCCCGAGGGTGGTCCGGTGAATGTGCAGCGAGAGCTGGAAGCTTTGACGCGCCGCTACCTGGATGCCACCGACGAGATCATGCTTTGGCTCGACGCTCATGGGTCGGCCGGATGATGAGGGCAGAAGGCGGGGAACGTGTCCAGTTTCCAGTTTCCAGTTTCCAGTTTCCAGTTTCCAGTTTCCAGTTTCCAGTTCCCAGTTCCCAGTTTCCGGTATCAGGGGCCTGTCTTTGGGTAGCTGTAGCAAATGTTTGTGACAGTTGGGGGAATGATGACTTGTGACCTGTCACTGGCGGCTGGTGACTGCTGACTGGCAACTGATCCTGCCGATTGAGGTATCCCTATGGAGAACGATGGTGTGACGGCCGACCTTCAGCTACCGGACGCCATGGCGGCGGCTCGCCCGCATCTCGGCGAGTTGGCAGCCACGCTCGCTGCCCGCTCCCCGTCGGCCTCGGTCGGTCTGAGTTCGATCCACGGACTGTCGATCAACATCGACCATCAGGAGGAGAAGGTCAGCGAGGAGCCGCCCTCGGCAGGCGCCGTCCTGCGCGCCTTCGACGGCCGGACCATCGTCGAGCGCTCTGTGGGCTCCTTCATCGTGAGCGACCTGCAACAGGAAGCCCGGGCCCTGGCCGACTCCTTGCCCGCCAATGGGCCGTCGCCCTTCGATCGGACCGACGGACCCTCGGGACGGCACGACTTCGTGATGGCGATGAGCGAAACGCCGGAGCGCGTCAGTCTGTCCGAGAAGCTCGAACGCTGCCGCAACCTTCAGCACCGGCTGCGGGACGTCGACCCCCGCGTACAGAACGCTCGCGTCACCTACATGGAGCGCATCGAGCACAGCCTCTTCCGTAGTCGCCGGGCGGACCTGGCCCAGACGATACATCGGCTTCGATTGGGAGTGATGGTCGTGGTGCGAGACGGCGAGGCCGTCCGCTACAACTGGCACATCAAGTCCAGGACCGGCGGGCTGGAAGGGCTGGAGTTCAGCGACGAAGAAGTCGACGAAGTGGTGCAGCTTGCCTTGCGCCTACTCGAGGCGGGACGTGTCGAACCGGGCGAGTACAACGTCGTCACAACGCCGGGCGTGTCGGGGACCATCTGCCATGAGTCGTTTGGTCATGGCGTGGAGACCGACATGTTCGTCAAGGACCGTGCCCGGGCGGCGCACTTCCTCGATCAGACGGTCGCCTCGCCGATGGTCGACATCTTCGACGACCCGACCTATCCCGGCGTGTTTGGCTTCTACTTCTTCGACGACGAGGGCGCCCTGGCCGGCACCACCAGAATCGTCGAAGGCGGCGTCTTCCGCGGCGGGATCACCGACCTGGGGTCGGCGACGATCCTGGGAATCCGTCGCACCGCCAACGGCCGGCGACAGGACTACTCCCGCAAGGCCTACGCGCGCATGAGCAACACCTTCTTCGGCCCGGGCCGGGCCAGCCTCGATGAGCTCCTGGCACAGGCCGGCGACGGCATCTTCCTCCAGAAGTGGTCTTCCGGCATGGAAGATCCGCAGGGCTGGGGCATCCAGGTAACGTGCCACATCGCCCGCGAGATACGAAACGGCCGGCTGACGGACAAGTACTTCACTCCTGTGGCGGTCTCAGGATACGTCCCCGATGTCTTGAAGACGGTTCGGGGGGTTGGCGTCGACGTCCAGATGGAAGGGGGTTGGTGCGGAAAAGGCCACAAGGAAATGATTCCGGTCAGCAGCGGGGGTCCACACATGCTCCTTCGGGCGCACCTGGGTTGACATGATCGACCAAATCGTTGCTTCCCTCGGCCGCCGAACCGATCTGATCGGCTGGACGGTCCGGCGCGAACTGGTGCACGGGACGCAGTTGTACGCCGCTGCCGGCCGTATCGAGGCCGAACGGCGGACGCGCGAGGAGCGCTACGACCTGGCGGTGGTCTGCCCGACATCGTTCCCCGACGGCTCGAACGGCTGTGGCACGGGCCAGGCCACGATCCTGCCGGGGGAACCGGTGGACCCGGCCATCGCACGCGCCGTTGAAATGGCGAGTCGAGTCCACAACCCGCTGCACGGCCTCCACGGCCCGTCGCCCCTCCCCGACGTGCCGCTGGAGGAGCGCGACCTGGTCGAACGGCCAGCGGAACGACTCAGGGAGGCACACGAGCATCTGACCACCCTCGCCTCGGCCGAAGCCAGAGTCCGACTGACGGCGGCCGAGTGGCACGCCCAGACCGTCGAAACGCAACTGGTCAATAGCCGCGGACAGGAAGGCTCTCAGCGCGAAACCAGGCTCGGGCTGGAATGGGTCCTTGTCATGGGTGAAGGCAACGATCGCGCCGAGGGATTCCGTGAGCGAAGCCTGCGCCGCCTGGACGACCTGGCGATGGAGCAAGAGTTCGAGAGCCTCACCCGGGAAACCCACGACCGCCAGCGGGCCGGAGCGGCACCGGCGTGGGACGGGCCTGTGGTCGTTCGCGACCGGATCCTGGCCGGCTATGTCGACAGCGAAACCGTCCGATTCCTTTCATCGGCCGCCAACCGATACGCCAAGCTGTCCAGCTGGGACATCGGCGAGGAGGTCGCCCCCAGGAACGATCAGGGCGAGCCGCTCACGGTCTGGGCCAACCGGATTCTTCCATACGGGATTCAGTCCACTCGCTTTGATGAAGAGGGAATCCCGGGACGGCGCCTTCTCCTGATCCAGGACAACCGTCTCGTGGCCTTCTGGGCACCGCAGCGCTACGCCGAATACCTGAACATTCCGGCCACGGGCGAGTTCGGGAACGTTGAGCTCCCGCCGGGATCGCGTCCCGAGGCGGAACTGCTGACTCCGCCTTACGTCGAGATTGCGGGCTTTTCGTGGTTCAACCCCGATCCGGTGACCGGAGACTTTGCGACGGAGATCCGCCTCGGCTACGTCGTGGAAGGCGATTCCCGCCGACCGTTTCGGGGCGGCCTGCTCATCGGCAACCTGCTCGAATCGT
>DATIFK010000100.1:0-3483 GCA_035455265.1 Anaerolineales bacterium
ACCGTCCGATTCCTTTCATCGGCCGCCAACCGATACGCCAAGCTGTCCAGCTGGGACATCGGCGAGGAGGTCGCCCCCAGGAACGATCAAGGCGAGCCGCTCACGGTCTGGGCAAACCGGATTCTTCCATACGGGATTCAATCCAGTCGCTTCGATGAAGAGGGGATCCCGGGACGGCGCCTTCTCCTCATCCAGGACAACCGTCTCCAGGCCTACTGGGCACCGCAGCGCTACGCCGAATATCTGAACGTTCCGGCCACGGGCGAGTTCGGGAACGTTGAGCTCCCGCCGGGATCGCGTCCCGAGGCGGAACTGCTGACTCCCCCTTACCTCGAGATTGCGGGCTTTTCGTGGTTCAACCCCGATCCGGTGACCGGGGACTTTGCGACGGAGATCCGCCTCGGCTACGTCGTGGAAGGCGATTCCCGCCGACCGTTTCGGGGCGGCCTGCTCATCGGCAACCTGCTCGAATCGTTGGGACGCGCCCGCTGGAGCCGCGAGGCCGGGTTCTTCGGCAACTATCAGGGACCGCGCACCGGGCGCTTTGAGGGGTTGAAGGTTTCCGGCCCCACGACGGGGTAGAACCAGTGCTCGGTGGCCGGTGGGTGCTACTCTGACCCCTGGCCACTCACCACGGACCGCTGGTGCTTAGTTGCCGATCCCGTTTCGGTGCAGGCGTTCCGCCGCCTCGACGGTCAGCGGCATCGTCAGCGAGACGACCGTTCCCCTTCCGGTCTGCGAGTGGATGCGCAGCAGGCCGCTGACGAGTTCGGCGCGTTCGTGCAGGTTGACCATCCCCAGGCTGCCGCGCGACTCGTAGCTGGCTTCGGTGGCGGCCACATCGAACCCCACCCCGTTGTCTTCGACGTCCATTCGCAGCAACTCGCCCTCGCGCCACAAGCGCACGCGGATATCGGGTGCCCGGGCATGCTTGCGGGCATTGTTGACGGCCTCCTCGGCGATCGAGAACAGGACCCCGAGTTTGCCCATCTCGATCTCGTCGGCCACGCCGGCGGCGGCTTCGACCCGGACCGCCTGGTTGTAGGTCTCCTTCATCTTGCCCGCCAGCTGCTCGAGGGCGCTGACCAGGCCCTGCGACTCGAGGGCCAGCGGGCGAAGGGTGAACAGCATCTGGCGGATTTCCTTGGTGGTGCGCCGGGCCAGTTCCTCGATCTTGAAGAGCTCGTCGGCAGCGGCGCGCGCATCCCGCTCCATCAGGCGGCGGGCGAAATTGACCCGCATGGCAATGGCGCTGATCGACTGGGTCGGCCCGTCATGCAGATCGCGCGCCAGCTTCTTGCGCGCTTCTTCGTGGATCTCGGTGATCCGGTCCTTCTCCAGCAGCAGGTCGCCGTAGAGTCGGGCGTTCTGCAACGCACCCATGGCCTGGGCGGTCACCGCCTCGAGCATCTCCAGTCGATCGTCGGTGAACATCTCCGCCTGCGGGTGGGCGAAGACGAGCGCGCCAAAGACGTCCATCCCCAGCGCCAGAGGGATGCAGACGGCGGCGTGACAGGCATGGAGCGACGCCAGGCGCTGCAGCTCCGGGTCGCGCGACGGCTCGGGGACGAGCTCGAGGCTGCCCGACGACAGCGCCCGCGCCAATACGCCTCGGGCAGCCGGGAAGGCGCTGCGCTGGTCCGAGGCCGAGAGGCCGCGCGACGAGGCAATGTGCAGCTCATCGGATTCGAACAACAACAGGGCGCAGACCATCCGTGGGTCCGGCTCGCCCGCAGGCGACAGGGCCGTCATCCCGGCATCCAGCGCCATGTCGAGGACCCGTTCGTAGCTCAGGGTGGAGGTCAGGGCCGACGTCATGCGCAGCACGGCCCGGAGGTGGGAGAGCTGCGCTTCCAGCTGCCCGGCGCGGTCGCCCCCGGCGGGACGTCCGGACTCGCCGTGGGCCGGAGGGCGCGATCGGAACACGTTCATCAAAGCGGCCGCCTCACGCCGAAGCGCGCCGCTCCGCAGCGCGCCTCCGCGGGCTTCCCTGTGGACGGATGGGCTCGAGCTGCCTGACCATGGTCAATCGCGTTGTCTGCCTCCAGCCCTGTGGTGGATCGAGGATAAGACCTTCGAAGGACGTCAGGCTTGGATGAGGCAGCTCGCGCCGCGCCGATTCCAGGTCGGGACTGTGTCCTCCGCTTGCCGGAAGCCGTCCGTCTGGGCTCAGTATCCCTTGTTTTGAGCGCTGAGCGACCTTACATCCCCCCTACATCGGCATCTCACCCACCTAGTCTACCAAATCCGGCACGCGAGCGCCGCCTGGGAAGCCCCCTTCGAAGACGGCCCATCCGCCCCGCCGCCCCGCCGCCCTGCCTCCTCGACCCCGCGGCTTGTCATTTGCCTGGGGCAACGGTAAGATTGCCGCACATGCGTGGTCGACCGATCCTTTCGGCGTCTATTCTGGCTGCCGATTTCACTCAACTGGGTTCCGCTCTGCAGGCGGCCGAGGCCGGCGGCGCCGACTGGATTCACATCGACGTCATGGACGGACACTTCGTGCCGGCTCTGACCATGGGGCCCTTCGTGGTCGAGGCCTGCCGACGCGCGACCCGCCTGCCGCTCGACGTCCATCTGATGGTGGACCGGCCGGAGACGCAGCTCACCGCGTTTCGGGACGCCGGCGCCGACGCGCTCACGGTCCACGTCGAGGCCTGCCCCCAGCTGTACCGCACCCTCGAGACGATCCGCGAGCTGGGCGTGAAGCCGGGCGCGGCCCTCAACCCGGGGACTCCGGTGGCGGCGCTGGAGGACGTCCTCCCGCTGTTGGACCGCGTCCTGGTGATGAGCGTGAACCCGGGAGCCTATGGCCAACCGTTCCTCGAGGGCACCCCGGCCAAGCTGACGCGTGTCCGGACGATGCGCGAGGCGGCGGGGTCGACGGCGTGGATCGAGGTCGACGGCGGCATTTCGCCCGAGACGATCGGCCGTGCGGCGAGCGCCGGGGCCGAGGCGTTCGTCGCGGCCAGCGCGATCTTCGGACATCCGCAAGGTATCCAGGCCGGCCTCCAGTCCCTTCGGGACGCCCTGGAGCGAAGCCCGGCCGGCGCTTAACCAGCAGGGCCGCCCGACGGCGGCCCTGCCCAACTCACAGGAGGATCGGGCCTCAAGCCCGAGCCAATCGCTTGATGCATTTGGCGCACAACGTCTTCTGGACCAGCCGCCCGTTCTCGAGGATCCGCACCCGCTGCAGGTTCGGCTCGAACTTGCGCCGGGTGGCCCGCATCGAGAAGCTCCGGTTGTGCCCGAAGGTCGTCGTCTTGCCGCAGTTGGCGCACTTCGCCATCGTCGAAAGGTCCTTTCTCGCTCGGTCTTGATGCAAGCCGCCGAATGATACCACACTCTCCATCCCAGGCGGTTCCCAGAGGCTGCTTCCATGACGGATGATTCCCCCGCCCCAGGCCGCGTCCTGATCAGCCCGCGGGCGATTTCGACCATCGCCGCCCAGGCGGCGCTGCGATCCTATGGGGTCGTGGGGAT